>JAKLKD010000142.1 GCA_023150845.1 Myxococcota bacterium | reverse complement strand
GTCCTGGAGCGGACGGAGGCGGTGGCCGCCGGAGCGCCAGGAGCGGAGCGGGGTGCCGGCGGCGTCGGGCAGGATGCGCGTCTCTCCTTTGCTTGCGCTTGGCGTATAGCCCTCGTCGGCGGCATCGCAGGCGGTCATGTCGGCCGCGTAGGCCTCGGCGCCGTCGCGTGGGAATGTGCAGCGAGGGTCACGATCCTCAGCGGGCATCAGCGCCCGCGCCTGCCGCCGCGCGCCGCTCGGTCATAGAGCCCGAATCCCCACGAACAGCGCCGGGGTCGGCCCCGGCTGTGCCGCGGTCGTCTCCACTGTGCCCCGCTGCTTGCGGCCCGAATCACCACCGGGAGCCCAACACAGAGCGCCACAAACGCCGCCCCTGCTCACAGGGCGTGACGCCGCCAACCGCGAAGACACCCCGAGCCCCCACCGAGAGCCCAACCCCGAGCGCCACCGACGCCGCCCCTGCTCACAGGGCACGACGCCGCCGATCGCCACAACACCCCGAGCCCCCACCAAGCTCCCGAACCCCTACCCCACAATCCGCCCCCCCTCCAGCCGCGCCGTCCAGTCCGCCGCGCCCCGCACCCAAGGATGCTGGTCAATGACGACCACGGTGGCTCCTTCATCCACGAGCCGCTGCAGCGCGGCCAAGAGCGGCCCCAGGTCCAGCGGGTGCAGGCCCGAGCTGGGGCTGTCGATCAGGTAGAGCGCGCCGCCCATGGCCGCGCCGACGGTGAGGTCCCGCGCCAAGCGGAGGCGCTGAGCCTCGCCGCCGGAGAGGCTCGCCGTGGGCTGGCCCAGGCGCAGGTAGCCCAGGCCCACCTCCTCCAGGAGGCGCAGGTGCCGGTCCAAGACAGGGTGACCGGCGAGCACGGCGCGGGCCTGGCGCACGGTCTGCTCCAGGAGCTCGTGAGGGTTCAGGCCCCGGTAACGCGCGGTGAGCGTCGGGGGGTCGAAGCGGCGGCCCTGGCAGGCCGGGCAGGTCACCGCGGCGTCGGGCAAGGGGCCCCGGGCGAGGCTGAGCTGCCCCTGGCCCTTGCAGGTCTCGCAGCGGCCCCCAGGGACGTGCAGAGAGAAGTGACCAGGGCTCAGGCCCAGGGCCTTGGCCTCCCGGGTCTGGGCCCAGAGGTCGCGCAGGCTGTCGTAGAGGCCGCTCCAGGTGGCGACGAGGCTGCGGGCGCCGCCCGGGGCCCGGCCCTCGACGGTGACCAGGCGCGTGATGGACTCGCCGCCGTCCAGGGCCTCAAAGGGCAACGGCGGCGGCGTGGTCAGCCCGAGGACCTGGGCGAGGGCCGGGCGCAGGGTGCCGAACAGGAGCGAACGTTTGCCGCCGCCCGTGGGCCCGTAGAGCGCGCCGAGGCGGCCCAGCGGGACGTGGAGGGGGTCGCCCTGGAGGTTGTGGCCCCGGGCGCCGCGTAAGGTGAGCCCCGGGCCCGGGCCCCGGCGGCGGGAGACAGGCGCGGGGAGCTGCCCCGAGCGCACATAGCCCGTCGGCGTCGGCGCCTGGCCGAGCGCGGCGGGAGGCCCCTCAAACAAGACCCGGCCCCCCTCGGCGCCCGCGCCGGGGCCGAAGTCTACACACCAGCCCGCCGCGGCGATGAGCGCGGGGTGGTGGTCCACGACGAGCACGGTGTTGTTCTGGTCCCGCAGGCTCCGGAGCAGGTCGATGAGGCCCGGCAGCTCCTCGTCAGGCAGGCCGACGCTGGGCTCATCCAAGACGTAGAGCACCCCCGAGAGCTCCCCGCCCACCACGGCGCCCAGGCGCAGGCGGCGCAGCTCCCCCGTCGAGAGCGTGCCCGCCCGGCGGCCCAAGGAGAGGTGGCCCAGGCCGCAGCGCATGAGCGCGTCGAGGCGGCGGCGGGTCTCGTCGTGAAGGGTCACCATCTCCGCGCTGGGGACGAAGCCGGCCAAGGTCCCCGTGAGCTGGCGGAGGGGCTGGGACTCCAGCGCCGCGAGGCTCAGGCCGCCCAAGGTGATCGCCCGGGCCACGGCGGAGAGCCCCGAGCCCCCGCAGGCCGCGCAGGGCCCCCCGGCGGAGCGGCGCGCGGCGGGCAAGGCGCGCACCCCCTCAAACCGCAGGCTGCGGGCGTCGCCCCGGGCGGACTTGAGCACGATGGGCTCGTCGAGGCCGTCGAGGACCAGGGCGCGCTGATCCTCGTCCAGCTCGCCGAAGGGCAGGTCCAGAGGCACCCCCAAGGCGTCGAGGGCCTGGAGCGTGAGGCCCCGCAGCACCCGGTCGCTCGCCTGGATGGCCGGGAGCGCGCCGTCGCGGATGGAGCGGCGGGGGTCGGCGATCAAGGCGTCTTCGGCGGCGGCCTCCCCGGCGCCCCGGCAGGTCGGGCAGTCCCCGGCGCCGCCCTCGGTGAACAGGGTCGGGACCGCCCGGGGCAGGCTCAGGCCGCAGCGCGCGCACCAGGGGGACTCGGCGTAGACGGTCTCGCCGTCTTGGGTCAGCGCGATGAGCCGCCCGCCGCCGACCCGCCACGCCGCCCGGGTGGCCTCGTAGAGCCGCTCCGCGCGGTCCGGGGCGACGCGGATGCGGTCGATGACCAGCTCGATGGTGTGCGGGGCCCTGGCGTCCAGGGGGCCGAGCTCGTCCAGGCGCTCGACGACGCCGTCGATGCGGGCCCGGGCGTAGCCCTCGGCGAGCAGGCCGTCCAAGAGCGCCTTGTGACCGCCCTTCACGCCCTGGAGGAGCGGCGCCAAGACGCTCACCGTCGCGCCTTCAGGCAGGCCCATGAGCGCCGCGACGACCTCGTCCACACGCCAGGCGCGCACCGGGTCGCCGCAGGTGGGGCAGCGCTGGACCCCGTCGTGGCACAGGCGCACGATGAGCAGCTCGCGCAGGTCGGTCAGCTCGCCCACGCGCTGGGCGCCGCTCGTGCCCTCGATCCGCTGGCCCACGCCTAAGGTGGGCGGCAGGCCCGTGACGCTCTCCACCTTGGGCCGCAGGCGCAGGTCGAGGCTGCCCCGGGCGCGGCCGGTCATCGTCTCGGCGTAACGCCGCCGGGCCTCGGCGTAGAGCGTGTCCCAGGCGAGGCTCGACTTGCCCGAGCCGCTCGGCCCCGAGAGCACGATGAGCTCCCCCCGGGGGAGGTCCAAGGTGACGCCTTGGAGGTTGTGCTCTCGGGCGCCGCGGATGGAGATCGGCGGCGGACGGCTCACCGGGGCTCGCTCTGGCCCGAGGCGCCGCCGCTGAGGTCAAAGCGCAGCCAGCCGCGATAGACCTGGGCCCACCAGTCAAAGAAGGTGAGCCCGTAGAGGCCCCCGGCGATGAGCGGCTGGTAGAGCCGATCGCCGTAGACCTTGCCGCTGATGAAGTCCTGCACCACGACGGACTCCTCCGAGGGCGGCTGGGAGGCGTCGATGCGCAGCACCGTGGCGGTGTTGAAGGTCCAGGAGCCGGTGTTCGCGTAGAGGCGCTCGGGGCCGAGGCGCACCACGCCCGGGAGGTGGCTGTGCCCGCAGACGAGCAGCTTGTGCGCGCCCTTGAGCGCGGCCTCTCGCACCGGGCGGAACAGGCCGCCGGGGTCGCCGAGCTGGGCGAGCAGCCAGTACTCGCTCTCTTGCCGGGCGGCCTTCACGCCGCTGTCGTCGCCGGTGAGGCGCTCCATGAGCTCGGCCTTGCGGAAGGTGAGCCAGGCCGCCTTGTGGAACAGCCAGAACGCGAGGCGGTTCGGCAGGTTGTAGAAGTGCTGGAGCGGCAGGCGCAGCCAGATGCCGAAGAAGCGCTCGATGCCGTGGTGAACCCGGGTGCGCATCTCCGAGCGCCCGATGTCGGGGCCGATCACCGGGTCGTACTCGTAGCCGTGGCGCACGAGGATGTCGTCGCCGATCTGCACCTCCCCCACGACGGGGAGGTTCAGCAGCTCATCGTAGAGCCGCAGGTCAAAGTCGTGGTTGCCGATGACGTAGGTCATGCGGCCCTTCGCCGCGAGGCGAGAGAAGGCGCCGAGCACCTTGCCGTGCGCCCGCAGGATGGGCGTGAGCGACCAGGACTGCGAGAAGTCGATGGCGTCCCCGGCGACGATGAGCGTGGCGCCCTCGGCGTCGACCTTGTCCAAGAACCGCAGCAGGTGGCGATCCTTGGCCACGAAGATGTCGGTCATCGACCCGTCGCCGAGGTGGATGTCTGAGATGATGTAGTAGACGCCTTCAGCGGGCAGCTCACGCCGCGCCTGGCTCGGGTTCTCTCTCGCCCACTCAAAGGGACCAGGGTGCACGAACGCTCCTCATCACATGCGCTCCCTCAACCATGATCTCGGAAGCGCGGATCAGCAAGCGCCTCGGTCCGATCTTCTCCCGCGCGCCCGAGGCCGCGGCGAAGATCAGCCCGCCCACATCTTGAGGGTCTGCCCGATGTCGTCCATCATCGAGCGGCAGACGTCGTAGTCGGGGTGGTGGGCGCAGACGTAGGCGTGGGCGAGGTAACCGGCGCCGACGGGGTTGGTGCGGCCGCCGACGGCGGGCAGGTGCAGCTCATGAATCCACTGCCCGTAACGCGCCATGACCTCGTTCACGCCGCTGTAGCCCTTGATGACGCCGTCATCGCTGGGGCGGATCGAGATGATGCCGCCGGAGAAGCGGCGGCTGGGCTTGGCCTCGACGCTGCCCCAGCACAAGGCCCGGGCCCACTCGGTGTAGAGGTCGATGTCGTTGCACTTGTTGTACATGTCCCAGAGGCGGCAGCCGGGGGGGCGGGCGCCGATCTCCGAGAAGGCGAGGCCCTTCTGGCCGTAGAACCACTCCATGTGGGTGGCCGATGTGCCGATCTCCAGCTTACGCACGACCTCCCGGCCGAAGTGCTTGAGCTCGTTGTAGCCCGAGGCGTCGATGCGGTTGGTCACCATGATCTGGGGGTTGATCCAGCGGGTGCGCATCGCCTCCAGCACGTTCGGGTAGTAGTGCGAGACGGCCTCAAACATCACCTCGCCGTTGCAGGTGATGGTGTCGTAGAAGCCCTCATGGCCGGAGATGAACTCCTCCATGGTGAAGTGGCGCTTCTGCTGGTCGAGGCCGGTCTCACGCAGGGCGGCGAGGAGCTGGGCCTCATCATCAATGCGGTAGGTGGCGCTCGCCCCGGCGCCGTCCCGGGGCTTGAGGATGACGGGGAAGCCGACCTCGGCGACGAAGCTGCGGGCCTCGGCGGCCGTAGAGACCGCGGCGTTGCGGGCGCAGGGCACCCCTTGGCGGCGGAGCTCCTGCTTCATGATGAACTTGTCGCGGCAGAGATCGACGGTGCGGTAGCTCAGGCCGGGGATGCCCGTGCGCTCCCGGACCTCAGCGGCGCAGTACATGTGCGCCTCGACGGTGGCCTCCAGGTGGTGAACCCAGGGGCCCCGGCGCTGGATACGCTGCACGGCCTCGGTCATGGCGGCCACGTCGCAGACGTTCGAGACCTGCTCGTAGCCGTCGAGCATCGAGCGGGTCTCGGCGTCGAGCACGCCCGCCGGGGCGTCACCGATGCCCGTGACGCGCGCGCCGACGTTCTTGAGGCCCCGCACGAAGCGGCGCTGGTTGGACGGGAAGTGAGGAGCGACGAGGATGACGTGCATGGGGGCCTCTCAGCGGGTGAGCTTGTCGAGGAACATGGGGAGCATGGTGCGCCAGGTCGGCCAGTCGTGGTGGGCGTCCTCGCCCCAGAGCTCCAGCCGGTTGGGGATGCCCTTGGAGCCCAGAATCGCGCAGAGCTTCTCGCTCTCGGCGGGGGCCTCGTAGCGGCCGCGACCCGAGGCGATGAGGAAGAAGCTCTGGCACAGCGCGTCGAGCTGGGGCCCCGGCTGAACCCCGGGCAAGAACTGCACCGGCGAGTTGAAGTAGTAGTTCGCGTCGTGGTGGCCGCTCATCCAGCGGTCGAAGTAGTAGGTGCCGCTCATCGCCACGCAGAGGTCGATGTGCTCGGGGTGCTTGGCCGCGGCGTTCACGGCGTTGTAGGCGCCGATGGACGCGCCGGTCACGGCGATCTTGGGGGAGTCGGCGCCGCCGCAGTCCTTGCGGATGTGCGGGAGCAGCTCGTTGACGAGGTACTCATCAAACCGGGCCTGCAGGAAGGACTTGTAGGCGGGCGCCGCCTCGGACGAGAGCCAGCCCTCGCCGGAGATGCTGCCGCAGGAGTAGACCTTGATCTTCCCGGCGTCCACGAGCGGCTGGAGCACCCGGAGCATGAGGAAACGTTCACACTCCTCGAAGTCGCCCCCCGCCGTCGGGAAGATGAGCACGGGCTTGCCGTAGAAGCCCCAGGTGGCCAGGGGCATCTCGCGGTTCAAGGCTGGCGAGCGCCAGCGGGTGACAGACTTCTCCATATGGCTCTCGCTCCTCTCACTCAGCTCGTGGGGTCAGCCCAGGTCGGCGTAGGGATCAGCCGCGCAGGCGGTTGAGGCGGTCGGTCTCGGTGTGGCACCAGAAGCGTACGAGGCCGAAGAAGTGCTCGGTGAACTGCTCGATCTCGTGCGCGGGGTAGAGCGCGGCGACCTTCTGGCGCACGATCTCCTTGAAGGCCGGGGACGAGAAGAACTCCACGGCGACCTCGTCGAGGTGGCCGAGCTCCTTGGCGCAGAACTCGTCGAAGCGGTCGGCGTCGAAGTGAATCCGGGCGAGCTGGTCGTAGAGCTCCAGGCGGCGATCGAAGGGCAGCTCGGGGTCGTTCAGGTCGAAGTAGGGCTTCCAGTTGAGGTTCAGCGTGACCGGGCGGCGGGTGGTCGCGCAGAAGATGGTCCAGCGCAGGAGCGCCTTCACGAGCCAGGGGAAGTGGTAGTGCAGGCTCGTGACCTGGGAGTCCGGGCAGGGGTTGGCGAAGTCGATGGGGTGCAGCACCCCGTCCTGGCGCAGCATCTCGCAGGAGTTGAAGTCCCAGCCGAAGAAGGCGTTGATCGTGCGGGTGGTGCGCACGGCCCGGGACCACTGCTCGCCGTCGAGGTAGTTGAAGTCCACGACGTAGCGGGCGTGGAGCGGCGCGGTGGGGTCGTAGCGGATGACGTTCACCTGGGGGCCGATGCCCAGGCCACGCACGAAGATGTCGTAGTTGTTCACGCCGGCCTGGACGTGCTGCACCCGGGTGCCGGAGTCGTCATAGGCCGCCGCGAGGGACTTGTGGTCGGTGACACGCTTCACGCCCACCCAGCCGCCGCCGTCGTAGGGCTTGATGAACGCGGGGTAACCGACGGCGTCACCGACCTCCTTGAGGTCAAAGAGCTTGTTGTAGCGCTTGATGGTGACCATCGTGTCGCCCTCGTCCTTGTACTCCTTGGGGGGGAGCATGTAGGTCTTGGGCACGGGGTAGCCGAGCTTCAACATCGCGCAGTACGAGGTGTGCTTCTCGTTGGACTGCAAGGACCAGGGGTTGTTCAGCGCGTACACGCCGTCCATGAGCGTGATCTTCTTCATCCACTCCCGGGTGACGGGGAACCAGTGGGTGAGCCGGTCGATCACGAGGTCGTAGCTGGGCTTGTACTCAAGGTCGAAGGGCTCGACCTTCACGCGCTCCGTCGAGAAGCGCACCTGCTCGCCGCCGTGCGGAATGGAGAGGTTCAGCTTGTCGAGGATGGCCTCGTAGGAGGCGGGCCAGCAGAGGTCTGCGCCCAGGGAGAGCCCGATCTTGCGGTGGTTCTGGTTCACAGCGACGACTCCATCAATCGTAGGTCATGCGAAGGTGGCCGGGGAAGAGGGAGCTGAGCCCCTCACGGAGGTGGTTTCGCCAGGCGATCCAGTTGTGGCCGTCCTGGCTCTCCCGGAACTCGACGTCGAGCCCCGCGCGCCGCATGAGCGGGGCGAGGCTGCGGTTGTAGTAGATGAGGGACTCAAACGTCCCGCAAGACATGAACACCTTGGCCTTGACGCGGCCCGGGTCTTCGCGGAAGGTGTTGATGAAGTCCACCACCGGGTCAAAGAGCGGGCCGCGGCCGTGGCCGCCGACGTCGGTGAACACGAAGCTGCCCGACTGGCAGAGCAGCTTGGAGAACACGCCGGGGTGCTGCCAGGCCGTGAACAGGGTGGAGACGCCGCCGAAGCTCGCGCCCATCAGGCCGCGCTCCTTGGGGTCGTTCGTGACGCCGTAGCGCTGCTCGACGGCGGGCAGGACCTCCTCCACCAAGAAGCGGGCCTGCTTGGGGTTGGCGCCGTACTCGCGGTTTCGCTCGACGGTGCCGTCGGTGAAGGCGACGACGACGGGGGCGAGCTCATGGCGGAAGATGAGGTTGTCGAGCACGGTCTTCATGCCGGCGTAGCGCAGGTAGTCGCTGCCGTCGTGGCAGAGGATGAGGGGGTACTTCTTGCGCCGCTTGTACTCGTTGGGGAGGTAGACCGTGACCTCGCGGCTCTGGCCCCAGACGCCGCTCTGCAGGGTGAAACGCTCTAGGCGGCCCTCCCGCACGCCCTCGTCGGGGACGATCCAGGAGGGATCCTTGTAGCCGGGCATCGGGCAGACGCTGTTCGAGCCGAAGGGGTCGAAGGCCTGCCGGGGGTTCAGGGGGTCACGCACCCAAGACTTCTGGCCGCCGCGGACGATCTCCAGCTTGTACTCGACCCGGGCGCTCTTGGGCAGCTCCAGGGGCAGGTAGAAGGCGTTGGTGTCGCCGAGGCGCATGAAGGGCTGGTGGCTCTCCAAGCCGAAGATCCAGTGCACCAAAAAGACGTGATCGACCGGGCGGCGGTCCCAGTAGAAGAAGGTCGCCGTGTTCTCGTCGGTGAGCGGGAAGCTGTAGCGCTCCATGAAGGCGCGCAGCAGCTCGTCGGAGCGTTGGGGCTCCTGCTGGACGTGACGGGCGAGATCGAGGATGGCCTGCATGGCCGCGAAGCGTAACGCGCCGGGCCGATTCGCAAGAGGGGATCGCGCGTTTGCGCGCGTCGGGCGGGCGCTCTCAGCGCTCGGCTTGGGATCCGCCGCGCTCGGGGTGGGGCGCGCGGCGCGATGTCGTGGCATTCTTGCCTCCTGTCTGGAGCGAGTATGCTGACTCACCTCTCCCCGCCACGCCGCGAGGCGCTTCGCCACTCTTGCCTCGCCTGCGGGGGCGCCTGTCAGGCCGTCGTCGTCCCGGTGATCGGCGCCGAGGAGCGCGCACGCATCGAATCTTTGGGCGCCCAGCTCGGCGTGGCCGAGCCCGTGGTGAACGGCCGCCAGCTCAGAATGGTCGGCGGGCGCTGCGTCTTCTTGGGCGAAGACGAGCTCTGCCGCCTGCACGGCACCTTCGGCGCGGCCTCCAAGCCCGCGGTGTGCAGCCAGTTCCCGCTCCTGGTGCTGCGGGTGGGCGACAGCCTGCGGGTAGGCATCGACCCCACCTGCTTCACGGCTTACCAGACCTGGCGCGACGGCCCGCCGGTCTCAAGCCCCGGCGCGATGACCATGCCCGTGCCGCTGGACCCCTCCCAGGAGCCCGTCGAGTCCCGGCTGATCTCGGTGCTTGAGGCCGACGACGCGGGCCTGGGCATGTTCTTACGCGCCTTGGCCGGGGAGCCCCAAGACGGCGACAACCTGCCCACGGGCTTCGCCACGAGGCTCATCACCGCCCTGCAGGGGAGCCCTCTGGACGAGATCCTCAACAAGGACGGCGTCGGCCGGTCGATCCCCGCGGCCTTGGCGCCTCTGCGCGCGGCCCTGCCCACCTGGAGCGCGGCCTCCCCGCCGCCCTGGCCCCCGGCGGACCCGGAGATCACCGCCTGGGGCGTGGAGAGCGTGCGCCGCACCTTGTTCTTACGCACCCAGGCCGCCCAGCTCCCCGTGGTCGCCGGGGTGGCGCTCCTCGCCGCGGCGGGGGCCGTGGCCTGCGCCTGGGCCTGCCCCACCCCGAAGGACTACGCCCGGGCCCTCGCCGGGTGGCTGCGCCTCTGCCGCACGCCGATGTACTGGGCGCGGCTCATGCCTACGAGCGCGGCGATGCACTGGCTGATCCGGGGGGTTGGGGAGGCGCCGAAGGCGCAGTAGCTTGCCGGGGAGGCCCGGCGGGGCTTAGGTTTGGCGTGGCGGCTGACCGCCTCCGAGGTGCTGATGCTGCGACTTCGCCGGGTTCACATCCACAAGTACCGGGGCGTGCTCCCCGGCGAGGAGCTGCGGTTTGGGCCCGAGGCCGTCTTCGTGCTCGGGCGCAACGGCGCGGGGAAGACCACCTTCTTGGAGCTGCTGACGCGGCTCGTGGCCTGTGATGTCAGCCACTTTGTGAAGGAGGGTGGGGCGGTGGATGTGGAGTGGGAGCTTGGATGGGAGTCAGCCCGCTTAAGACAAGTCGGCCACACGCTACAGCTTCGGTACATTCAAGAGCCTGCCGATCCGCCTGCGCAGATCCTCGTCGGGCACACGAACGCGACGCCTCCAGCACCACCACCAATCTGGCGTCTGGAGGGGCTGCTCACCCCGTTCACGCAGCCGATCAACTTCTCAACCACTGGCAACAGCGAGTCCGCAAGCGCTCCCAGTATTAGCGACAAGCTTTACCCTCCCTTGAAGTTTGTCCTGTCACATGACCAAACGTTTCGTTTCACAAACCCAACGAACGAAGTGGACATCGCTGTCGAGCTACAAGAAGTCGCCAACTTCGAAGAGGCTTCCCTCCTCTTCGTCGCCTGGGCGATTTCTGAAGCGGACATCGCCCTCATCCTCAATGAAACTAGATCCGTCTGGTTCTCGGCGCTCGTCTACTTTTCACGCTTTCCCCAGTCCTCTCCCATCGCCCGCTTCGACGAAGCCCTTGAGGCGTTCCGCTCCATCGTCGGTGGCCCCGGCTCCCATGCAACCCTCCCGGTCGCGGAGGCCCATGAGACCGGCGGGAGTGACAGCTCACGCTTCATACCTACCGAGCTCCTCCCACCAAACTTCAGCGCCATTCCCACCCCCCTCACCAACCAGACCTTCCGCCCCGACGCCTTGCCCGAGAACAGCCGCTTCTTGGCGCCGCTCTTTGAGGCCTTCGGCGCCCTCGACGTCGAGCTGCGCCCCCGCCTCGTCGAGGAGGACGAACAGGGCCGTGGACTCTGGCGCACCTTCGACATCTTCGTGCGCTGGCCCGGGGGCCTCAAGCAGCGCCACGACCACCTCTCCTTCGGCCAGAAGCGTATGTTGGCCTTCTTGTGGTACCAGGCGGTCTACCACGAAGTCCCCGTCTTCACGGACGAGCTCACCAACGGCCTCCACGCCGCCTGGGCGCGGCAGATCACCGACCTGCTCGCGGGGCGTCAGGCCTTCCACGCCGTGCAGAACCCGCTGATGCTCGACATGGCTGGGCCGGGCTCGGAGGAGGAGACCCCGAGCCGCTTTGTGCTCTGCGAGACCGAGGTGAGCGAGACGGGGCGCCGCTGGCGCTGGCGGAACCCCACGGCGGAGGAGGCCCACGAGCTGCGGGTGGCCTGGGACGCTGGGTTTCAGAGCCTCAGCGAGATCCTGCTCAGCCGAGGGCTGTGGTGAGCGCGCTCGTGCTCTACCCCGAGGACTCCGGCAAAGACGCCGAAGACGTGCTCCGGGCCTTGGTGAAGCTGCTCACCCGCGCCCTCGCCCCCGACCACCGGCACGACAAGCTCAAGGTCAACGTCGCCAACAGTGAGCCCCGCGCGGCGATGCGCGCCCACCGCTGGGCGTCCCCCAAGGAGGAGGGTCTGCGGCGCGCCCTCGTCCGCGACCTCGCCACGCGCCTGCGCAGCGGCGAGCTCATCGTCTTCCACCACGACGGCGACGAGCCTTGGCAGGGCAAGCCCGGCTCCGCCAAGCACGACAAGGCCGTTGAGGCACTGCTGCGGGACGTTCGCCGCGCCCTAAACACCGGGGAGCCCGACACCGCGCCCGTCCCCGGCTTCTTGCGCCTCGTTCCCCACTACAGCGTCGAGGCTTGGCTCTACCTCAACCACGCCGAGGTGCAGCGCCTCGCCCCAGAGCGCGCGGCGCGTTGGCTCGCCGCCGAGCGCCGCCCGGGTCAGGGCCTCGATCACCTCCACAAGCCCAAAGACGACGACGCGGCCAAGGGCCTCAGCGACCGCCACAACCGCGACCTCGCGCGCAACCTTCGCCTGGAGGATCTCCAAGAGAGCCCCTCCGCCCGGGCCGTCGTCGAGGCGTGGCGAGGGTGCGCGCCGCTCATGAGCGCGCTTGGCGCGGCGCGCGCTTAAGCGGCGGCTGGCTTAGATCGCTCCTCAGTACGGCAGGCAGCGGGCCAGGCGCGCGTCGCCACGGATGAGGGCCTCGGCGCCTTCGCCCAGCTCCGGGCCGTGCCACCACAAGAACTTGAGGCTCGGGCAGGCGCCGTCGGCGAGGAGCCTCGCGTTCTCTCGGGTGAGGCCGGCGCCGAGCTCCAGGCGCTCGACCTGCTGCAGGCTCGGAGAGCGCAAGAGCGCGCCGAGGCCCGCCGCCGTGGCCTCGATGGACATCAAGGACAAGGAGCGCCAGCGCTGGCGGCCCTTGGCGAGGGCCCGGAGCCCGGCGTCGCCGACGTGGGTGGCGTCGAGCCGGAGGTGCTTGAGCTCCAGGCCGCCCTCGACGAAGGGGACGAGCCCGTCATCGCCCAAGGCGGTGTTGCTCAGGTTCAGGGACTCCAGGTTCGGCAAAGACGCGGCCCAGCGGCTCGTGTCGGCGCCGACCGGGCAACGAGAGAGGTTGAGGGTCGTCAGCGCCTCCAGGGCCCCGTTCGCCGTGAGCAGCTCCATCGCCGAGTCGTAGAGCGCGTTCATGCCCAGGTCGAGCCAGGTGAGCGCCCGCAGCCACTTGGCCGGGTTGAGCGCCTGGGCCGCGCCCGCGTCGAGGCTGTTGTTGCCGAGGTGCAAAGCCCGCAGCGCCGCGAAGCCCGGCGCCTTGACCATCGCCGCGGCCCCGTCTTGGCCAAAACGGTTCTGCTCCAGGTTCAACATCGACATCCCGTGGAGGTCCGCCGCCGCCACGAGCTTGAGGTTCGCCGGGCTGAGCCCGCAGGTCCACAGCCGCAGGGCCTCCCAGCGCCGCCAGGGCCCCTCGCCGCGCCAGGACTTCAAGAAGCCGCCGGAGAGCTTGCTCTGGTCAAAGGCGATCTGGCGGAGGTTCGGGAGCTGGGCGTCGGGGCCGAGCGCGTGCTCCAGGGCCTCGCCGCGCTTGAGCCGCAGGGGGCTGTCGAGCACCCGGATGAGCCGGTGCTTGGGCGAGTGCAGCCCGGCGTAGATCTCCTTCACCCAGCCTTGGGGCGAGCGACGCAGCTCGATGTCCGCGCCCGAGGAGTAGCCCTGCCAGGGGTCGAGGCGTGTGGGCCAGTGGGCGCTGTTGTCCTCAAACTCGGCGACGGCGGCCTCCAAGGCGGGGCCCCGGAGCATGTTGAGCTGCTCGGTGACCGAGCGCCAGGCCTCGGCGCTGGGGGTGCCTTTGGCGAGGGCGGCGATGGACGGCATTGGGGCTCCAGCGCGCGGGGTGGTTGGGTGGTTCGCGCGCCGGGGGTTTAACGTGCGGGAGGCTCAGGCGGCGCGGGGGAGGTGCTCGTTGAGCTGGATCGGCTCGCGGCGGTCACCGAAGCGCCAGGTGAGGTCGGCGAAGTCCAGGGTGGCGTCGAGGCTGTGCACGGCGCGGTGGTGGTTCGGGCAGAGCAGGATGAGGTTGTCGAGGCGATCCCAGCCGCCGCGGGACAACCACTGGATGTGGTGCGCCTCGCAGAGCTGGCGGTGATACACCGACGCCGGATCCCAGCCGCAGAGCTGGCAGCGCCCGTCGTAGAGGCGCTGGAGGCGCTGGGGCAGGGCGGCGTCCCGGGGGTAGACCCGCCCCCAGGCGAGGGTCGGGGGCGGCGGCGCCTCGCCCATCCAGCCCGGGAGCGCCGTCTGCGGCGTCGGGAGGGCCAGCTCGACGCTCAGCTCCTCGTCCATGAGGAACCGGGCGACGTCCCGGCGCCCCTCGGGGTGCACGACGGGGTGCAGGGGGAGGTCCAGGGCGAAGGCGCTGAGCAGGCGCTCGTCGTCTAGGCTCAGCCGACGCACGGCGGCGTGGCCCTGAAAGCTCTGCCCCAGGCGGGCGGCCTTGGCCTTGGGCGAGAGCGCGCGCAGGAGCGCCTCGACGGACGGCGAGCGCTCGGCGTCAAAGTAGGCCGAGCTCGACATGCTTCCCCAGACCCGAAACGGGCCATACCGCTCCGTCCAGGCCGGGCTGTTGAGCCCCTTCGCAGTGATGACCAGCTCCGCCGCCAGCACAAAGTCGCCCCGGCTGTTGCGCGTGAACGCCCACAGCCGCTCCCCCTCCGCCGCCTCCCGCAAGAGCGGCGAGCCCTGGTTGAGGTGAAACCAGTCCCGGTCGTCCATGTTGCGGACGTAATTCTCGCGGGTCCAGTAGTAGAGGAGGGGCATGGCTTGGGGAGGGTAGCATGGGTGGGCCCCGCCCTCTGCACACCCCGCAGGCCTCACCCCCCCGGTCGCAGACCGCCCCGTCGGCCCGTTATCCTGCGTGTTCCTTCACGGACGAAGGTCCATGCACGACGCTACCGACCCGCCCTCGCCGCCGTGGCGGCTCCCCGATGGGAGCCTCCCGGCCTCTTCGCTCTGGAGCGGCCCCGCGCCGACCGCGCCGGACAGCGAGGGGGGCGGAGAGGCGCGTTATCGCGTCGGGAACGTGCTCGGCGAGGGCGGCATGGGCCGGGTCTCCGTCGCCCAAGACGCCCGGCTGGGCCGGGACGTCGCCCTCAAGGAGCTGCACCCGAGCCTAAACCAGCGCCCGGACGCCGCCGCCCGCCTGCAGCATGAGGCCTGGATCACCGCCCAGCTCGACCACCCGGGCGTCGTCGCCGTACACGACGCCGGGCGCCTCGACGACGGGCGGCCGTTCTACACGATGCGCCTCGTCCGCGGCCGCACCCTCGCCGCCGCCTTGGCCGACGCCCCGGACCTCCCCGCCCGCCTCCGCCTGGTGCGCCCGCTCCTCGCCGTCTGTGAGGCCGTCGCCTACGCCCACGCCTGCGGCGTCGTCCACCGCGACCTCAAGTGCTCCAACGTGCTCCTCGGCGGCTTCGGCGAGACCCAGGTCGTGGACTGGGGCCTCGCCGTGCGCGCCGGAGCCCCCGGCGGCGACGGGCCGGTCGGCACCCCCGCCACGATGAGCCCGGAGCAGGCCGCGGGCGCCAGCGCCGACCCCCGCGCCGACGTGTGGAGCCTCGGCGCCATGCTCTGTGAGCTGCTCACCGGCGCCCCACCCTACGGCCGCC
>JAKLKD010000441.1 GCA_023150845.1 Myxococcota bacterium | reverse complement strand
CGGCTTTGGAGCCCGCGGGGCTGCGGGCCCAGGCGGGGCGGCTCCTGGCCTGGAGTCGCTCGGAGGCTGGCGGCGCCGTGGAGCTCGCCGACCTCGCCTGGAGCCTCACGACGACCCGGGCCCAGGGCCCGCGCCGGGCGGCGGCGTGGGCGGCGGACGGGGCGGCGCTCCACGCGCGGCTGGAGGCCTGGTCCCAAGGGGATCGTTCCCGCGGGGATTATGTCAGCGACGGCGCCCCGAGGCCCCTGGCCTTCTTGTTCACCGGCCAGGGCAGCCTGCGCCCGGGCATGGGCCGGGGGCTCTACGCGGCGTACCCGGCCTTCCGGGAGGCGCTGGACGAGGGGATCGTGGCCCTGGGGCTCGACCTGGACCTCCGGGCGCGGATGTTCGCCGCGCCGGGCAGCGCCGAGGCCGCGTCCTTGGAGGACACCGAGCTGGCCCAGCCCGCGCTCTTCGCCTACGGCCTGGCCTTGGCCCGGCTGTGGACACGCCTCGGCGTGCGCCCGGCGGCGGTGTTTGGGCACTCCTTGGGCGAGCTGACGGCGACCTGTGTGGCCGGGGCGATCTCCGTGGCCGACGCCGCGCGCCTCGTCGTCGAGCGTGGGCGGCAGATGGCGGCGGCGCGGCGGCCCGGGGGCATGGTGTCCGTGGAGGCCTCGGCGGCGGAGGTCGCGGCCTGCCTCTCGGGGCTGCCCGGCGTCGAGCTCGCCTGCCTCAACGGCCCCCGCGCCACGGTGATCACCGGGGAGCCCGAGGCCCTGGAGGAGGCCGCGCGCCGCCTGGAGGACTCGCTCTACACGACGACCCCGCTCCGGGTGCGCCAGGCCTTTCACAGCGCCCAGCTCGACGGGGTGGTGGCGCCGCTCACCCGCTTCGCCGAGGGCCTCTCCCTCAGCGCGCCGACCTTGCCCCTCGTGAGCGGCCTCACCGGGGCCCCCGTGCCCGAGGTCACCGCCGCCTCCTTGGCCCAGCAGGTCCGCGCCCCGGTGCGTTTTGAGGAGGGGCTGCGCGCCTTGGCCTCGGCGGGGATCCGGTCCTACGTCGAGCTGGGCCCGCGCCCGGCGCTCACGGCCTTGGGCCGGGAGATCTTGGGCGCTGAGGCCTGGATGATCCCCGGCGCCAGCGGCGAGGACGAGGTCAGCGCCACCCTGAGCGCCTTGGCCGCGGCCTGGGCGGGCGGGGCGAGCGTGGACTGGTCGGCGGCGCTGGCCCCCCTCGACGGCCGCCGGGTGAACCTGCCGACGACGGCCTTCGTGCGCCGCCCCTGCGCCGTCGCCGTCGAGGCCGCTGGCCCGCGTGGCCCCAAGCGGCCCTCCACGACGCCCTCCGCTGAGAATGCTGCAATGCAGCATAACGCCTCAACCCCCCTGGACCTCCTGCGCTGGCGCCTTCACGACACCCCTCGGCCCACGGGCCCCCGGCGGCCTGGGCGCTGGCTCCTGCTCGCCGACGACGGCGGGGTGAGCGCGCGGCTGGAGCGGGCCCTGGAGGGCCACGGCGCCCAGGTGGTGCGGATTGAGGCCGAGGCGCCGGGGCGTCCGGCCTCGGGCTGGCGGGTGGTGCGCCCCGACGACGGCGCCGCGCTGCGGGCCGCGCTCAGCC
>JAKLKD010000141.1 GCA_023150845.1 Myxococcota bacterium | reverse complement strand
CGCCCGCCGCCGCGCCCGCCCCGGAGCTCGCCGCCCGGCCCCTCCCGGCGATCGGCTGGCGGGTGGCCGTCGAGGACGGCGCCGTGTCGGAGGCGGAGATCGCCGCGCTCCAGGCCGTGCTGCGCCCCTGCCCGCCGTCCACCCAAGAGTGGGGCGCCCGGGTCGCCGACGGCGCGTTGCGGCACCTCGGGGCCATCGTCGCTGATGAGGGCGCCCCCGACGAGGGCGTCGAGTCCTGCCTGCGCGCCGGGCTGGAGGCCAAGCCGCCCTCGACCCCGGCGATGCTGCGCCTGCACCACGTCGACCCCGAGCTCGACGCCTGGCGTGCCCAGCTCTTGGGCCTGCTCAACCGGATCGTGGGCCCCCAGCGCGGCGCCACCTGCGTCATGGTCAGCTTACGCCTCGGCGCGGACGGCGCGCCCTCAGCGCCGACCCTCACCCGCACCTCCGGCGACCCGGCCCTCGACGACGCCGTCATGGCGGCGCTCAAGGCCTGGCGTGAGCCGCTCCCCGCGCCGCCCAAGTCCGCCCGGCAGCGCATCGACAGCGACACGCTCACCCTCTGCGTGACCGGCACCACGGCGCGCTGAGCGCTGGGCTCAGAGCTCCTTCACGAAGTGGAAGGAGGTGATGAACAGGCCCTCCCGCAGGTAGAAGCGGTGCGCCCGCTGGCGCTGGGTGCCCGAGTCTAGGCGGAAGGCCCGGCAGCCACGGGCCCGGGCGATGGCCTCCATGTGCGCCAGGAGCGCCTGTCCGACGCCTTGGGAGCGCTGGGTCTCGTCGGTGACCAGGTCATCGACGTAGAGGTTCACGCCGTCGAAGGTGTTCTCGTAGATCCGGTAGACGCCGAGGCCGACGACCTCCTCGCCCCGGGCGGCCACGACGAGGCGGGCGCCGTCGGCGAAGACCCGCGTCATCTTGGCGACGTAGTCCGGGCCGAGGCGGTCCCGGAGCTGGCGGTGCACCCGCTCGGCCCGGGCGAGCCAGTCGGGGTGGGTCAGCTCACCGTCGGGGGTCGTGACGTCGATGAGGCGCAACGAGGCGTCAGCGGCGGGGGTCGTCACGGTCAGTAGGCCCCGCTGAAGGAGAGCGACGAGGCCGTCGACATCGTGGACCAGTAGCCGTAGCCCGTGGCCTTCGTGCTGTCCCAGGTGTGCACGGCGGCGCTGTACTGGTCGGACCAGCGGGCCTTCGCGGAGTCATACCGCTGCACGTCGTAGTCGCCGCGCTTGAGCGCGATGCGGGAGCTGGGCAAGGTGTCGATGGGGCAGTAGCCGTCCCAAGACAAGGAGCCCTCGACGGCGGAGGGCGCGAGGTAGAAGGTGAAGTCGCAGGAGCTGCACCCGGCCTTGGACCAGTCGAGGCCGTGCATCCCGAGGTAGCTCCCGCCCACGTCGATGGTGCCCGTGCAGGTGAAGGCTTTGCCCGCGCTCGTCGGGGTGGCGCTCAGGGTGACCTCCCCCGAGGCGAGGCCAGCGCCCGCGTAGCCCGAGTAGCGCACGACGTACTTGTCGGCGAAGACGTAGATGGTGTTCAGCGAGATGGAGTAGGTGATGTCGTAGTCGAAGGTGCAGTTGACGTCGCCGTAACACTCGTCGTCGGCGCAGTCCGCGGCGCCGTCGGCGTCGTTGTCGGCGCCGTCCGCGCAGTCCTCAAGGCAATAATCGACGCAGTCCGGGTCGTCGCAGTCGGCGAAGAGGTCGCCGTCGTTGTCCGAGCCGTCGCCGCAGACCTCGTAGCAGCCCTCCGCCGCGGCGCAGTCGGTGTCGTCGCAGTCGGCGTAGAGGTCGCCGTCGTTGTCTTTGCCGTCGCTGCAGTCCTCGACACACTCCGCGTCGCAGTCGGGATCCTTGCAGTCCTTCTTGCCGTCGGCGTCGTTGTCTACGCCGTCGTCGCAGTCCTCGACGTCGGTGTCGGCGTCGCCGTCGGCGTCGGTGTCGGCGTCGCTGTCCGCGTCGGTGTCCGCGTCGGCGTCGGCGTCGGTGTCGGTGTCGGCGTCCGCGTCGGCGTCGCCGTCGGCCTCGACGATCTCCCCGGTGTCGCCCGAGACGTCGTCGCCGGAGCCGTCTTTGTCCCCGCAGGACGCGGCCAGAGCGAGGGTCAACGAGAGGGTGAGGGGGCGAAGGCGCATGACGGGCTCCGGAGAAGGGGCGTGCTCATGGTAGCTTAGCGTAGGCGGCACGGGACCGCAGCCCCACGCGGCGCCGCCTGAAGAACCCCCCGAGAAGGCCCAAGACGCCACGATGCCCGACGCGCCCCCGGCCGCACCTGAGCCCGACGCGCGGCGCGCGTGGGGGCTCGCTCTGCTCGTGGTCGGGGCGGTCGTCCTGCGCCTGGGCACCCTCGCCCAGAGCCCCTTCGACATCGACGCCGCCTTGCTCACCGCCGGGGTGCGCCACTTCGACCCCACGGCGATGCAGCCCCACCCACCGGGCTACGCCGGGCTCATCGGCCTCGCGCGCCTCTTGCCCGTCGAGCCCGGCCTCGCCCTGCGCCTCCTGAGCGTCGGCTCCGTCGTGCCCTTCGTGGTGTTCACCGCCGCCATCGCCCGCAGGGTCGGCGCCGAGCCCCTCACCGCCGCGGCGCTCGTCGCCATGAGCCCGGTGACCTGGCTCTACGGGGTCACGGAGAACGCCTACGCCGTCGGCGCCGCGGGGGCGGCCTGGACCGCCTGGAGCTGCCTCAGAGCCCAAGAGAAGCCGAGCCACGAGCGCGCGGCCTGGGTGGGCCTCGCCTTGGGGGTGACCGGCGCCATGCGCCCGTCGTTGTTGGTGTTCTTGGCGCCGATGGCCTGCTGGGGCGTGGGCCTCCGGGGGCTGCCCGCCTTGGCCGCCGGGGCCACCTTGCCGACGGCCACCTGGATCGGGGCCAGCGCCGCGGCGTCCGGGGGCCTCTTCGTGTACCTGGACGCCGTCGTGGACCAGTTCGGCGTCGCGCGGTCGTTCCGCCCGGAGCGCTGGCGGCTCCATCAGCTCCACCAGCTCGGCGTCTACCTCGCGCAGTGTGTCGGCGGCGGGGCGCTCCTCACGCTGTGGCTGCGGCGCGCGCCGGGCCCCTGGGCGCTGTTCGCCCTCTGGATCGGGGTCCCCTTCACCTTTCACGCCCTCGTGTACCTCGCGAAGCCTGGCTACCTGCTCTGTTACCTCCCGGCCCTCGCGGTGATCTTGGCCTCGTCGGCGGCGCCGACCTGGGCCCGGATCGTCGCCCCCACGACCTCGGCGCTGTTCTTCTTGTTGGCCGACCCCATCGACCTCGACCGCGACCCCAGCCCCCGCAAACCCTTCGCCGAGAAGTCCCTCAACGAGCTCGTGCGCGCCGAGCTGAGCTTCTTCGCGATGACCTCGCTCCACCGTGTGCGGGACCAGGAGCGGGCGAACCACGCCTACGTCGCGCTCATCCGGCCCCTCGTGGAGCCGGGGCGCACCCTCGTCATCCACATTGACCGCTGGGAGGTCGCGCTCGCCGACGCCCTGCTCACCGGGGTGAGCGTGCGGGACTCCAACACCGACCAGCTCGGCGTGCCCGCCGGGGGCGCCCGGCTCATCGTGCTGTCCTGGGCCTCGCCGGGGCCAGGCTTCAGGCTCGTCCGGGACGCCGAGGGCTACGCGGTGTGGGTGCGGGATCTGAGCGTCGCCGAGCTGCCGATCCAGATCGCCTGGATGCGCCTCGTGCCCGCTTGGTGAGCGAATCCTGCGCGCGTTGGGCTACGATGGATGTCCTGCTCCGCTGTCGCATGAGGTGCCCCCATGAGAGTTCACGCGCTCCTGCTCCCGCCGCTCTTGCTTCTGGCTTGTAAAGGTGAGGACGACGGGGACGCGCCCGAAGAGAGCGAGGTGACCGGCGAAGACAGCGTCGTTGACGACAGCGACCTCGTAGACGACAGCGCCGAGCCCCTGGACTTCTGCGCCGCCGAGGGCCTCACCGTGCGGCCCTTCCAGACCGGCGGCGCCGGCCTCGACTTCGACACCTTGGCGCCGGACTTCACCTTCAACACCACGGCGGGGACGTTCACGCTCAGCGAGCGCTTCTCGGGCTGCGACAGCTACGTCTTCATCAACTACTACGAGCCGAACAAGTACCCGGTGAACCTCACCTCGGCGTCGAAGATCGCCGAGCTCCTGGCGGCGAGCCCGAAGAACGTCCACTACTTCATCCTCAGCTACAGCCAAGGCGCAGACACCATCAGCGAAGAGATGACCGAGCTCTCGGAGAAGTTCCAGAAGGCCCGGGAGTCCCTCGACGAGTCGCAGAACGCCCACTGGGCCGACCGCGTTCACTTCGTGCTCGACAGCGCCTGGGACGCCGACTGGATCGGCGCTCTGAACCAGTCCTACTACGTCGACGGCCAGTTTGTGCTCTGGAGCGCGTCCATTGACCGTTTCCAGCAGGTGCGGGAGAACGGCTACTTCTGCGACCCGGCGACGGGCTGGGAGCAGTGCCCGCCGATCTTCCTCTTGTACGAGCCCGAGTACTTTAACTTCGAGTCCGACCGCGCCGACGTGATGGACGCCGAGGCCGACGTCACCGTGCTGGAGGTCTTCAACGACGAGCTGCTCAGCGACGGCGGCTGGGCCGGGGTGCGCGGCGTGGCCGAGGTCACCTTGCCCGACGCGGCGACGATGAAGGGCTTCGACACCTTAGAGCTCGACCTCACCCTCAACTGCACGGACTACCCCTCGGGCACCCAGTGCCCGGCCTGGGACTACCTCGTCTACGCCTACCTCTGTGAGGCCGACGACCCCAACACCGACGCCGACGAGTCCCAGACCTGCGACGTCGAGCTGGGCCGCTGGATCACGACCTACTGGCGCCCCGGCCGCTGGGTGCACGACGTGAGCCCCTTCTTGGCGATGATGCAGGAGGGCGGCCCCCGGAAGATCGCCTTCTACACCCAGCAGCCCTACCGGGTGAGCCTCGACCTGCGCCTCTCCAACCGGGGCAAGGGCGTGCGCCCGGTGTCGATGACCAAGCTCTGGGGCGGCGGCACCTTCAACGAGGGCTACAACTACCAGAAGCACCACAGCTTCGACGGCACGACCTGGACCTCGTACATCTTGGAGGGCGAAGAGGACAGCTTCTCCGTCGTGTCTTACGACGCCGCGGCCGGGGCCCTCACGCTCAAGGCCGCGGCCTCCAACGAGTACCGCGGCGGGCGCTACAGCCGGGTGTTCTTGTCTTTGGGCGTCGACGGCCTCTCCATGTGCTGGGCGGAGAACGACGCGCCGAGCCAAGAGGAGGCCGAGACCACCCCCGCCCCCGACGTCCTCGACCTCGCCGCGGGCTGCGAGGGCGGCGCCTGGGAGCTGCTCACCGCCGCGGACGGCGCCGAGCCGAGCTCCATCACCGGCGACTGGGTCGAGCTCATCAACCCCAGCCACGCGCCGATCTCCGTCGCCGTGCCCGCCGACGCCGCCAAGGTAGAGCTGATGACCGTGGTGACCGGCCACGGCTTCGGCAACACGAAGGAGGCCTGCGCCGAGTTCTGCGACCACCAGCACCGCTTCACCGTGAACGGCGACTACGAGGTCACGAAGGAGCACCCCACCGCCGGGACCCGCTGGGGCTGCGCCGAGCAGGTCTACTCCGAGGGCGTGATCCCCAACCAGTCCGGCACCTGGGTGTATGGCCGCGCGGGCTGGTGCCCGGGCCTGGAGGTGGACCTCTGGACCGTGGACCTCACCGGGGTCGCCGAGGCCGGGGAGACCAGCGAGCTCAGCTACACCGGCCTCTTTGAGGGCCGCGCGATGTTTGAGCCCCAGTACAACAGCGGCTACGGCAGCACCGACGCCTACATCTTGCTCACCTCGTACCTCGTGACCTACGAGACGGCGGAGTAGGCCCCGGCGCTATCCGCCTTCGGGCTGGGGCGTGACCCCTGCTCACTGGAGCGGGGGCTACGCCTGACGGTTCGGGTCGAAGAGGCCGCCGAGTAAGGGGGCAGGGTGAGCCGCTGCCCTACCTCCCCCCCTTCTTCTTCGGCTTCTCCAGGCGGTTCAGCAGGCTCTCCAGGCGCTTCCGCTCGGCCTCCTTCGCCACCGCCGTCACGCCGTCGAGGCTACGTTTGTCGAGGTTCGACACGCCGAGCGGCATCGAGAAGGCCTGCTCGTAGAAGGTCAGCACGAGGCCCATCGCCCGGTCGTGCTCCGTGAGCTCCCGGGGCGGGATCACCTCGCCCGCCTCGGCCTTGGCGAGGCGCTCGGCCTCCTCCTCGGGGTAGAGCGCCGCGCGCAGGGCGTCGTCCTCGGGGGCGTGTACGCAGCGCAGGCGGGCGTCGGCCGGGCTCATCAGGCAGGCCGTGAGCCCCGTCGTGTCTTCAGTGACCACGAGGCTGAAGCCGCCGTCGTGGGCCGTGATGCGCGGGGAGCGGGCGAACATCTCCCCGGCCTCCTCGCCGTCGCCGCCGTCCGGCGGGGCGATCACCTTGCCCGGCAGGGCGATGCCCAGGCGCCGGATCACGCCGGGGTCTAAGGCGTAGGCCTGGGCGTAGAGGTCGAGGGCCCGGGGGGCGTCACCGTCGCGCCAGGCGGCTTGACCGCCCCGCGCCGTCACCCGCGCCCGCAGGAGCACCTCCTCCTTGGGCAGCGCGGCCAGGGCCTCGTCCATGGCCACGAGCACCTCGGCGTCGTCTCCCTCGGCGTAGAGGATCTCCACCTCCATCGCCGCCCGGTAGCCCGAGAAGGTCTCGTCCGGCTCCTGGTACGCCGCGAGGTCCGCCGCCGCCCGCACCACCGCCGGGCCCAAGACCGACACCAGCTCCCCCGTCATCCACGGCGCCAGATCGACGCCATGGGCGAAGAGGTAGGGGCGCAGGCTGTCGAGGAGCGCGTCCCGGTCAGCGAGCAGCGCGCGCACCGCCGCGCGGTCGGACCAGCGCTGGAGGCTCGGCATCCACGACGAGAGGCGGGTCCAGAGCAGCGGGAACAGGCCCCGGGCGCTCGCGGCCTCGGCGTCCCGCTCGGCGTGGGTGCGGGCGATGGCGAGGCGCAGCAAGGCGTGGCTCGCCTTCACCTGCTCCTCTTGGCCGCTGGAGCTGCCGAGGCGGTCGGGGAAGAGGATGGCGCGGTCGATGGCGGCCAGGGCGTCCTCGGAGCGCCCGGCGACCCAGAGCACCATCGCCAAGGTGGCGTCCGACGCCGCCCGGCCCTTGTCGCGCAGGTAGGGCGGCTGAGCGGCCTGCCAGGCCTGCATCCGGCCCACGGAGTCCACGGCGTCTACGCCCCGGCCCATCGCCAAGAACAGGAAGGCCAAGAAGGTGTGGGGGTTCGTGTTGGAGAGGGTCTGGCCGGTGTTGGCCTCCCAGCCCAGGCGCTCGGCGTCCACAAACTTGAGGTTGGAGAGCGCCGCCAAGGCCGCGTTGTAGGCGTCCGTGGTGAGGTCGGGCTCCTTCATCTTGCGCTCGTGCTCCAGCGCCCCCTCACAGGCCGTGAGGCTCGCCGCGCGGTCCCCGGCCATGGTCTCGATGGCGCAGAGCGCGTTCCAGCCCACGGAGGCCTGCCAGGGGTCCAGGGCGTCCCGACCGGCGGTAGCGGCCTCCCGGGCCTCGTCGTAGCGCCCGAGCTTCATCAGGGGCCAGGCGCGCTCGGCGCGGAGCTGGGGCTGGTACCGCGAGTCGTGGTAGTCGATGAGGTCGAGCGCGTACTGGTGCTCCTCCAGCTCCAAGGCGACGTACACCGTAGACCGCAGGATGTCGGCGTGGAGGTTGTCGCCCTCGACCCCCCAGGTGCCGTGGACCGTCTCGTAGAGCTCCCGGGCGCGCCCGAGGTGGAACATCGCCTTGGCGAGGTTGCCGTCGGACTCGCGGTAGGCGTTGCCGACGATGAAGTGCCCGACGATGTTGTCGGGGTCTCGGCGCAGGAGCTCCTCGGCGTAGCGCCGGGCGGTGAGGAGCTGGGACTCATAGAGCTTGGCCCGGGCCTCGGTCTCTAAGGTCTGCACGTCCATCGCCAGCAGCTCAGGGTCGACCACCTCCTCCTCGCCGTCGCCGAGGCCGAAACGTAAGCCGCTGCCCCCGGTGTCCTTCGAGGGCGCTTCAGCGGCCGGGTCGGCGGCAGGCGCCTCTTGGGCGACGGCCACCCCGGGCAGGAGCAGGGCGAGGGTGAAGAGGAGGCGGCTCATCGGCGCAGGGTGCTCTTGGCGAGGCGCTCCAAGGAGGGCTTGCAGCAGGCGGCGATGACGTCTTCAGACCGGCCCGCCCCCGGCGCCAGCTCCAGGCGGTGGCCGAAGACGTAGAAGGACAAGGCCTCGACGTCTTCAGCGTTCACATACGCCCGGCGCTGGGAGAGCGCCCGGGCCTGGAGCGCCGGCAACATGAGCACCAAGGAGCGCGTGGAGAGGCCCTGGAGCACCCGATCCGAGGCGCGGGTCGCCGCGGCGATGTCCACGAGCGCCTCCTTCACCGCCGGGGCGACGTAGATCGACGACTCCAAGAGCCGCCGGGCGTCGAGGATCTCCGTGCGGGTGACCGGCGCCGCCGTGGCCCCGTCGCCGGTGCGCACCCGCTTGAGGTTGTTCAGCAGGTCGAGCTCCGCGTCCCGGGAGATGTGGGTCATGCGGATCTTGAACAAGAAGCGGTCGAGCTGGGCCGCCGGGAGCGGGAAGGTGCCCGCGAGGTCCAGGGGGTTCTGGGTGGCGATGACGAAGAAGAGCTCGTCGAGGCGGTAGGTGTGGTTGTCCACCGTCGTCTGCTTCTCGGCCATGGCCTCCAGCAAGGCCGACTGCACCTTGGGGCTGGTGCGGTTGATCTCGTCGGCGAGCAGGACGTGGGCGAAGATCGGCCCCGGCCGGAAGTGGAACCGCGCGGTGTTCGGGTCGAAGACCGTCGTGCCGGTCACGTCTGACGGCAAGAGGTCCGGCGTGAACTGCACCCGGCGGATGTTCGCGATCTGGTCCTGGGGCAGGTCATCGACGATGGCCTCGCCGAGCGCCTTGGCCAAGGTCGTCTTGCCCGAGCCGGGGAAGTCCTCCAGCAGGACGTGGCCATCAGCGATGAGCGCGAGGATGACGAGGTCGATCACCCCGTCGCGGCCGATGACGCGCTCCTGCAGGCGCTTCCGGAGGCGCTGAATCACCTCGTAGGCGCTCTCCAAGGACGAGACCCGCGGCGCGGGCGAAGGAGCGGTAGGGGCGGAGGGGGCGGCGTGGTCCATCAATCACCGGGCCATGAAGAGAGAGAAGGGGTTGAGGAGGCCGAGGAGGCGGCGGCGCGGGCGCACCGACGCGGAGAGCTCGGCGCGGAGCGCGGCGAGGGCCTCGCGCCAGGGGCCGTGGCCTTGGGCGCGCCACGGCGCGGTCGCCGGGTCACCCATGGCGACGTCGAGGTGCAGGGTCGTGATCTGGGCGAAGGTCGGGGCGGCGTCGGCGACGCGGCGGGCGAAGGCCTCCCGGGTCTCGCCCTCGCGGCGGGAGATCCCGGCCTCGGCGAGCAGGTCCAAGGCGAGGCGGTACCCGACCCGCGACAGGGCCCGGGCCGGGGCGAGGCGCGGCGCGAGGCGGCGCCAGAGCTTCGTGGCGTAGGCCGCGGCCAAGGCCAAGGCGAGGGTGGCGGCCACGGCGCTCAGGGCGAGGCGTAAGGCGACGCGGCCCGCCCCGGCCCAGTCGATGGGGTCGCGGCGCTCGGCGACCTCGGGATCGGGCTTCTCCCGGGCCATCTCCGAGAGCAGCTCGACCATCTCCTCGTCCACGGGCTCACCGGGCTCGTCGAGCACCTGCTCCGGCGACACGTCAAGCGGCGTCCAGCCCAGGCCCTCCACAAAGAGCTCCGGCCAGGCGTGGCCGTTGTTGGACATGACCACCAAGGAGGAGCCCTGCAGCTCGCTCGCCTGCACGGCGTAGCCCGTGCTCACCCGGGCGGGGATGCCCAAGGAGCGCCACAAGAACACCGCGGCGTGGGCGCTGTGTACGCAGTAGCCGGTGAGGTTGCCGAACAAGAAGTCCGCCGTCGGATCCGGCACGTTGTGGTGCTTCTCCTTCATCGTGTACTTCATGTTGCGGTCGAGCCAGAGCTTCACCGCCAGGGCCCGGGCGAAGGGCAGGCCCCGGGCGTCCTCGGGCAGCCCGGCGATGATCTCCTCGGCCAAGGCGGCGTAGCGGGGGTCCTCGGGCACCTTGGTGTAGTAGGCGCGCTGGTCTTCAGTCCAGGTCGGGTCGCCCACGGGCTTGTCGAGCAGGACGTCGTAGGGGGTGTTCACCGCGGCGGAGCGCACGTTGTAGGCCGCCACGAAGCGCGCGGGGTTCGGGTTCACCACGGGGCTGAACGTGAGCACCGTCTCAAGGCCGAAGGCGCGGTCGTGCTCAGAGAGCAAAGCGACGGTGGCGTGCACGACGGCGCGACCGTCCTCCGCCGGGGGCGCCTTGGCCGCGAGCTTGGTGTTGGGGAACTCGGTGATCACGTCGAGGTCGACGTCGGGGCGGCTCGTCGGGCCGAGGCGGGTGCCGGTGAACTCGCTGTGGGCCTCTTGGCGCAGGTAAAAGACCTCAGACGGCGGGCTGTAGTCGTCGCCGAGCAGGATGATCGCGACGGGCTGGGGCTGGGACTTGCTGCTGGAGGAGGGCTTGTCGAGGTCGTCGGGCTGGGGCGGCGGCGAGGCGCTGCCCTCACCCTCCCCTTCACCGCCTTGGGGCTCTTCGCCCTCCTTGGGCTCACCCGTGGCCTCGCCGCCTTGGGGCTGCTCCCCACCTTGGGGCTGCTCACCACCCTCCGCGGCGTCCTCCGGCTGAGCGCCGCCATCGCCGTCCTCTGGCTGAGCGCCGCCGCCTTCGCCGTCTTTAGGCTCGCCCTCCCCGGCGCCGCCGCCTTCAGGCTCCTCGGTGGGGCTCTCGCCGGTCCCGCTCGACCCGTCGGGCGGGGTCGGCAGGGGCGGGTCCCCCATGGCGTCGCGGATCTCGGCGAGCTCCGCCGGGGGCGGCGGCTTCTGCAGGCCCGAGGCGTCGATGAGCGCGAGCAGGGTCAAGGTGAGCGCGGGCACCAAGAGCGCCGCGGAGAGCGCCGGGCGCTTCCGCGCCTCCAGGGCCATGAGCGCCAGGAGCCCGAGGCCGAACACCGCGCCCAAGGCCAAGAGCGCGTCGGCGGGGTCAAAGCCCGCGCGCCAGACGGGGTCCGAGAGCCACAGCGGCCGGGCCACGGCGCCGTCGCGGTGGGCGACGAAGCCCAAGGCGAAGGTAAATCCCAAGGCGCCGGTCTCCACCGCCAAGAAGGCCGGGAGCCGGATCGCCAGGGCCCGGAGCGTCGCCCAGAGGGTGAAGGTCGTCGCGCCGACCCGGGTGAGGTCCGAGGCGATGATCGCCCAGCCCGGCCCGAGGAGCGACGGCCCCAAGGAGCTCCCCGAGAACAGCCAGCCCAGGCCCCAGCCGAAGGCCATCCAGGCGGCCAAGAGCAGGAGCACGACGGGCAGGCGCAGGCGTGTGCGGCCGAGGAGCTCCCCGACGGGCTGGCCGAACGCCACGCCCATGGCGGCGGCCACCAGCGGCGCCCCGCCCGCGACGCTGCCGACCAAAGCGACGGTGGCGACGACGCTCAGGAGCCAGCGCAGCGGGTGCCGGGTGGCGCGGAGGACGGCCATCATGACGCGGCTCCTTTCAGGCGGTAGAGCTGGTCCGAGGGCACGACCACGCCGCCCTCACGGTCGAGCACGGTCACCCGCGCCCGCGCCCGGGTGAGCGCCGAGACGACCTCGACCAAGGCGCTGGTGTCGATGCCCTGCTGGGCGTCGTCGTCCCCGGCGAGCAAGGCGCGGCTCAGCCAGGACCGGGGCTTCGGCGGCTTGAGCCCATCGACGCAGACGGCGAACTCCAGCTCCGCGAAGCGCCCCGCCGTGGCCTCGACGACCTTTCGCATCCAGGGCCCAGGCACGCCGGGCACAAACACCAAGGCCCGACCCCCGGCGCCGAAGCTCGCGGCGTCCAAGAAGGCGGCGAGGTCGGCGGCGCCCTCTTCAGGCCGCGCCTTGCCCGAGGAGAGGATCGCCTCCTCGGCCTTGGCCTGGTCCCGGGCGACGTGGTGGCAGCCGTCGGCGCCGAAGGCCCAGTCGTTGCTGCGGGCGGCGAGGCCCACGGCCACCCGGGCGGCCCCGGCGGCGGCCTCGTCGTCTTGGCCGACCACGAGATAGGCGACGGTGCGTTTGACCGGGGCGATGGCCCGCTCCGGCGTGCGCACGAGGAGCTGCCCGCTCTTGGCGTAGAGCTTCCAGAGCACAAACCGGAGGGGGTCGCCCGGGCCGTAGCGCCGGATGTCCATAAGGTCCCCGGCCGCCGGGCCCAGGGGGTGCTCCCGGTCGTCGCCCCCGGCGAGGCCCTGGACGACCTGCACGTCCCGGAGGCGCCCGGTGTGGGGCAAGGCCCGCATCGACCCGCGCTCGACGTGGGTGAACCGCACCGACGCCAGGCCAAACGCGTCCTCGACCTCAAACTCCCGGCGCACCTCGGGCCACTCCCCCCGGCGGGTGAGGCGCACACGCTCGATGAGCCGTCCGCCCTCACGGTTGACCTCCACCTCCCCGGCGGGCTCGACCCAGCGCCAGGTGAGCCCGACCATCGGCAGGTACCACAGGCTCGGCGTCGTGAAGCCCGTCGTCGTCCAGCGCCCGGCCTCGGTCTCCCGGGAGGTCGGCGTCTCGGGCAGCCCCGACCGGACTAGCAAGGCCGCCACGCCGACGAGCAGGGCCGAGAGCGCCGTCACCAAGGTGCCCAGCACGCCCAAGATGAGCAGCACGAGGTCGTGGTTGCCGAGCCCCGGGCCCAACAGCGCCCAGAGCGCCCCGGCGAGGAGCAGGCAGCCCGCCGGGGTCAGCGGGAAGACGCCCTGGGCGACGCGCAGGCCCCGGCTTAGGCGCTCCCGCGGCGACGGCGGCGCGGTGAGCCCGACCTGGGGCGTGGTCTCGGCGAAGGCGGCGCTCAAAAGAGCCCCCCGCAGCCCGAAGAGGGCGGCTGAAACGGCGGCGGCGTGAGCACCACGGGCCGCGCCCCGGCGCCTGTGAGGCCCTCATCCCCGCAGGAGATGCGGCGGAACACCGTCGGCTCGTTCACGGCCTCGCCCCCGTCGTTGTTGAGGGACTGAAACTCTTGCAGCTCCGGGTCGATGGTGCCGACGAAGTGGTCAATGTTGTAGCCCACACGTCCCCCGCAGGTCTGGGACTCCACCTTCCAATCCAGGCCGTCATAGCGGATCGTGAGGCCGTCTGCCTCCCCCTCAGCGGTCATTACGACGACGTAGTCCTGCTGGCCCTCGCAGGGCGGAGGCTGCTCGTCCTTGGGGCCGCCGCTCCAGACGTGGTTGTGGATGGTGCCGACGAGGCGCCGGGGCTCCGCGGGATCCCGGCCGATGGTGAGCGTGAACTGGTCCCAGATGCCCCGGCGCGGGGCGTACTGGTGGGACACCCAGATCCCGGCGACGGGGTCGTCGCAGGCCTTCGGGGGCGGGAGCCGGGCGCGCTGCTCGGCCACGGTCGCCGGGGCCACACGCGGCAGGACGAGCAGGGCGAAGAGCCCCGCCACGCCCAAGATGCACCGCGCTCGGGGGCTCACGCCCACCCCCCGCAGCCTGAAGACGGCGGCTGGAACGGCGGCGGCGGCGCGAGGGACGGCGGCGGCGGCGACGAGCTGGGCTCGGCCTCGTCGAGGCAGCGGATCCGGCGGAACACCGTGGCCTCGGTCAAGGTGCCCTCGGCGTAGGTGTTGATCGACTGGAACTCCTGCAGCGCCGGGTCGATGGTGCCGGAGAAGTGGTCGAGGTCATAGCCCCCGGACGTGCGGCAGATGACCGTCTCGACGGTCCAGTCCAAGGCGTCGAAGCGGAGCTTCTGGCCCTCGGCCTCCCCCTCGGCGCTCATCCGCACCACCACGTCGAGCTGCCGGTCGCAGGGGGGCGGCTGCTCGTCGGCGGGGCCACCGCCCCAGACGTGGTTGTGGATGGTGCCGACGAGGCGCGCGGAGCCCGGGGCCTCCCGGCGGATGGTGAGGGTGAACTGGTCCCAGGTGCCCCGGCGCGCGGAGTATTGGTGGGACATCCACACCCCGGCGACGGGGTCGTCGCAGGCCTTCGGGGGCGGGAGACGGGCGCGCTGCTCGGCCACCGTGGCCGGGGCCACACGCGGCAGGACGAGCAGGGCGAAGAGCCCCGCCACGCCCAAGAGCGCCGTCGGACGCGCGGTCAAAAGCCCCCCAAGCAGCCCGAGGACGGCGGCTGGAACGGCGGCGGGTCCACATGGGCCGGGAGCTGGAGCGAGGCGTCATCCAGACACCGCACCCGGCGAAACACCGTTGGCTCGTTCACCGCCATGCCTCCGTCGTTGTTGACGGACTGAAACTCGTGGAGGGCGTCGTCAATCTGCCCGGAGAAGTGGTCGAGATTGTAGCCACCGCGCCAGCGACCGCACAGCACCTCGTCGAGGCGCCACTCGCCCACGCCAAAAAAGTTGATCTCACCGTCCTTTACCGTCCCCTGAGCGTCCATCGAGATGACCGCGCGGAGGTCCCCGGTGCAGGCGGGCACCTTAGGATCGGCCTTAGGGCCGTCCCAGGAGTGGTTGACGATGCGGCCGGTGAGCTTCTCCTGGTCGGTGACGTCCCGGCGCACGGTGAGGGTCCACTCCGTCCACATGCCGAGGTTGTCGGAGTAGGTGTGGGCCATCCAGGTGCCGGTGACCGGATCCTCACAGTCCGCCGGGGGCGGCAGCCGGGCGCGCTGCTCCGCGACGGTCGCCGAGGCGACCCGGGCGAGGCCCGGGCCCATAGACACGAGGAGCGCGAAGATCCAGGCGCGGGCGCGAGGGCTCACCACAGGTCACAGCCACGGGAGGGGGGTTGAAAGGGCGGGGGCGGCTTGAGGTCTACGCGGGGCTGGTCGCCCCCGGTGATGCACCGAATACGGCGGAAGACCGTCGGTTCGTTCACCGAGACGCCGCCATCGTTGTTCACAGACTGGAACTCGTGCAAAGTGTTCTCAAGGGGCCCAGAGAAATGATCGAGGTTGTACCCACGGGGGCCTGGGCCGCAGACGGCCTCATCCACGCGCCAGTCGCCGATGCCCTGGACGTGAATGTCTCCATTGGAGACATAGCCCTCGGCGTCCGTAGAGACGACCCAGCGGGACCGGGTGCGCTCGCAGGTCGGCGGTGAGGTGAGGTCGTCGCCGCCGTACCAGGATGGCCGCGGTCGGGGTGGTAGACGTGGGCCTTCCAGGTGCCCGTGAGGGGGTCGTCACACTCCGCCGGGGGTGGCAGCCGGGCGCGCTGCTCGGCCACGGTCGCCGGGGCGATGCGCGGCAGCACGAGGAGCGCCGCGGCGAGGCCGAGCCCGATCCACCGCCGTGCGTCGCCGAGCCTCGACGCCCGTCCTCGGGCGCCCTCAGGATGTGCGCGTCCTGTTGCCACGGTGCTTACTCTATCTCCGCGAGGCGGCCTCCGCCCGCCAGGCTCGCCCAGCCTCCTGCGCCAGATCGGTCAAGCTCGTCAAGCCCGCATGGATTTCTTGCGCGGCGTTCAGCGCGTGGGTAGAAACGGGGGCGATTCAGCCCGCCCCCCGGAGGAAGACCCATGGCCAGCGAGACCAAGCTGTCCCAAAACAACGGCATCGCCTTCCTGCAAGGCTTCCTCGCCCGACCGAAAGAGGTGGGCTCGATCATCCCGAGCTCCCGCTTCTTGGAGAAGAAGCTGGTCGACATCGCGGGGCTGGCGACGGCCAAGGTCGTGGTCGAGCTCGGGCCCGGCACCGGCGGCACCACGGAGGCCTTCCTCAAGGCGATGCCCGAGGACGCCAAGCTCCTCGCCATCGAGATCTCCCCGGAGTTCGCCCGCCGCCTCCAGGAGCGGTTCAGCGATCCCCGCCTGATCGTCTGGAACGGCAGCGCCGAGCACATCCTCCAGGCCTTGGGCGAGCACGGGCTTGAGAAGGCCGACGCCATCCTCTCGGGCATCCCCTTCTCGACGATGCCCAAAGAGATCGCCGTGAACATCCTGCGCTCGATCCGGGAGTCGGTCACCCCCGGCGGCTGCTTCGTGGCGTACCAGTTCCGCGATCACGTCGAGAAGCTCGGCACCCCGGAGCTTGGCCCCGCCGAGGAGTTCTCCGAGGTGCGGAACATCCCGCCGGTGAAGATCTACCGCTGGCGCCGCTGACGCCCTCCGAGGGGCCGCTCACCGAGGCTCGCCCCTAAGCGTCGGCGGACGCGGGATACTGCGCCGTATGACCACGGCCACCTCGCACCGCACGCCCTTGCCCCAAGGGTTCTGGGGCTTTCAGAGCGGGCTCTGGCTCACGCTCTCGACGCTCTTGGGCGTCGGCCTCTACTCGTTGATGCGGGAGGTCATCGAGGTCGCCGTCGTCGAGGCGATGTGGCGCACCTTCGCCATCGGCGGGATGGGCTTCGTCGTCACGAGCCTGTTCGTGTCGCCTCTGCGGCGCCTCGTCGATCAGCCGCTCTCGACCCCGGCGACGGTGAAGCGGGTCGTCGGCGTGAGCTTCCTCGGCGCGTTGCCCTGCGTTCTCGTGGCCTGGCTGGTGCGCCCTCCTCCGCGTTTCCACGAGCGCGGCGGCGGCGCGGGGCCGCTCCCACCGCCTCCGTCCCTCGCCGGGGAGCTGCTCTTCCCTGGCGTCCCGCTGCTGATGCTGCTCTTGGCCTGGTCGAGCCTGTTCTTGACCGTGATGTCCAACCTGCGCGCCCAGGCCGAGCAGGTCTCGCGGCTGGCGATGCAGGCCCAGGCCACCGAGGCCCGCCTCGACAACCTCCGCCAAGAGCTGAACCCCCACTTCTTGTTCAACGCCCTGAACTCGATCTACGGCGCCGTAGACGAGGACCCGGCCCGCGCCCAGCAGATGATCCTCCGGCTCTCCGAGGTGCTGCGCTACAGCCTGCGACGAGGCGCGCCGCTCGTGCCCCTCTCCGATGAGCTGCCCATCGTCCGGGCCTACCTCGACATCGAGCGCACACGCTTTGACGACCGCCTCCAGATCTCCGAGCAGATCGCCCCCGCCGCCGAGCGCCTCAGCCTGCCGCCGCTGGCCCTGCTCACCCTGGTCGAGAACGCCGTGAAGCACGGCATGAGGTCGAGCCCGATGCCGCTCCGGCTGCGCCTCGTCGCCTCCGCCGAGGGCGGCGCCCTGCACATCGTCGTGGCGAACACCGGGGCCTTGGCCGCCCAAGATCGGGACGGCGCCGTGGGCCTCAAGAACCTGCGCGAGCGCCTCGCGACCCTCTTCCCCGAGCGCCACCTCTTCACCCTCACCCAACATGACGACGAGGTCCAAGCGAGCCTCGTCACCCGCGTGGAGGCGACATGAACCTGCGAGTGTTCTTGGTGGACGACGAGCGCCTCGCGCGCCAGGCGATGCGGCGGCTGCTCTCCCAGCACGATGACGTAGAGATCGTCGGCGAGGCCGACAGCGCGGCCTCGGCGCTCAGCCAGCTCAAGACCCTCACCGCCGACCTGGTGCTCCTCGACGTGGAGATGCCCGGCGGCTCGGGCTTCGACGTGGTGACCCAGCTCAGCGGCGCGGCGGACGTCATCTTCGTCACCGCCTGGGACCACTACGCGGCGAAGGCCTTCGACGTGGAGGCCCTGGACTACGTCGTGAAGCCCGTGGACCCCGAGCGTCTGCGCCGAGCGCTCCAGCGGGCCCGGCAGCGCCGCGCCGAGCGTGGTGAAGACGACGGCCGCCTGCGCCTCGACCAGCTCCTCTGCCTGCCCGTGCACAACGGCGTGCGCTTCTTCCGGGTGCGGGACATCGCCTGGATCACCGCCGCCGACGACTACTCGGAGCTGCACCTCTTCGACGGCACCTCGCTCTTGTCCTCGACGCCGCTCAAGGGCTGGGAGGCCCGGCTCCCGACGGACTACGCCCGGATTCACCGCTCCACCATCGCGCTCATCGCCGCTGCCGAGCAGGTCGTGCGGGGCCAAGGGGACGCCTGGGAGGTGCGCCTCAAGGGCGTGCGGGAGCCCCTCGCGATGAGCCGCCGGTACGCGGCCGCCCTGCAGGATCGCCTGGGCGTCGGGGGCCGCTGAGCCCCGCTCCGAGAGATTTAGATCCTCTCTGGGGCTTGATGTCGGCTACTGTCAGAGGGCACCCCCGACTCCAAGGATGGAGCCATGACCCTCAGCCCAGCCCGTCTCAGCCCCCTCTTGTTCACCCTGCTCGCCTTGGCCTGTCGCTCCGAAGACAAGGCCCCCATCGAGACCGGCCTCGACACCGCGCCCGTCGTCGTGGACGAGGACGGCGACGGCTACTCCGGCGACGAGGACTGCGACGACAACGACGCCACGGTGAACATCGGCGCCGCGGAGGTCTGCGACGAGCTCGACAACAACTGCGACGGCGAGGCCGACGAGGGCGTGCTCTCGACCTTCTACGCCGACGGCGACGGCGACGGGTACGGCGTCTCCGCTTACACCGTCGAGGCCTGCGAGGCCCCCGAGGGCTACACCGAGGCCACTGAAGAGGACTGCGACGACCGCGACTCGGCGATCTACCCCGGCGCCCCCGAGGACGACTGCCTCGACCCGACCGACTACAACTGCGATGGCTCCTCAGGCCTCACCGACGCCGATGGCGACGGCTTCGCCGCCTGTGAGGAGTGCGACGACGGCAGCCGCTCGGTGAACCCCTCGGCGACGGAGATCTGCGACGGCCTCGACAACGACTGCAGCGGTGAGGTGGACGTCGGCGCCGTTGACGCCGAGACCTGGTACCAAGACGCCGACGCCGACGGCTACGGCGACGCCGACTTCGCCCAGGACTCCTGCGAGACCCCTGAAGGGTACGCCGCGCTCTCCGGGGACTGCGACGACGCCGAGGCCGCGATGAACCCCGGCGCCACCGAGACCTGCGACGACCTCGACAACGACTGTGACAGCGTCGTCGACGACAACCCCAGCGACGCCGCGACCTGGTACAGCGACCGCGACAGCGACGGCTACGGCGACCCCGCCACGGGCAAGACGAGCTGCGAGCAGCCCGCGGGCACCGTCGAGAACGACGGCGACTGCGACGACAAGGAGTCCTTGGCCTGGACCGGCGCCACCGAGAGCTGCGACGAGGTCGACAACAACTGCGACGGCTCGACGGACGAGGGCGTGACGAGCACCTACTACCTCGACTCCGACGAGGACGGCTACGGCAACCCCGGCCGGAAGGTCGCCGCCTGCGACGCGCCCGACGGCTACACCGACAACTCCGGCGACTGCGACGACAGCGAGGAGCTCGCCTGGACCGGCGCCACCGAGGTCTGCGACGAGGCCGACAATGACTGCGACGGCGCGACGGACGAGGGCGTCACCTCGACCTGGTACCTCGACTACGACGGCGACGGCTACGGGCGGGCCTCGGGCTCGGTGAGCGACTGCTCGGCGCCCTCCTCGCTCTACGTCTCGGACGGCGACGACTGCGACGACACCGACGTGTCGTTCTACCCCGGCGCCGCTGAGGGCTGCGACGGCAACGACTACGACTGCGACGGGGACGTCGACAACGACGGCGACGGCGACGGTTACTCCGACGCGACCTGCGGTGGCAACGACTGCGACGACGCCGACGCGGCGATCTTGCCCGAGCCCGGCGCGGGCTGCGCCGTGGGCACCACCTGCCTCGACATCCTCGCGGATGGCTACACCACCGACGGCGTCTACACCGTGGACCCCGACGGCTACGGCGCGGGCGACGACCCCCACGACGTCTACTGCGACCAGACCACCGACGGCGGCGGCTGGACCCGGGTGTACTACCAGGACAGCCAGCTCGGCGGCTTCTTCGCCGTGGGCGAGTTCGAGAAGAACCGCGCCGACCCCGAGAACTACCGCTACGCCATCCTCAACGACCTCGAGGACTACCGCCGCGGCGGCGAGCTCGAGTTCTTGATGCGCTGGCCGGGGCACACGACCTACACCCTGGCGATGCAGTGGGCCCAGACGTCTAACCCCGTCACCGACACCGCCGGGGCCACGCCCACGGGCTACCGGGCGATCAGCATCCCCTACACGGCGAACGGCTGGGCCGCGGGGCTCCAGCGCAGCGCCGTGAGCACCTACTCCTTGCTCGACGGCACCATGAGCCCGCTCACCAACTGGTACTACGCCGTCGGCACGACCTACTGCTGGGGGAGCACCTCCACGGGCTGCCAGCCCGCCCCGTCCGGCGGCGCCCACATCGCCGAGCTGCTCGTCCGCTGAAGACCAGAGAAAAAGGGGTGGATGAGGGTTTGGGCCTCATCCACCCCATCCGGTCGGAACGCCCGCCGGACCCACCGCGCCGAGGGGTGAGCGGGGCCATAAAGCGCGTCCCTGGGGGAGCCAGGAGGGCCGAGGTCAGGCGCCTCGGCCCGGCGGGGGCCTCTGTGGCGACCGCGGCCAAGGCAGCGGTCGAGGGGGAGGAGATTCAGAGAGCGGGGCGAGGAGCTCACGAGAGCGGCGAGGGTGTCGGCGGAGAGCGCGTTCCGATCAGCGGGTTGACCACAACAAACCAGGGGAACGACCTGGACCCGTCCGGGGGCGTGACCGGGGGAGGACCCCCGCGCCGTCCGGCGCCGCGCTCGGCTGAGCGAGGGGCCACTTTTACCTGCCTCCTCACCCCGCGGTCAAGGTCAAGATCAAATGAAACTCGGCGATCATCGCCCGCTCTTGACCTGTCCTGCGACCTGGGGGTGAGCTGTGGACAAGCGGATCTCGACGGATCGAAGCCCGCCTTGGAGGCGGTCTTTCGATCGGTGGATCCTTGTGGATCGCCGCGCGAAGGCGCCGTTTACGGTCCCAAACTGATATGCGACTTACTCAAAAATCGCCCGATCTTCCCCAGCTTATGGACAAGGTTGTGGAGCGTGCTGTGGAATCCTCTCCCCGCGGCGGGTATGGAGCGCGAGTGAAGAGCCTTCGTGAGCTGATCCTCGGGAGCCCCGAGACTCTGGACGGGCCCGCCTTGGGCCGGGCCCTTCGCCGAGGGGACGCGCCCCTGCGCGCCCGGGCCGTCCGCGCCTTGGCGGGCCGCCCCGAGCCTGAAGCCGCCGCCGCGCTCGTCGGCGCGCTCCGCGACCCGGCCCCTGGGGTGCG
>JAKLKD010000140.1 GCA_023150845.1 Myxococcota bacterium | reverse complement strand
GCCGCCTTGGCGGGCAGCGACGCGCTCATCCACGCCGGGGACATCGGCGGGGACGAGATCCTCGACGCTTTGGCCCAGCTCGCCCCGGTCTACGCCATTCGCGGCAACAACGACCTCCCCCGGGGCGCGGCCTCGGAGCGCCTGCGGCTCTCTCTCCTGGGCGTGTCGATCCTCGTCGTGCACGACCTCCACGAGCTGTCCACACCCTATGACGCGGACGTCGTGGTCTGCGGGCACTCCCACCGGCCGAGCGTCACCGAGGTCGGCGCGAGCTTGGTCGTCAACCCGGGCAGCGCCGGGCCCCGGCGATTCTCGTTGCCGGTGAGCGTCGCGCGGCTGACCCTCGGCGACGGGCCGCCCCGGGCTGAGCTCAGAGTCCTTGACCTGGCCCCAAAGGCTCCCGGCAGATCAGCCAGTCGTCGCCGACCAGCGCGCTGAGCCCGCGGCTGAGGCAGGCCGTCATCGTCCCGCCTTGGCAGCCGAGGCGCCAGGCCTCGTAGCGGGCCTCGGCGGCGGCGAGCTCGACGCAGTCCGGGTCATTGGGGCGCGTGGCGCAGTCGCGGTAGCGGGGGTCGGGGTCGGCGCAGACCGCGGGGCCGTCGTCCCAGCCGAAGGACTCGCAGCCCGCCTGCCCGCCGGGATCCCCGTGGTCATGCCAGGTGTGCGGGGTGAGCGGCGCCTGCCGGGTCTGGGCGCGGCGGGTGCCCCCGGCGACGACGTAACGCACGCTCGGCGCACCGGACTCGTCGAGCATCGGGCGGCCCCCGGCGGCGCGGCAGGGCTCACCCGGGGGGCAGGCGCTCCGCGCGAAGTCGGCGTCGGCGACGACCCACTGGCTGATGACGGCGCCGTACTCGGCGAGGCCGGTCTCCGGGCTCACGCAGCCCGGGCGCTCGCCGATGGGCACGGACTCGTCGGCGGCGCAGCGGGCGGGCTCGGCGACGTCGCCGGTCAAGAAGCGGTGGTTCTGCTGGGGCCCGGCGGCGGCGACCTCTAGCTCCGAGAAGGTGCAGAGGCGCCGAGGCCCGAAGATCCCGGAGGTCAGGAGCTCCTCCATCAAGGCCACGTCCCGGGGCGTGAGCCCGTCAGGCGGGTAGAGGCCGCCGCCGGGGAAGGGCAGGCGCTCGACGCAGGCCCCGCCGAGGGTGACCTCGTGGAGCGGCACGACGGGGTCGCGGAGGTCGGTCTGCACCCAGCAGGCCGAGGCGCCAGGGGTGCTCTGAATCGCCGCCTCGCAGCCGCGCTCGGGGGCGTCCACGACGGCCATCTTGGTGGTGTCGACGACGCCGTAGGGGATCGGCGGCTTCATCCCCGTCGTGTAGACCCCCGGCGGCAGGTAGACCATGCCCGGCGGGCAGTCCGCGGCGGGCAGGCTCCAAGTCGCGGGTGGGTCGGCGAGGGGAGGCGGCGGGCGGGCGTCGTTGAGGGACCAGTCGTAGGGCTCAAGACGATGGGGGCAGCCGGCCTCGGCGAGCGCGGCGTAGCTCGGGTCAAACCGCGCGGCCCAGGCGCAGAGCGAGTCGGCCTCGGCCAAGAAGTCGTCCTCAAACCAGTCGAAGAGCTCGCTGAAGACGGCCTCGTCGCCGTCGATGCGCGCCCGCTCGGCGATGAGGCGCGCCGCGGCCTCGTTGAGGGCGTCGTCGAGGCCCTCGGCGGGGTAGAGCCCGCGGCGAAGGGGCGGGCAGCCCTCCGACGCGCAGTTGAGCGCGGCGTGCAGCCGGGCGTCGTTGAGGGTGGGCCGGAGCACGTCGTGCTCCAGATCGTAGAGGTTTGTTGTCTCGCCGTTGAGGGTGAAGCGGAGCCCGGCGAAGAAGCTCGCCCCGTCGATGAGCGAGTACGGGAAACGCCGTAGCTCCTGTACTGAGCGGGTCACGCCGGTGTCCGCGACGGCCTTGAGCACGAGGGCGTTGTAGGCGTTGATGAGCCGGGCGTCCCGGGCGTCGTCGCTCAGGGCGGGCCAAGGCTCCCCCAAGGAGGCGACGTAGGCGTCTAGGGCGCCTTGGTGGGCGGGGAGCGCCTCGTAGCGCACTCGCCCCGCCGGGGTCACCAAGGCCAGCAGCGACTCGCCCCAGGCCGCCTCGGCCTCGTCTACGCCGAGGGTAGGCGCCGGGACACGCAGCGCCTCGGCGCAGGCCAAGAGGAGGACCAGGAGCGGCATGTCCCTACTCTACACGGCCCTGGCGGCGGCGGGCGCGCGGCGCTATGGCGGCGCCATGCCAACGCCGACCGACGCGCTCTTCGAGGCCTTCGCCGCGCCGGGCTCCACCTGGGGCCCGACCCCGGGCGTGCGCGCGGAGTGGGCGAAGGGGCGGCGGCGTTACGCCGTGTGGCTCCTGCGGGTGGACACCCCGGCGCTGCGGGCGCGGCTGGCGCAGGTCGCCGACGCCCTCGGCGACGCCGTCGAGGTGACGCCCCCCGGCGAGGCCCACATCACGCTTTGGGTCGCGGGCTTCCCCAGCGCGGCGCCATGCCTCGACGATGATGTCGCTGAGGTCGTCCTCACGCGCCAAACCCAGGCCCTCCGCACACGCTTCGCCAGCGCGGGCCCCGCCCGGATCGTCATCGGCGGGGCGAACGCCTTCTTCACCTGCGCGGTGCTCGACGTGCTCGACCAGGACGGGAGCCTAGAGGCGATCCGGGCCTGCCTTGATGGGGAGGGGAAGGAGCTCCGCTTCGGCCCCTACCACCCCCACGTCACCGTCGGGCGCTTCATCGACCACCGCGACCGCGCGCCTTTGGCCGCGGCGCTGCGCCCGCTGCGCGCCTTGGCGCCGATGGAGCTCCAGGTCGAGTCCGTCGAGCTCTGCACCATTGACGCCGAGGTCGAGGCGCTGGCGCTCCATACGGAGGCCCGGGTTCAGCTCACTGGCCCTCGCCGCTGAGGTAGTCCTCGACGGCCTGGTAGGAGTCGTCCATCGAGCTCGCGACGAGGCTCTCGACGGTCTCTTCGTCGAGGCCCAGCTCCGCCTCTTGCCAGGTGACGAGCCAGCGTGTCGTGCCCGACTCGGCGGGGATCCACAGCTCGATGGTGTAGACCTGCTTGATGTACTTCTCGGGGTCGGCGCTTGAGCCCTCGTCGGGGGTGTACGCCCGGGCGGCGATGGCCTGGCGGCCGTCCTCCAGGTCCACCCAGCGCCACACCTTCGTCAGGACGTAGTCGACGTCTACGAGCACGTTCTTGCGGTTGATGTCGTTCGACGAGGCCAAGGTCTCGCAGCCCTCGCCGCGCTCGGCGAAGCAGTCCGGGTCACCGTCGGTGATGACGCGGTCGTAGCGGTCGGGGGAGGAGGGCTCCAAGGGGCGCTGGTCGGCGAGGCCGAAGAGCCCGGCGTGGTCGGCCACGTCAAAGGCCGAGGTCGTGATGACCGCCACCGCGGGCGCCGCGGCGGGGTCGAGGTCATGGTTCACGAGGCCCTCGACGTCGGGCCGGGTGATGGCGGTGATGGAGTAGAAGCGGTCCTCCAGGCTCGCGTCGGGGCTGCGCTCGACCCCGGCGGCCCAGGTGTCGAAGCTCGTGAGCCCGGCGCTCATCACCGCGGGATCCTCGTTGTCCCACTCCACGAAGAGGTAACGGCTGAGCTCGTTCAGCTCGGTGGGGGCGACGATGGCCTCCTTACAACCGACCATCAGGGGGAGGAGGGCGAGGGTGAGGGCAGCGCGCATGGTGGAGACTCCGGGTGGATGCGGACAGAAGAGCGTAGCACGCCGCGCGGGGGTGAGGCGCGCCGGAGTTTCGCGGAACCGGGGAGAGGGGAGGCTGTCGATGCGCACAGCCACCGCGGCGGGGGCTCTCGGGCGACGCCGCAGGAGGTCATCTGCCACCCACGATAAGCTCGGAGGGACGCCATGTCTCTGCGCTCCGCCACTGTGAAGGTGCTTCGTATCGGCTTGATTCAGGACGGCGTTCTCGTCTCCGAGCGTGTCCTGGCCCCCGGCGAAGCTTACGCGACTCCGCAAACCTTGTGCCCCGGGCCTGACCGGCCGCTCTTTGTGCCCGACGCTGAGGGCCGCGTCACCCTCACGCTCCCGCCGGGCTGCACGGCGCGGGTGATGCGCGGCGCTGAGGCCCTGACGCTCCGCACGGGTGAGCGCCTCGTCCTCGAAGAACAAGACCGGGGCAAGCTGAGCTTTGAGCAGGGCACGCTCCTGTTTCAGCTCGTGCTGCCCGCGCTCACCAACATCGACACCCGCGCCTTCCGCCCGCGGCTCCTGGATGTCGAAGACTCCAGCTATTACGGCTTCTTGAGCGTCTTCTCCGCCGCGGCGCTCGCCTTCTCCGTCGTCGTCAGCGTCACCCCGCCCCGCACGGCCACCATCACCATGGACGACCTCCCCCGGGCCGTCACCGAGGTGATGCTCGCCGTGCCGCCGCCCCCGGAGCCCGTCGAGGCGAAGCCGGTCTTGACGGACCGCGGCGTCTCGCCCAAACGTGCGGCGGCTGACACGGCGCGTGATCCCGACCCGCGTCGTGGCGCCGCGGATCGGCGCGAGCCCGTCTCGGCGAGCTCCCTCGCCGACAAGCTGCGCGTGGCCGCGATGGGCAGCCGTGGGGCGAGCCGTCAGGACTGGACCATCGGCGACTTCATCGACGAGGTCAGCGGGGATGACCGTGACCTCGACCAGGCCCTGCGGACGGTGAACGGCGTAGAGCTCGCCACGACGGACCACTTTGAGGTTCGTGAGAGCGTCGAGCCCGGGCGGCGCCCCATCGACATCGGCGAGATGACCAAGCACGAGGTCGGCGAGACCTCGGTGAAGGAAGGGCCCCAGGTGACCCCCATCGCCGCGGTGAAGTTTGAGCCCGGCGCGGGGTCCACGAGCCCGGAGGCCTTAGAGAAGGGCCAAGCCGACGCCCTGCGCACCCAGGTCAAGCGGCAGATTGGCCAGGTGCGGACCTGCTACGAGAGCCAGCTCAACCAAGATCCGACGCTCTCGGGGCGTATGGTGCTCTCGTGGATGATCAGCGGTGGCCACGCCTTTGACGTGCGGGTGGAGGAGTCGAACATCCGCTCCGAGGCGCTGACGGCCTGCGTCATCGGCCGGGTGAAGGGCTGGACCTTCGACCGCGACCTCGACACCGAGGTCCGATACCCCTTCGTGTTTGAGCCCGCGAGCTGAGCGGGGCGGCGGCGCGCTCAGTCGTGGTTGAGCGCGCCGCCGAAGTCGAGGTTTAGGTACACCGAGCGCAGCTCGCCTCGGAGGGTCGCCCGGCTGAGGCTCGTGAAGCGCAGGTCCCCTTCGCCCTCCGAGTCCCAGCCGTTCGACGAGCGCACGATGAAGGCGCCCTCCCAGAGCGTGAGGTCCCAGCAGTAGGCGTCCAGGGGGGTGATCGTGAGGCGCTCACCGAGGAGCAGCATCGCCCAAGAGTCGTCGGGGTCGGGCTCACAGACGATCTCCCACTCCGCGTAGAGCGTGTCCCGCTCCATCGTCACTGGGCAGCGCAGGGCGAAGGTGTAGCGTTTGCCCTCATAAGTCGCCGTCGCGTCGAGGTCCGCGGTGCCCGACCAGGCGCCGTTGGCGTCGGTTTGCCCGTCGCAGTCGTCATCGACGCCGTTGAAGAGCTCCTCAGCCCCTGGCGCCACGGCGGGATCGCGGTCGTCGCAGTCCTCGGGGGTGAAGACGCCGTCGCCGTCTTTGTCCTCGGGGGCCTCCCCGGTGTCGACGGGCTCCTCCGAGTCGTCCGGGGCCGCGCTGTCGTCGCCGGTCTCGTCCGGGGGCTCGGAGTCGGGGGGATCGGACTCAGACCAGCCGCTGTCCGCCCCTTTGTCATTTGAGGGCGCGGGATCGCATGCGAAGATAAGCGCGGCGAGCGGCACCGCCAGGACGAAGGGACGAGTCATTCTGGGAACAAAGCCCAGATTGGCCGCGTCCGCAAGTCCGAACACGCGGCTCGCACAAGCCCTGACGGTTCGGAGCCCTCAATGCGCCTCTCTCCTTGGTTCGCGCTCCCCCTGCTCATGGCCTTCGGTCCGTGCCGACGCGCCAGCGGCCCCAGCAGCTCGGAGGATCCCGTGAGCGCCGCCGATCCCGTTCGTTTCAACGCCGATCCCAAAGAAGAGGGCCTCCAGATCCGGCTGACCGAGGCTGATCCCGCGGCGGAGTCCCGGGCTGTCGCCCCCCTCGCCGCGGCGACGCCCCTGAGCGCCGCGGAGACGAGCGCCCTCGCCGGGCGCCTCCCGGCGATGCCGACGAGCCCGGAGGACGCCCGGGCGCTGCGCCTGCGCGAGAAGAGCCTCCCGCCGCCCCGCACCGGCGCGACGGTGGCCATGGACGTCCCCCCCGCCGTCGAGGTCGTGAAGCCCGTCGTCGAGTCCGGCCCCCTCACCGTCTCGCGCTACGCCCCCGAAGGGGAGGTGCCCCTCGCGCCCCACCTCAGCGTGACCTTCTCCCAGCCGATGGTCGCCTTGACCTCGGTGGAGGAGGCCGCGAAGACCGTCCCCGTCACCTTGACCCCTGAGCCGCCGGGCAAGTGGCGCTGGGTGGGCGCCCAGACCCTCCTCTTTGAGCCGGACGACCGCTTCCCGATGGCCACGGAGTACAAGGTCACGGTCAAAGAAGGCACCCGCTCGGCGACGGGCGGGGTGATGGCCGCCGCCGCGGACTTCGGCTTCGCGACGCCGCCGGTCAAGATCACCTCGGCGACGCCTTTCGCCGGGATCGTCGGCCTGGAGCCGACCATCGTCCTCAAGTTTGACCAAGACGTAGACATCGCCGTCTTGGTTCAGACGCTTAAGCTCACCGGGCGCAAGATGAGCGTGCCCCTGCGCCTCGCCACGGAGCAGGAGATCGCCGACGATCCCGTCGCCGCCATCGCCCGGGACGAGGCCGCCGAGACCGGCCACAGCGCGCGTTGGGTCGCCTTACGCCCGACGCAGCCGCTCTTGCGCAACACCCCGTATGAGCTCGTCTTGCCCGCCGGAACGCCGTCGGCTGAGGGCCCCCGCCGCACCACCGCCGACCAGACCTACGAGCTTCGCACCTTCGGGCCCTTGGTCCTTGAGGAGAGCCGCTGCGGCTACCAGGACAACTGCACCCCCGACACCCCCTTTGAGCTGCGCTTCTCGAACCCCATTGACGCCAAGCTGCTCAGCCGCGCCCACGTCGAGGTGAGCCCCGCGATCCCCGGGATGAACCTCGCGGCCTATGGGGACCGCGTCTACGTGCACGGCCAGAAGGCGGGGGACACCACCTACACCCTCACAATCCGCCCCGAGCTGCCCGACAGCTTCGGGCAGACCTTCGGGGAGTCCAAGAAGCTCACCTTTAAGGTGGGCCCGGCGGATCCCAGCCTCATCTGGAGCTACGGCGACATCGTCACCCTCGACCCCGAGGCCCAGCCCGCGCTGAGCGCCGTGAGCGTCAGCCAGAAGTCCCTCAAGCTGGAGGTCCGCCGGGTCGGCCCTGAAGACTGGGCGGCGTATTCGCTCTGGCAGCGGGAGCAGCGCTGGGCCGAGCGCCCCGGGCCCCTGCCGGGCCAGGTCCTCGCCACCAAAGACGTCGCGGTCACGGGCGCGGGCGGCGGGGCCGTCGAGTCCCTCCTCGACCTCAGCCCTTACCTCAAAGAAGGCCGCGGCTCCCTCATCGTGCGGGTCGTCGGCGCCCAGCGCCGGGACCGCTGGGACCGCCAAGAGCTCGTGACCTGGGTGCAGGCGACGGAGCTCGGCCTCGCGGCGTTTCACGACGGTGAGCAGCTCTTGGTCTGGGCGACGGGGCTGCGGGACGGCCGCGCCTTGGCCGGGGTCGAGGTGCAGCTCCAGAAGGGCGGGCCCTCGGCGGTGAGCGACGCCACGGGCCTCGCCCGGCTCAAGCTCCCCGCGGAGGCCAAGAAGGCGGGGGTGCTCACGGCCAAGATCGGCGCGGACCAGGCGATCTTGCCGCCGAACAACAACGTCTACTGGTACGACGACTACTCCCCTTGGCAGGCCGTCCCCGGCTCGGACCACCTCTCCTGGCTCACCTTTGATGACCGGGGGCTCTACCGCCCCGGCGAGACCGCCCGGGTGAAGGGCTGGATCCGCCGGGTGACCCCGGGGCCGACCGGCGACGTGCGTGGGCTCGGCGACGGCGCCCGGGCCGTGCGCTGGATCCTGCGGGACTCCGTGGGCAACGAGCTTCAGAAGGGAGAGGTGATGCTCGGCCGCCTGGGCGGCTTCGACCTCAGCCTGAGCTTGCCCCCGACGATGAACCTCGGCACGGGCTACGTCGAGCTGGCGCTCGTCGGCGGTGATCTCGACGGCGGCGCGTTCACGCACCCCCTGAGCGTGCAGGAGTTCCGCCGCCCTGAGTTTGAGGTCGGCCTCAGCGTCGGGGAGGGCCCCTTCGTGCTCGGCGAGCGCTTCTTGGCGACGGTCACGGCGAGCTACTTCGCGGGCGGCGGGCTGCCCTCGGCCCCGGCCCAGTGGGAGGCTCGGGCGTCGGGCGGCAGCTACAGCCCCCCGAACCACGACGGCTGGAGCTTCGGCCCCTGGACGCCGTGGTGGATGTTCTGGCGCGGCGGGCTGCCGACCGGCGGCTTCCCCGAGACCTTCACGAGCCTCGAAGGCGTCACCGACGCCTCGGGCGGCCACACCGTCTCCGTCGATCCCCACTCGCTCAAGCCCGCGCGGCCGGTGAGCCTGAGCCTCCAGGCCACGGTGACCGATCTCAACCGCCAGGCTTGGACCAAGTCCCAAGACATCACCATCCACCCCAGCCGGGTCTACGTCGGCGTTCGCGCCGAGCGCCCCTTCGTGAAGGCCGGGGAGACGGTGAAGACCGAGCTCGTCGCCGTCGGCATCGACGGAGAGAGACTGACCGGCGTTCAGTTAAACGCCCGCCTCGTGCTGCTCAAGTGGGAGCAGGTCGCTGGGGAGCAGAAGGAGATCGAAGAGGAGGTCGGCTCCTGCGCGCCGACCTCGGGCCCCGAGCCCGTGGCTTGCGCGCTCAAGGTCGAGAAGGGCGGCTCCTACCGCCTCATCGTCACCGCGAAGGACGCCGAGGGGCGCCCCACCCGCACGGACATGCAGATCTACGTCCAGGGCCCCGACGCCGCCGTCGACCGCAGCCTCGCCCAAGAGTCGGTCCAGCTCGTCCCCGACAAGCGTGAGTACGCCGTCGGTGACGTCGCGGAGCTGCTCATCCAGGCGCCGTTCTTCCCCGCGGAAGGGCTCCTGACCCTGCGCCGGGACGGCCTGCTCCGCGAGGAGCGCTTCGTCATGGAGTCCTCCACCCACAGCGTCAAGGTGCCCATCGAGGAGGGCATGGTCCCAAACCTCTTCGTGCAGGTGGACCTCGTGGGCCGGGCCAAACGTGAGCTGGAGGGCGTAGATCCCGCGAGCCTGCCCACCCGCCCCGCCTACGCCTCGGGTCAGGTCGAGCTCAAGGTGCCGCCGCTCACCCGGGCGCTCACCGTCGAGGTGAAGCCGCGCCTCACGGCCTTGGAGCCCGGCGGCGCGACCTCCTTGGACCTGCGCGTCACCGACGCCAAGGGCCTGCCGGTGACCGACGCGGAGCTGGCCGTGGTCGTCGTGGACGAGTCCGTCCTGGCGCTCTCGGGCTACCAGCTCCCGGATCCCCTGGAGGTCTTCTACGCGAGCCGCGGGGCGGGGGTGACCGACCACCACCAGCGGGCCCAGGTCTCTTTGGCGGAGACGGGCTTCTACGGCAACAAGAGCCCCAGCGGCGGGGATGGCTCCTTCGGCTACGGGGGGCTCGGGCTTGAGGGCGTCGGGATGGGCGGCGGTGGGGCCAGCGGCTATGGCGCCGGCCCTGGGGCGCCGACGACGACGGCGGCGGCGCCTCCTTCGCCTGCGGAGCCGATGGCCGAGCGCAGCCGTGGTGAGAGCGCGGCCATGCCCAAGAAGATGATGGCCATGGACGAAGAGAAGAGGTCCGTCCCGGACGTCGGCGGCGTCGTGGCGATGCGCACGGACTTCTCCGCCTTGGCGCTCTTCGCGCCGGAAGAGCGGACCGGCGCCGATGGCCGGGTGTCCGTGGACGTGAAGCTCCCTGACAACCTCACCCGCTACCGGGTGATGGTCGTCGCGGTGCGTGGAGATCAGCAGTTCGGCAGCGGCGAGGGCGCGCTGACCGCCCGCAAGCCGCTCATGGTGCGGCCCTCGGCGCCCCGCTTCTTAAACTTCGGGGACACCTTCGACCTGCCCGTGCTCGTCCAGAACCAGACCGACGCACCCATGGTCGTCGATCTCGTCGTGCGGGCGCACAACCTCGGCTTGGACGGCCAAGACGCCGCCGCGCCGATCGCCGGTCGCCGGGTGACCGTCCCGGCGAACGACCGGGTTGAGGTGCGGATCCCCGCCGCGGCGCGGCAGGTCGGCACGGCCCGGGCCCAGGTGCTCGTGGTCTCCGGCGGGGCGAACGACGCGGCCACCGTGGAGCTGCCGGTCTACACCCCGGCGACGACGGAGGCCTTCGCGACCTACGGCGTGCTCGACGAGGGCGCCGTGCGTCAGCCGGTGAAGGCCCCGGCGGGCGTGTGGAAGGAGGTCGGCGGCCTGGAGGTCTCGGCGTCGTCTACGGCGCTGCAGTCCCTCACCGACGCCTTCATCTACCTCGTGAAGTACCCCTACGGCTGCGCGGAGCAGGTCGCCTCCCGCCTGCTCTCGACGGTGGCGCTCAAGGACGTCCTCGCGGCGTTTAAGGCCGAGGGCCTGCCCCCGGAGGACGAGCTCCAGGCGGCCATGGCCCGGGACGTCGAGCGCCTCACCCAGCTTCAGGGCGGCGACGGTGGCTGGGGCTTCTGGCGCTCCAACGAGCGCTCTTGGCCCTACACCTCCCTGCACGTCACCCACACCCTCGTCCGCGCGAAGGCCAAGGGCGTGGCGGTGCCCGAGGACACCCTGCGCCGGGCCTTACGCTACGTGAGCAACATCGAGCGGTACATCCCCGACTGGTACTCCGAGGAGAGCCGCCGGGCGATCCTCGCCTACGCCGTCTATGTGCGCCACCTCTCGGGGCAGAACGCCAGCGACGACGCCCGGGCCTTGGTGCGTCGGGGCGGCGGCATCGAGGGCCTGAGCATGGAGGCCCAAGCCTGGGTGTTGCCGGCCTTGGCCGCGGGCAAAGATGAGCAGTCCGTAGACTTCATCCTGCGCCACTGGGCCAACCGCGTCGAAGAGACGGCGGGCGCGGCCCACTTCACCACCCGCTACGCCGACGGCGCCCACGTCATCCTGCACTCCGACCGCCGGGCCGACGCGCTCATCCTGGAGGCCCTGCTCAACGTCCGCCCCAACGACACCCTGATCCCCAAGATCGTCACCGGGCTGCAGGCGCATAAGAAGGCCGGGCGCTGGGGCAACACCCAAGAGAACGCCTTCGTGCTCTTGGCCTTGGACCAGTACTTCCGCCAGGCCGAGGCGAAGGAGCCCAACTTTGTCGCCCGGGTGTGGCTCGGCGACGACTACGCCGGGGAGCGCGCGTTTAAGGGGCGCACCACCGAGCGGGCGAGCCTGCTCGTGCCGATGGAGGACGTGCAGACCCTCGGCGCCGGGGACCTCACCTTGTCGAAGGACGGCCCGGGCCGCCTCTACTACCGCCTCGGCATGAGCTACGCCCCGACGGACCTCAGCCTCGAGCCCTTTGAGGCGGGCTTCGCCGTCACCCGGCGCTACGAGGCCGTGGACGACCCCGAGGACGTCCGCCTGGAGGCCGACGGCTGGCACATCAAGTCCGGCGCCCGGGTGCGGGTGCGGCTCACGATGGTGGCGCCGTCCCAGCGGGCCCACGTCGCCCTGGTCGATCCGCTCCCCGCGGGCTTTGAGGCGATCAACCCGGCCTTGGCGACGACGGGGGATCTCCCCGAGGACCCCATGGCCGAGGCCGCCTCGTCCGGGCCTTGGTGGTTCTGGAGCCGCACCTGGTACGAGCACCAGAACCTGCGCGACGAGCGCGTCGAGGCCTTCGCGAGCCTCGTCTGGGCCGGGGTGCATGAGTACAGCTACCTCGCCCGGGCGACCACCCCTGGCGCCTTCATCGTGCCTCCCGCCAAGGCCGAGGAGATGTACAGCCCGGAGACCTTCGGCCGCAGCGGCACGATCCGGGTGTTCGTGGAGTGAGAGACGACGACGCCCCCCAGTCGAGACGGCTGGAGGGCGTCGGGTTCCCGGCGGCGGGCTGGGCTCAGCGCTTCTTCTTGCCGCCCTTCATCGCCTTGGAGCCCTTGTTGGGCGGGGCGCGGAAGCCCGGCCGCGGCGGGGCGTCCGTCGGGCGAGAGAGGGGGTTCTCGGGCAGGGAGATCTTGGAGCTGCGCGGCTTGTCGGCCTCGGTGGTCTCCGTGGCCTCGGCGGGGTTCTCAGCGGGGGTGGTCTCGTCAGCGTCGGACATGGGGACTCCGGTAGGGAGAGGTGGGACCTCGACAGATCACGCGGGACGGCGCGGGTGTCAAGGCGCTCGGCCCGTGACGGTGAGGGCCGCCGGGGCCTGGCCGAGCTCAAAGAGCAGGCCGTTGGGGTCGAGGCCGACGGCCCAGAGGCCCGCGCCGAGGATCGGCCGACCGTCGCCGGTCGCGGCGAGGGCGGCGGCGAGGGGGGCGGCGTCTTCACAGCGCGGCGCCCAGACCGCGGCGAGCTGCAGTGCGCTTGGGGCGCTGGGGATCACCCAGGCGAGGGCGCCGTCGCGCATCGTCGCCGAGAGCGCGGTCTCCCCGTCAGCGTAGCGCGGGTGGGGCAGGGTGATGGGCCAGGGGCCCCGGGCGCGCAGGCAGCCAGGGGTGAGGATGAGGGCGTCGTAGCCGACTAGCTCGGCGAGGGCGGCCTCGGGGTCGCCAGGGTGGGCCAAGGCCGCCCGCATGGGCCCCTCGCAGCCCTCAGGGCAGCGGGCGCGGGCGGTGAGCTCCGGGGTCTCGGCCCAGACCTCGCCGTCTTCGCCGCGCTCCAGGCTCACGCGGCTGGCGCAGCCCACGAGGGCCAACAAGGGGAGGGTGAGGCGGGGGCTCATGGGGCGGCGGCCTCGTCGGGCGCGGGGCTCAGCGGGACGAGGCTCGGCGGGGTGGGGGCGGCGATGTGGAGGCCCTGGCGCACGGCGTCCTCGGGGATCTCGAAGCTGACGGGGCCCTCGGGCAGCCCCAGGCGCGCCGCCTTGGCCGTTCGCACCGCGCCCGTCGCCCCGGTCCAGTACGGCACCGTGAGGCTGAAGCGGCCCTCGGCGTCGGCGACGGCCTCGGCGACATAACGCCCCCGGGTGCCGCTGAGCATCAGGTCGAGGGCGAAGGGGACCGTGACTCCGGGTTGAGTCACGCCCTCGATCGTGGCCCCGGCGACGCGCTCGTAGACCCAAGCGGCGGGGACACGCTGGGGCACGCCGCCGTCGAGGCGGTTCGAGACGTAGACCGCGCGCAGGCCGGTGAGCGCGGGGGTGTCGGCCCCGGCGGACCCCGCGTGGCGGAGCGCCCGCAGAGGGCCCTCAACCTCGGCGAGATCCCGGCTGGTCACGAGGACGTAGCGCAGCCGGTCGCGGTCCATCAGGGCGAGCAGCGAGGCCTCGTCCCCATGGAACATCGCCTCGGTCTCGGCGAAGCGGCTGAGGCCACCGGCGTAGGTGCCGAAGGGCCCGAAGTGTTCGGGGCGCTCGCCGACGGCGCTCACGAAGTGCCCGTAGGACCAGGTCGAGGCCACGCCCCACTCCGGGGCGGTGGGGCTCACCGGCGGCGACTGGTCCCGCAGCCAGTCGCAGGCGTCGATCACCCAGGCGAGGCGCACGTTCGCAGTCTTCGGCTTCACCCAGGCCGCCTCGGCCTCGTCCGCGCCCCGGGCGACGCTCAGCACGACGAGCAAGGCCCCGCCCGGCCCCCGGCCCAAGGCCGCCGCGAGCAGGAGCGCCGAGAAGGGGGCGAAGGTCCAGCCGAAGCGGTTCTGCAGGTGGGCGAAGATGAGCAGGGCCAAGGCCAAGCTGAGGGTGGCGGCCCGGGCGGGATCCCGGTCTTGGGCGCACTCCTTCACCAAGATCGCCCAGAGGATCGGCGCGGCGATGAAGCCCCAGCCGCCAAGACGCCAGGCGTTCTCCCACGACGCAGGGGAGGTCACCGGCGACTTCACCATCGCCTTCATCTCCGCGACCGTCGCCAGCCAGGGATCCTCGGTGAGGAGCCAGTCCCGCGCACCCTCAAGCACGAAGGGTGAGAGCGCCACGCCCAGCACGACGAGGCTTAGCCCACCGCCGAGCGCCAGGGCCCGCCGCCGCTCGGGCCAGGCGCGCAGGCCGAGGAGCCACAGCCCGCCGAGGCCGATGGCCCCGAGCGCCGCGGGCTGAAAGCCCGAGAGGTAGGCGTAGGTGAAGCCTTGGCCCCCGGCGAGACCGAAGGCCGTGGCCAGGGGCGCCAAGGTGAGCACGCCGATCGCCCAGCCCTTCACGCTGGCGCGCTCAAAGGGCGCGTCGGAGAGCAGCCCCGCGAGGCAGAGCGCGCCCATGCCCATCGCCGCGTACGCGAGTCCGCCGACCCAGGTGAGCACGACCCCGGCGATCAGCACGCCGACGGCGAGGGGGCGGGGCCGCGGGCGGCTCGCCTCCAAGGCGAAGAGCGCCATGAACAGCCCCTCGGCGCCGTTGTGGTCCGGGCGGCCGAGCTGCGTCGCGGCGACGTGCTGGGGGATGAGCGCGAGGCCAAGCCCGGCCCAGATCCCCACCCAGTCGTTGTAGAGCCGCCGCCCCAGCTCCATGGTCACCGCGACCGTCGCGACGCCTACGACGAGGGGGAACAGCGCGAGGCCGACCTGGTACCCCACGGTCTCGTGGCTCATCCCGCCGCAGAGCCAGGCGAAGAGGGCGAGGGCGGCGTCCCAGCCCGGCGCCCAGGGCACCGTCGCGCCCTCGGGGAAGCCCAAGTAAGGGTCAAACACCGAGGGCAGGGGCAGGCCGCCGTCAAAGAACGAGGCCGCGCGGCGGACGTGGTAGGCCGCGTCGCCGTCTACGGGCACGAGGCGGCCTTCACGGAAGTGGGCCGAGGGGGTCGAGAGCCGGACCGTCGCGGCGAGGGCGAGGACGGCCGCGGCGCTCAGGCGGACGGCGAGGGGAGACATCGGCGAGAGCCTACCAGAGCCTCCCGCACCTCGACGTGTCCAGGGCGGGATCCTCGGCGATCAAGGCGCGGGATCGGTCAAGAGCTGGCCTGGGACCAAGCTATTCTGTTGGGGTGCAGGGCGAGTTGTCGGGCGGCGAGACGCGGTGTTGGCCCTCACCCCAGCGGAGCAGGAGGCTCACCATGTCCGATCCGATCTCCCTCGTTCACCCCATGATCTGCCCGATCTGCGCGTCGAGCTTCTCGCTCCGCGCCAGCGGCGCCCGCCCGCCGCCGGACCAGCCCTGCGGCGCTTGCTGGCAGCGCCTCACCCCCGAGGCCCGGGCGCCCTGGCTTCGTGTGCTGCGCAGCACACAAGCC
>JAKLKD010000440.1 GCA_023150845.1 Myxococcota bacterium | reverse complement strand
CACGAGGCGGCCCAGGCGCCAGAGCTCCGGCGCGTCGAGGCCCAGGCGCTCCATCGCGGCCTCCAGCGCCGCGTCGAGGGGCCGGGCGGGGCCTTGGGCGAGGATCCGCCCCTCGGCCCCGAGGATGACGAGTTGATCGACGTGGGGCAGGCAGAGATCGAGGCGGTGCTCCACCAAGAGCGCCGCCGCGCCCTCGTCGCAGGCCGCCCGAAGCTGTCGCATTAAATCATTGGCGCCCGCCGGGTCGAGCATGGCGAGGGGCTCATCGAGGAGCAGGAGCCGCGCCCCGGCGACCATCGCCGCCGCCACGACGAGGCGCTGGGCCTGCCCGCCGGAGAGCGCCCGGGTGGAGCGCTCGGGCTCCATCGGCAGCCCGACCCGGGCCAAGGCCGGGGCCAAGGCGGCGTCGATCTGGGCCGGGTCAAATCCCGCCGACTCCATGCCGAAGGCGAGCTCATCCCCGAGGGTGCCCGTGAGGAGCTGATCCCCGGGCTCCTGCGAGACGAACGCGAGGCGGCGGGCGCGCTCGGCCGGGCGCAAAGACGCTACATCGACGCCGTCCACCTGGGCGACCCCGGTCACCCGGCCCTGGCCGTGCCGCTGGCTCAGCCCCGCCGCGAGGCGTAAGAGCGTCGACTTCCCGCAGCCCGAGGGCCCCGTGACCAAGGTGAGCTGCCCGGGCCGCAGGCTGAGGTTCAGGTCGGTCAACGTCGCCGCTGCGGCGCTGGGGTAGGTGTAGCCGAGGCCCTCAAGACGCAACATCAGCGTTGAATCCTCCGCAGGCTCTCGGCGAAGGGCACGGCCAAGGCGCAGGCCAGGGCCGTATAGCCCAAGGAAGGCCCCAGGAGCATCATCCCGACGTACCAGTCGGCCAAGAACAGCCGATAGAGCACGACAGAAAGCATCAAACTTGTTGCCTCGACGATCAGCTCCGCGGAGCACAAGGCCGCGGCGAGCCGCGCCCAGCGCCGGGGACCGGGCTCGTCACGCCAGCCCGGCTGGGTCGTGAGCCCGAAGGCGCGTAGGCTCAGCTCCACCCAGAACACCCGCTTGGCGACAAACATCAGCTCCACGAGGCCGACCCGCCCGAAGGTGAACGCCGAGAGCAGGGCCTGGGTGAGCAGATAGAGCCCCGCGACGCCGCGCCGGGGGTGCAGGGTGAGCAGGGTCGCCAGCATCGCCGCCCGGGCGGCGCCGTCGATGAGCCCGGTGAGCAGAGGGGAGAAGGGCCCCAGCACGGCGGCGACGCCGACGCCGATGAGCAGGCTCGCTGCGTTGAACAAGAACGCGACGGCGGCGAAGAGCGAGATGGTGAGGAGCGTGCTCGTGGGCGGCTCGCTGAGCCAGGCGGGGCCCTCTCGCCACAGGGTCCTGAGCCCGAGCGCGGCGGAGACGAGGCCCACGAGCAGGCCGAGGCTCGCCGCGGCGCTGCCTTCGCTGACGTAGAGCGGCGCCTCGATCACCGCCAGCGGCGTGGCTTGGCCCAAGGCCGAGATCTCCACCCGCCGGGTGTAGGTGCGCGCCCCCGACGCCCGCAGGGCCTCCTCCTCGACGTAGACCGGCAGCACAGCGAGGGCCTGGCCCCGGGCGGGCACCCGCAGGAGCGCCGTCACCGAGCCG
>JAKLKD010000001.1 GCA_023150845.1 Myxococcota bacterium | reverse complement strand
CCGCCTCTGGCTCCTCGCCGCTGAGGCCCACGAGCGCGCTGATGAGCTCGACGCCGCCCGCCTCGCCGCCGAGCGCGCCGCGGAGTGGCCGCCGCTCGTGCGCGCGACCCGGCTCCTCCAGGCCCGGCTCCGGCTCACCGTCGCCGACTATGCGGGGGCGCGTAGCCTCTTCGTGGCGGTGCACGCGGATCCCGAGGCGAGCCCAAGCGAGCGTAAGGTCGCCGCGTTAGGCTTGACCATGTGCCTACAAGACCTCGGCGACCTGGAGGCCGCGGCGCTGGTAGACAGCCTCAGCGCGGGTGAAGACCCGGCGCTCGGTCGTCGCCTCGCCCGCGCCTTAGAGCGTCGAGAAGGGATCCGCAGATGAACGTGCTCCTCCTGGTGACCCTCGGCTGCTGGCTCGGCGGCGACCCCCCCGCCGACGACTCCACCGCCGACACCACCCCGCCGGAGGAGACCGAGGCCCCCGATCCCCAAGAGCTCGACGACGAGCGGGTCCGAAACCTCGACCTGAGCCAGCTCCCCGCCGAGAGCAACCCCTGCGCCGAGCCCGCCCTGGTCCGCGTCGAGACGATCATCGACGGCGACACCGCCTGGGTCGATCCCCAGGCCGGGGGCGCCGACTTTAAGGTGCGCCTCAACGGCATCGACGCCCCGGAGCTCGCCCACAACGGCGACCCCGCCGAGTGCTACTCCAACGAGTCCGGGCGTTACCTCCAGGATCTCGTGCAAGGCGACCTCGTCTGGTTGACCTTCGGCGACCTCTGCACCGACAGCTACGACCGCACCTTGGCCTACGCCCACCGCGACCTCGGCGAGGAGGGCTTCGTGAACCGCGTCATGGTGCGCCAAGGCTACGCCTGGGCCTACCCCTTCGACACCAACAACGACTTCAAGAAGGACTTCCAAGCGGACGAAGACGCCGCCCGCGCCGAGGGACTCGGCATGTGGGGCGCCTGCGACTGAGCGTAGGCGCCCGAGAGGGCCGTCTGAATGCCGAGGTTTCACCTCTTCTTTCACCGCGATTGCTCCCGCCCCCTCTTCCGTGATGACGGCGACCGCATGTGGCTCTTGCGCCACATGGCACGGCGCGGCGAGTCCCAGGGTGTGCGGGTGCTGGCGTTCTCGTTTCCCGCGGACAGCGGCCAGCTCCTCGTCGAGGGCCCCGAGGCGGAGCTCAGCGAGTGGGGCCGCACGAGCCTCAGCGCCTACGGGAGCTGGCGCCGGGCCCGCAACAGCCCGGTGAGCTGCCGGACGACGGCGCGCAGCCCCCTCGGCGACTCCGAGGTGGTGCTCGTGGACCGCGCGGCGAACCTGCACGGCCCCTCGGGGGGCCTCGACCCGCTCTCCCGCAGCGACTCTTCGCTCTGGGACGTGCTCGGCCTGCGCGCCCTGCCCTTCTTTGACCCGACCCCGCTCCGCGAGGCCGCGACCCCCGACAAACACCTGCGCCTCTCGGGCTCGGTCTACCTGCCCTTTGACCTGGAGGCCCTGGCCTTGGCCCCGGCGCTCCGGGCCGAGACCTGGGCCCTCGTCGAGGAGGCCTGGCGCGCGGCGACGGGGCAAGGGCCCGAGGAGCGGGGCGCGAAGGTGCCTCTGGTTCAGCTCGCGGCCTGGGCGGGCTGGAGCCGCGACGCCCTCTGCGTGGCCCGAGGGGTCGAAGATCCCGCCGTGAGAAAGGCCCTGCGCGCGCCCTTCCCGCCGGGCTTCCTCCAGGCCGTCGCTCATCTTCAGCACCCGGCGCTGCGCCACGCGCTCTACCGCAAGATCTCTGGCTGAGCCGGGTTAATGGGACCGCCTCAACGGAGATCCCCATGAACCGCTCGAGCCAGCTCTTCCACGACAGCCAGCGCGTCATCCCTGGCGGCGTCAACTCCCCGGTGCGCGCGTTTAAGGCCGTCGTCGGCGACCCCGTCTTTGTGCGCTCCGCCGAGGGCCACACCCTCATCGACGCCGACGGCAAGCGCTACATCGACCTCGTCGGCTCCTGGGGCCCGATGATCGTCGGCCACGCCCACCCCGAGGTGGTCCGGGTGATTCAAGAGGCCGCCACCCAAGGCACGAGCTACGGCGCGCCCACCGAGGCCGAGCTCCTCTTCGCCCAAGACATCGTCGACGCCGTGCCGACCATCGAGCAGGTGCGGCTCTGCTCCTCGGGCACCGAGGCCACGATGCACGCCCTGCGCCTCGCCCGGGGCTACACCGGCCGCGACGCCATCGTGAAGCTCGACGGCTGTTACCACGGCGCCCACGACAGCGTGCTCGTCGCCGCGGGCTCGGGTGTGGCCACCTTCGCCCAGCCCGGCAGCCCCGGCATCATCGCCCCGGCCACGCTCACCGCGCCCTACAACGACCTCGACGCCGTCGAGCGCCACCTCCAGGCCACCCCCGTCGCCGCCGTGCTCGTCGAGCCCGTCGCTGGGAACATGGGCTGCATCCCGCCCCAGCCCGGCTACCTGGAGGGCCTGCGCGCGCTGTGTGACCGCTACGGCGCGCTCTTGATCTTCGACGAGGTGATGACGGGCTTCCGCCTCGCTTATGGCGGCGCCCAGGAGCGCTTCGGCGTGCGCCCCGACCTCACCTGCCTCGGCAAGATCGTCGGCGGCGGCCTGCCCTTGGCGGCCTTCGGCGGGCGCCGGGAGATCATGCAGCGCCTGAGCCCCGTTGGGCCGGTCTACCAGGCGGGCACGCTCTCGGGGAACCCACTCGCCGTCGCCGCCGGGCGCAAGACCCTGGAGCTCCTCCGCGCGCCGGGCTTCTACGAGCGCCTGGAGGCCATGTCCGCGGGCTTAGAGGCCCGGCTCGCCCCCATCGTCGAGCGGGCGGGGCTGTCGATGCACCGCGTCGGCTCGATGATCACGATCTACTTCACCGCCGTGGCGCCTTGGCGCTTTGACGAGGTCGCCCGCTGCGATCTCCCACGATTTGGGCGCTTCCACCGCGCCTGTCTCGATCGGGGGATCTACCTGCCTTGCAGCCAATACGAGGCGGCCTTCTTGCCCGCCACGCTCACGGATCAGGACCTCGACACCTTGGCCGCCGGGATCTCCGCGGCCATCGACGCCAGCGTCTCCCCGTGATTCCCGCCTCCTGCGTCGTTTGACGCCCCAGGGGGCTCGTGCTATGAGGGCAGCCCCAAATCTGGCTGACCCTTCCCTGGGCGGCCCCGCTCGTCACACCGCCGAGAGCCGCCTCGGCCCACTGGAATTGACGATGTTGACCCCCTCCGCGCTCTCGCGAGACAGCGTCATCACCGCCGTCATCATGACGGTGGGGGCGCTTGTGCTCGGCGGCGTGGGCTGGGGGGTCGGCGTCCTCTCCGGCGCGATCTTCTCCCTCGTTCACCTCTACTTCATGTCGGTGATCGTGCGGCGTTTCGTCACAGGCCAGCTCGGCGGCGTCGCTTTGTTGCTGCCGATCAAGAGCCTCGCCGCGGGCCTCGGCCTCGTGGCGTTGCTCGGGGCTCTGGAGCCCCTCCCCGTGATGACCGGTGTGCTCGTGGTGGTGGTCTCCGTGGCGGCGCATGGCGCCCTCGGTCTGGTTCGGCCCGTCGTCGAGGCGCAGGAGGCCTGATGTACCATTTCTCCTGGTTCTTCCTCATCCCTGGCGTCGAGCACGGCGAGGTCCTGCACGCGCTGGAGTCCCTGCCGGGCCACGCCCACGGTGAGCTGTCCAACGCGCACGTCATCCCCGCCGCCTGGACGGTCTTCGTCATCCTGACGGTGATCGCCTTGGCCGCGCGCTCGGGGCTCAACGCCGCCCGGGCCAAGGGTGGTGTGGAGCAGTACATCCCCGCCGACAACCTCGGCGCGCGGAACCTCATGGAGATCCTCGTCAGCGGCCTGTTCAACTTCTGCGAGAACATCATCGGCCGCCGCGATCTCACGATGAAGTACTTCCCGCTCCTCGGCGGGATCTTCCTCTACGTCTTCTTCTCGAACTTCTTGGGCGTCATCCCCGGGTTCTTGCCCCCCACCTCCTCCATCTCGAACAACTTCGCGATGGCCCTGGTGGTGTTCCTGGTGTTCAACTACGCCGGGCTCAAGGAGAACGGCCTCAACTACATCAAGCACCTCGCGGGCCCGATGCCTGCCCTGGCGATCCTCATCTTCCCCGTTGAGGTCCTCTCCTTGGTGCTGCGCCCGGTCACCCTCTCGGTGCGCCTGTACATCAACATGTTCGCCGACCACCTGCTCCTCGGCGTCGCGAGCGACCTCGTCCCCCTGCTCGTCCCCGCGGGTTTTGTGGGCCTCGGCATGTTCGTCTCGATGGTGCAGGCCTTCGTCTTCACGCTCCTGACCACGATCTACATCGCGCTGTCCGTCGCCCATGAGGATCATGGCCACGGTCACGCCGACGATCACGGTCATGACCACGACCACGATCACGCCCACGCGCACTGATCTCGGTCCCCTCTTCGTCTCGTTCGTCCTTCGTCTCGCTGTCCCCCTCACCCTCAAGCCCCCTTTCCGGGGGCCACGCCTCCCCAGGAGAGCCCCATGAACTCCAAGCTGATGACCGTCGCGTTGACCGCGGTGGCCCTCTTCCTGGTCTCCAACCCCGCCTTCGCCCAGGACGCCGCTGGCGCTGGTAAGCTCGGTGGCATCGGCATGAGCGCCGGCCTGTCCGTCGGTCTCGCCGCCGTCGGCTGTGGTCTCGCCCAGGGCCGCGCCACCGCCGCCGCGCTCGAGGGCATCGCCCGGAACCCCCAGGCCGCTGACAAGATCCAGACCCCGATGCTCATCGGTCTGGTCTTCATCGAGACCCTGGTGCTCTTCACCTTCGGTTTCGGCTTCCTCGCGATCAGCTGAGCGGGTCTTCGCCGCTTGAGCGCCCGTTCAGGGGGTGATCAGGATAAGCTCCTGCACCCCCTGTTCGTGTCTCTGCGATTTCACTACAACGACGTCCTGGCCAGGAGCCCCTCATGACCCGCGCCCTCCTCCCGCTGCTGATGCTGACCGCCTGTGGCCCCAAGAAGGAGGTCGCCCCCGCCCCGCCCCCTGTCGGCTGGCACGCCGAGGCGGGCTGGAAGGGCCAGTGCTACTTCCCGCCGGACTTTGACGAGCTGGAGAGCACCGGCGGCATCTCCGCCCGCAAGATGGCCCGGCAGAAGGCCCTTGAGGAGCTGCTCACCCAGTGGCGCGGCCAGCGCCAGGACGGCGTCGAGTTCGTCTCGTCGCTCTCCGATGACGTCGAGACGGTCCTCTTGGGCCGCCCCGAGCAGATCGAGGCCGTCGCCCGCAAGAACCTCGAGCTCTGTAAGCAGGTCATGGGCGCGGGCGCGCCGCTCGACGAGTGGTCGGCCTGGCTTCGCGCCTTGCCCGACAAGCTCACCGCCGGTGAGTGCCTCGTGCCCTTCACCTACACGCTCTTCGACTACCTGGAGATCACCGGCGGCTGGCAGCTCTCGGTGCCCTTGTGCGCCGGGAACACCGCGGAGATCGTCGCCACCCAGGCCGACCGTTACCGCATCACCCAGAGCGGCGAGTGGATGAACGTCACCGGCCAGCCCGGCACCCCGACCCCCGAGGACTACCCCTGCACCAAGGAGGGCTGCGTCCCGGGCATGTTGATCGGCCGCTTCGTGACCGAGGACGGCGTCGAGGAGATCTTCCCCATCGGCGTCACCACGACCTACACCGCGCCCCGTCACGGCACCTTGTCGATCTCGATCAACGACAACACCTGGTACGACAACACCTGGTACAAGACCGGCGGTCTGGAAGACCACACCGGCATCACCATCTCCCCGCCCGGGGACGAGTGATCTAGGCGCGGGCCGCGCGGCGGGCGCGGGCCACGCGCCGCGCACAAGTCTGGTAAACTCAGCTCCGCCCGTGGCAGGCCGCCAGGGAGGTCCATCTGAGCACCGGTAGAAAGCTCCTGTTCTCGCTCCTGAGCGTCCTGCTGTTCGTGGCGGGCGCTGAGATCGCGCTGCGCGCCGTAGGCTGGCCCGAGGTTGATCCCCAAGCGCGCTTCGCGCACAAGGAGATCTACTGGAAGACCGACCCCAACCTGCGCGCCGAGCCGACGCTCCACAAGGAGCTCGGCGTCAGCTTCCCGTTGACGACGAACGCTGATGGCCTGCGCGCCCCGCTCCACGACGCGGCGCGCGCCCCGGGCGTGTTCCGGGTGATGACCTTGGGCTGCTCCACCACCTTCGGCTGGGGCGTGGCCGACGACGAGAGCTACCCCGCGCGGCTGGAGGCGATCCTCCAGGCCAAGGGCCAGCAGGTCGAGGTGATCAACGCCGGGCAGCCGGGCTACACGAGCTTCCAGGGCCTCTGGCTGTGGCGTGAGCTCCTGCACCGCTACAAGCCCGACCTCGTGCTCATCGGCTACATCGTGCAGGACGCCCGCAAGGCGGCGTATTCGGACCTCAGCCAGGCGATCCTCACCGGGGAGCAGAGCTTCCTCAAGCAGTCGATCCTCTGGCGCTCCCGGCTCTACCTCGGCGTGAAGGTCGCCACGGGCAAGGTCACCGTGCGCGCCAAAGAGCGGGACTCCGGCGGTGAGGAGGGCGAGTTTCGTGTCGCGCCGCCGGACTACCTGATGAACCTGCGCGCCCTGCGTGGGCTCATCGAGGAGGTCGGCGGCCGGGCGATGCACTTCGGCTACCCCTTGGAGGTCGTCGGCTACACCGAGACCCACCGCCGCGTGCTGCGCCTTGAGGCCCAGAGCGCGGGCATCCCCCACTTTGACCCGTCTGAGGCCATCGCCGAGGCGGCGCGCTCCCGCACCTTGTTCTTCCCCCAGGACAAGGGCCACGCCAACGCGGACGGCAACGCGCTCATCGCTGAGCTGGTCGCCCAACACCTCTTGGACAACAAGCTCTTGGGGTCTCCATGATCCGGGACGCGGCCATCGTGCTGCTGACGCTCAACGAGGTCCAGGGCCTCACCGCGCTGTGGGACCGCATCCCCCGCGACCGCTTCCGGGAGCTCGTCGCTGTGGACGGCGGCTCCAAAGACGGCACCCGGGAGTTTTTGGCCGCCCGGGGCGTGCCGATCCTCGACCAGACCATCCCCGGCCGCGGCGTCGCCTTCAGAGTGGCGGCCGAGGCCTGCCACGCCGAGCGCCTCATCTTCTACAGCCCCGACGGCAACGAAGATCCCGACGACATCGAGCGCCTGGATGACCTGCTCCTCGGCGGCGCCCGCCTCGCCATCGCCTCCCGCTTCGCCAAAGGCGCGGTGAACGAGGAGGACGTCTCGCCCTTCCGCCCGCGGAGCTGGGCGAACCAGGGGCTCACGGCCCTGGCGAACCTCTTGTTCAACGAGGGGCCCTGGGTGACGGACACGATCAACGGCTTCCGGGCCCTGCGCCGGGCGGACCTCCTCGCCCTGAACACCTCGGTGAAGCGGTTCCCCATCGAGTACCAGATCAGCATCCGCAGCATGGCCCGGGGCTGGCCCATCGCCGAGCTGGCGACGAACGAGGGCCAACGCATCGGCGGCGCCTCGAAGGCGCTCTCTTGGCCGGTGGGCAAGGACCACCTCAAGGTGCTGCTCAGCGAGCTCCACAACGCGCGACCGCTCCGCGACTAGCCTGAGGAGACCCTGGCGATGGACCGCCGCGAGACGATCGCCGCCCTCATCCGTGAGGAGCTGGCTGGGCTCCCTGAAGAGTCCCACGACCCCAACCTGGGCATGCCGCTCCAGGTGATCCCCTATGGCGCCGACGAGGTGATCGCGGCCCTGGGCTGTATGCTCAGCACCTATGTCACCATGGGCGCCGAGGTCCGGCGCTTCGAGGCGGCCTGGGCGGCGTACTGCGGCGCCGAGCAGGCCGTGATGGTGAACTCGGGCAGCTCCGCGAACCTCATCGCCTTGGCGGCGCTCGTCGCCTCAGGGCGGCTGCAGCCCGGGGACGAGGTGCTCGTGCCCGCCGTGGCCTGGTCCACCTCGCTCTTCCCCGTCGCCCAGGTCGGCCTCGTGCCGGTGATGGTCGATGTGGAGCCCGACACCCTCTGCCTCGACGTGGCCAAGGCGAAGGCGGCGATGACGCCCCGCACCAAGGCCGCCCTGCTCGTGCACCTCATGGGCCAGCCCGGCGACGTGGCGGGCTTAGAGGAGCTGGGCCTCATCGTGGTCGAGGACGCCTGCGCCGCCCCTGGGGCCGAGCGCGGCGGGCGGCGGGTGGGCGCCCAGGGGGTGATGGGCGCCTTCTCGTTCTTCTTCAGCCACCACATCACGACGATTGAGGGCGGGATCGTCGTGCTGAACGACCCCTCCCTCGCCGACCTCGCCCGCTCCTTGCGGGCCCACGGCTGGGTGCGGGAGCGCGGCGACCGCGCGGCCTTGGAGCGGGCCCACCAAGAGATCGACCCGCGCTTCTTGTTCGTCACCGCGGGCTACAACCTGCGCCCGACCGAGCTCGCCGCGGCCTTCGGCCTGCGCCAGCTTGAGCGCCTCCCGGCCTGGCTCGACCGCCGCCGGGAGAGCCACCGCCTGTTCTGCGAGGCCCTCGCGGGGCTCCCCGGCGTGACCACCCTGCCCGAGCGGCCCGGGGAGCGCCACGCCTCGATGGCCTTCCCGATCCTGCTCGATGAGGGCCTCGACCGCCGCGCCGTGCAGGCGCACCTCGAGTCCCGAGGCATCCAGACCCGGCCGATCTCCGGCTCCAACCTCGCCCGGCAGCCCGCCTTCACGTCGGTGCCCGGGGCGCGGATCGCCGGAGCCCTGACCGTGGCCGACGCCGTGCATGAGCGCGGCTTCTTCGTGGGCAACAGCCACGCCTTCGGCGCGGGGCACGCCGCCCGACTTCGTTCGACCTTAGAGGAGGTGCTCCATGTCCAAGGACGGATCTGAGCGCGCCCGCACCAAGGTGGTGGTCACCGGCGGCGCGGGCTTCTACGGGAGCGTGCTGGTGCGCCAGCTCCTCGCCGCGGGCTACCAGGTGCACGTCATCGACAACCTGATGTACGGCCCCCACACGCTCTTGGAGCTGTTCATCCGGCCGAACTTCAAGTTCACCCACGGCGACATCCTCGACCGTAAGCTGCTCGGTGAGGTGCTGCGCGACGCCGACGCGGTCGTGCACCTCGCGGCCTTGGTGGGTTACCCGCTCTGCAAGAAGGAGCCCGACCGCGCCCGGGCCGTCAACGTCCAGGGCACGACGAACGTCATCGAGCTCCTCCCCGAGCGCTCCAAGCTCATCTACGCCTCGACGGGCAGCAACTACGGCGAGGTGATGGGCATCTGCACTGAAGAGACGCCGCTCAACCCCTTGTCCTTGTACGGCGAGACGAAGACCCTCGCCGAGCAGATGTGTATGGCGCGGCCGAACAGCGTCTCGTTCCGCTTCGCGACGGCCTTCGGCCTCTCGCCGCGCCTGCGCCTCGACCTCATGATCAACGACTTCGCCTGGCAGGCCCTCGTGCAGCGCTTCTTGGTGGTGTACGAGAAGCACTTCCGCCGCACCTTCATCCACGTCTGGGACATGGCCCGCGCGGTCAGCTTCACCCTGGACCACTGGGATGAGATGCAGAACGAGGTGTTCAACGTCGGCCAAGACTCGATGAACTACACCAAGGAGGACATCATCAAGCTCCTCCAGCAGAAGCTCGACTTCATGGTGCACTTCGCCGAGGTCGGCACCGACGCCGACAAACGTGACTACGCGGTGAGTTACGCCAAGATCAACCGCCTCGGCTTCTTCACCGAGGTGGACATCCACCGGGGCACGGACGAGCTGATCGCGGGCTTACGCCTCGTGGACTTCCGCCGCCCGTACTCCAACGTCTGAGCGGCGCCGACCGCCTCGGAGGTGTCTGTGGGCTTCTGGGACGGGCGACGGGTGCTCCTCACCGGGGCGGGCGGCTTTCTGGGCTCCCACCTCGCCGACCGCCTGCGCGCCGCCGGGGCGATCCTCATCGCCCCACGTCGGGCCGAGCTGGACCTCCTCGACCGCGCCGCCACGGAGGCCGCCTTCCGCGACGCCCGCCCGGAGCTCGTGCTGCACGCCGCCGTAGACGGCGGGGGCATCGGCTACATGCGGGAGCACCCCGGCAGCGTGCTGTTCAACAACCTCCTGATGAACACCCACGCCCTGCACGCGGCCTATCTCGCCGGGGCCGAGCGGTTCGTGGGCGTCTCGTCGGTCTGCGCCTACCCCCGGGACGCCCCGGTGCCGATGCGGGAGGCCGACCTCTGGGCGGGTTACCCCGAGCCCACGAACGGCCCCTACGGCCTCTCCAAGCGGGTGCTGATGGAGCAGGGCCGGGCCTACCGCGCCCAGTACGGCCTGCGGGTGGCCTTCCCGATGCCGACGAACCTCTACGGCCCCCGGGACGACTTCTCCTTGGAGCGCAGCCACGTCGTGCCCGCGCTCATCCGCCGCTGCTCAGAGGCCGTCGAGGCCGGGGCGGAGGAGATCGTGGTCTGGGGCACAGGCAAGGCCACCCGGGAGCTGCTCTATGTCGAGGACTGCGCCGACGCCGTGCTCACCATGGCCGAGCGCTGGGACAGCCCCGAGCCGGTGAACCTCGGCAACGGCGTCGAGGTGCCCGTCGCCGAGCTCGTCGCCGCCATCGCCCGGGCCTGCGGCTTCTCAGGCCGCCTCGTCTGGGACACCACGAAGCCCGACGGCCAGCCGCGCAAGAGCCTCGACACCTCCCGCGCCGCCGAAGGATTTGGCTGGCGGGCCTCGGTGGACCTGGACGAGGGCCTGCGGCGCACCGTGGCGTGGTACAGATCCAGCCGATGATCCGCCTCCGTGTCCCCGCCGCCGCCCTCGCCGCCGCCTTCGCCGCGGTCGTCCTCGGCGGCTGCCCCGAGCGTGTGACCTGGGAGGCCAAGCCCCTGGACCCGCGCTTCACGGCGAACGCGCCGGGCTCAGGGCACAAGGAGGTGGCGCATGGCGACGGCACCCCGAGCGGCAGCGGCGGCCCCGAGCACCAAGACGTCGAGCACAACCCCAACGCCCAGCCGCCCGGGCCCTTTGAGGGGGTCGAGGGCCCCACGGTGAAGGTCAGCGGCGTGATCACCGCGCCCGGCGACGACCCCATCGACATCGACCTGCGCGCCCCCGACCCCAGCGCGCCCGGCGGCAACCGCCACCTGGGCAAGCTCATGCTCACCGCGCCGGGGCCCTTTGAGCTCCTCGCGCCCTCGGGCTTCGGCCCGTTGACCTTGGAGGCCTTCCAGGATCCCGGCCGGAACGGCCCGGACGACGCCGACCCCTACGCCACGGCCCAGGTCGTCGTCGGCGCGGCGGATCTGCCGCCCTTGGCCTTGGCCTTAGAGGCCGGGGGCCGGTCCAAGGCCGCCGGGCAAGGCAACGCCGGGGGCTCCAGCGCCGACGTGTTTAAGGGCTGGGAGGGCGAGTGGCTCGTGCTCCGGGGCATGATCACGAGCCCCATGGAGGGCGCGGTCGCCATCGACGTGCGGGTGCCCGACCCCAAGTCCTACACCGGCGACGCCTACCTGGGGAAGATTCAGCTCAACGGCCTCGGCGAGTACGCCGTCCGGATGCCGCGGGGCTACGGCGCCGTCGTGCTGGAGGCCTTCCAGGACCTCAAAGGCGACGGGCCGAGCCCCGACGACCCCTACGCCCGGGCCCAGGTCACCCTCACCGACGGCGCGGAGCTCGTGCAGGACTTCGGGCTCACACCAGGCGGGCGGGCGAACGTCGGCGGCGGCGGCGCGGCCTCGGGCAGCCCGACCCCCGCGCCCCCCGCCGGGGGAGGATCCTTGTTCAAGTCCCTCGGGGAGGATCCCGTGACCTTGGCCGGGGAGCTGCGCCTCGTCGGCGTGCAGGCCACGGTCATCGACCTCGACGTCTTCACCCAAGATCCCCAGGCCCCAGGCGGCCGCCGTTACCTCGGCAAGCTCAAGCTGCCGCCGGGCAAGTTCAGCCTCCAAGCCCCCCAAGACGCGGGCGCGCTCCTGTTTGAGGCGTTTGTGGACCTCGACAATGACGGCCCGACGACGACGGACCCCTTCGGCGCCTGTACCCCCACCCCGGTCCGGGTCTCGGACGACGACGTGCTCAACCTCCAGTGTGTCGTCGCCCCGAGAGCGCCGTCTACGCCGAACTAGCCGCGTGTAGTCAACGACTACATTCTGAAACCAGAGGGCGGTGCTATAGTACGGGCCACCCGCCGAGGACTGCTCATGGCTGCGCGATCGCGCTGGATTCTCGCCGCTCTCTCCTGCCTTCTCAGCGCCAACGCCTACGCGGTGGACCCGCCCGCCAAGGCCGGGGAGATCCTCATCACCGAGCTGTTGGCCGAGCCCAAGCAGGTCGCCGACTATTACGGCGAGTGGTTTGAGCTGGTGAACGTCTCCGGGCGCACCCTGGACCTCAACGGCGTGTCGATCCGCGACAAGGACGGCGAAGAGATCCAGATCAACACCTCCGCGCCGACGAACGTGCGCTACTTCGCCGCCGGGGATCGCCTCGTCTTCGGCGTGCTCAGCGACACCACCCGCAACGGCAACATCCCCGTCGATTACGTCTACGACTTCACCAACTACAAGCTCGACAAGACCGGCGACGAGATCTACGTCTACTACGGCGCCTTGCTCATCGACGCCGTGGTCTGGGACTCCACCTGGGGGCTCACCGACGGCTACGCCACCCAGCTCAGCCCCACGGTGACGAGCGAGTGGGCCAACGGCCTCGACGTGAACTGGTGCGACGCGAGCACCTTCATCTCGCCCAAAGGCATCTACGGCACCCCCGGCGCCGTGAACACGGCCTGCCCCGGCGGGGACGTCGATGGGGACGGCGACGGCTTCACGCCCAACGAGGGCGACTGCGACGACAACGACCCCTACGTCAACACCGGCACCATCGACGGCGGCGACGCCAGCGAGCGCTTCGGCGCCTTAGACGACGACGCCGACTGCGACGGCGTGCGGGACGACGGCCTCACCGACGACGACGACGACGGCTGGACCGAGACCGAAGGGGACTGCGACGACGCCGACGACTACATCGGGCCGACCTCCTCCGAGGGCCGCGTCGCCAACGGCATCGACGACGACTGCGACTGCTACATCGACGACCTCGATCTCGACAACGACGGCGTCACCGAGCTCGCCGCCGACCGCTACGACCCGGGCATCTTCTCCACGGTGTCCGACCCCAGCGAGGGCTTCTGCGCGGACTCGGCGCTTGGCGACTGCGACGACAACAACGAGGACATCCTCCCCGGCGCGACGGAGATCCCCTACGATGGCGTCGACAACGACTGCAACGGCGAGGACCTCTGCGACGTCGACGACGACGGTTATGACGCCGAGGTCTGCGGCGGCGACGACTGCGACGACGAGGACGATCAGATCCGCCCCGGCCTCCCCGACGCGGACGCGCCCATCGACGGCAAAGACAACGACTGCGACGGCGTCGTGGACGTGTACGACCAGGACGGCGACGGCTTCGGCATGTACGAGGGCGACTGCGACGACCTCAACGCCGAGGTCTCCCCCAACGCCGACGAACAATGCGGCGACACCTCGGACAACAACTGCGACGGCCTGTACAACGAGGACTGCGCTGAGGACGCGCTGGGAGGCGGCGCCCAGGGCAGCTCCTTGCTCTGCGGCCCGGCCGCCCCAGCCGCCGGGGGCCTCGCCTGGGCCCTCGCCGCCGCCTTCGGCCTCGCCCGCCGCCGCCGCTTGGAGACCCGCTGATGTTCGGTCTGCTCTCTTGGGCCTCCGCCGCCGCCCTCGCCGCTGAGGGGGGCGTCGATCTCGACCGCTACAAGCCGCCGAGCGACCACCTCGGCTACTTCACCGCCCAGTCCGCCGACACCCTCGGCCACATGCAGCTCGGCGTCGCCGCCCGGGCCAACGCCGCCCGGGACCCCTTCGTGATCGTCGGGTCTGACGGGGAGCACCTCGCCGCGGACACCTACCGCGCCCCGGTGCAGTCCCGGGTGGTCACGAACCTGCAGCTCGGCCTCGGCGTCACCCAGCTCTTCTCCTTGAGCGCGGACCTCCCCGTCGTGCTCACCCAGACGGGCTACGACGTGGCGAGCCTCACCGGCGTCGGCGAGCTGGTCCCCCTCTCGGCGACGGCCATCGGGGACCTGCGCCTCACCCCCAAGCTCGCGCCGCTCTCCGCGGCGAACGGCCCCTTGGGCGTCGCCGTGGCGATCCCCGTCACCGTGCCCACGGGCGATCCCGAGGCCTTGGCCGGGGAGGGCGGGCTCACCGTCTCCCCGACGGTCATCGCCGAGCTCTCCGACGGTGAGGTGCGCCTCGGCGCCTACCGCTGGCGCGCGGCGGTGAACCTCGGCGTGGCGATCCGCCCCGACGACCGCGTCCGCGACGTGCCCACGGGCGACGCCGTGCTCTACAGCATCGCCGCCGGGTTCCGCCCGGCCCCGAGCGTCGAGCTCATCGCCGACTTCAGCGGCCAGAGTTGGGGGCGCAGCGTCGCCCAGTCCCCCGCTGAGCTTGACCTCGGCGTGCTCTTCTTCGCCTCCCCTTGGCTCGTCGTGCAGGCTGGCGGCGGCTTCGGCGTCATCCCGGGCCTCGGCACCCCCGACGTGCGCGGTGTGCTCGGCCTCTCCTGGGCCCCCTCCTTCAACCCCGACGACCGCGACCGCGACCGCGACACCATCGCCGACGCCTACGACGCCTGCGTCGGTGACGCCGAGGACGTCGACGGCTGGCAGGACGAGGACGGCTGCCCCGACATCGACAACGACGGCGACAACGTCGAGGACCTCGACGACCAGTGTGTAGACGACCCTGAAGACTCCGACGGTTACCGCGACGGCGACGGCTGCCCCGACTCCGACAACGACCTCGACACCATCCCCGACATGGTCGACCGCTGCCCCGACCAGGCTGAAGTCATCAACGGCTTCATGGACCAGGACGGCTGCCCCGACGCCGACCCCGAGAACGACAGCGACAACGACGGCTTCGACGACGAGGTCGACCACTGCCCCTACGACGCTGAAGACTTCGACAACACCGACGACCTCGACGGCTGCCCTGACTCCGACAACGACGGCGACGGCATCCTCGACGTGAAGGACCGCTGCCCCAACGCCAAAGAGGACATGAACGGCGTCGAGGACGACGACGGCTGCCCTGAGGACGGCCGCGCCAAGCTCAGCGGGAAACGTATCGAGATCACCGAGCGCGTCTACTTCGACACCGGCAAGACCACCATCAAGCCCGAGTCCTACGGCCTGCTCGACGAGGTCGCCCAGGTCCTCGCCCAGAACCCCCAGATCACCCTCCTGCGTGTCGAGGGCCACACCGACGACCAGGGCGCCGACCTCAACAACCTCAAGCTCAGCCAGGGACGCGCGGAAGAGGTCCGAAACTACCTCATCCAGCGCGGCGTCTCTCCCGACCGCCTCGTCGCCGCGGGCTTCGGCGAGGGCCAGCCCGTCGCCAGCAACAAGACCGAGGAGGGACGCGCCACCAACCGGCGCGTCGAGTTCATCGTCTTGAAGGTGCAGTAGGGCCCGGCGTCAGTTGCCCAGAGAGACGTAGGAGAAGGCGTAGCACATCTCCTCGTCGGTGCGCTCACCATAACGCACGTCTTTGGGCTCGTCGGTGAGCTGGTTCGGGTTCTCGGCGCTGTTGTCCCAGGAGCAGCGCAGGCTCACCACGGAGTCCGTCTCGATCTCGACGGGCTCCCGGTAGGTGTAGGTGAGCTGGTTGTGGAAGTCCCACTTGTCCGAGCGCGCGAGGCAGGTGACCTCGCCGTCGGGTGAGGTGACCTCCGCGCTGTACGAGGTGCCCAAGACGTGCATGTGGGGGAAGACGCCGTGGATGGTGATCGGCAGGGGCAGCTTGATGCTCGTGTCGGCGGTGTAGTCGGCGTCCCCCGCCGGGATGCGGAAGTCGAAGACGCCGAAGGGCCCGATGAGCACGGGCAGCACGGGCTCGTCCCAGACCTCAAAGGCCCAGCCCGACTGGTCGGCGACGCCGTCGGTGTCGTCGCTGTGGAAGTAGTGGAGCTGAATGACGAGCTTCATGTCCGGGGTGATGCGGAAGCCGAAGCCGTCGGTCAGCTCGACGGGCACCGCGCCGGGGCCCCAGGCGCCGACCATGCCGTAGCCGCTGAGCACACCCTCGTAGCTGTCGCCGCCGACGAAGGCGTCCTCGATGCAGTCCCAGCCCATCGCCGGGTCGTGCTCGGGGATGTCGTCATCGGCGACGGTGAACAGGAGCGCGTGGTGCACGATGGAGCGCTGGTCGATGACCGGGGCCATGCGGCGCACATAGAAGTCTTCGGTCTGCCCGTGCTCCATGACGAAGCAGCGGTACTCGTTCCCGGGGTCGCGGGCGCTCTCGTAGGTGGGCGTGTAGGCCGCGGGCATGGTGACCACGACGTCGGGGTTCGCGAGCTCCTCGGTGACGGGCTCAACCACGGGCGCGGTGGCCGGGTCCCCCTCGGGGGTGCCCGCGTCGAGCCACTCCTGGAGCATGGTGGCGAGGCCCGGGTCTCCGGCGAGGTGCTCGCTGCCGAGGTAGTCCTGGCAGTCGGGGTCGGAGACGGGCGGCGGCATCCAGCCCGACTGGATCGCCTCGATCATCGCCGGGGCGAGGGCGGCGACGGCCTCGGGGGTGGTGAAGTCCCCCGAGCCTTGGCCACCCGGGGAGTGGCAGCGGGTGCACTGGCCCTGGAGCGCCGGGGAGACGTCACCGTGCCAGGTCGGGCCCTCGGCGGCGTCACCGCCGCCGGAGTCACACGCGAAGAGGAGGGCGAGGGAGATGAGCATGGTCGCTCCGACGACGGGGGGGCGCGTTAGTGTAGCCCATCCGCCGCCACCTTTGCGCCGTTGTGCTCATTGGCAGGGCAGATCGACCCACTCACCTTCGTTGTCCGACTCAACACACTCGGTGATGGCCTCGTCGGAGTCGAAGAAGATCACGAGGGCGTCGAGGCCCTTGAGGTCTTCAGCGGCCACGGTGAAGGTGACCGCCAACGACGAGCCCGCGCTGAGCGTGCTGGTCAGCACCTCGGTGGCCAGGGGGATCTTCACGCCGCCGAGGCTGCCGTAGAGGCCGACGAAGGTGCCGACCGGGGCGTCGGCCCCGCCATCGTTGATCACCAAGCCCGCGACGTTCACGACGCCGCCCGTCTCGCAGCTCGCGGCGCAGACGTCGGTGATGTCGCCGGTGAGGTTCGTGAGCCCGCTCTGCACAAACTTCGCCGAGGGCTGGCCGCGGAAGAGGTTCGCGTCGGTGAGCCAAGGCGGGTCGGGGTTCGTGGGCACGGTGAGGTCGGCGTTGATGTTGCCGTAGTAGTAGCCGTACTCGTTGTAGTAAGGCGGGCTGTAGGGCCAGTCGCCGTCTTTGGAGCCGATGACGGTGATGCCGTTGAGCGTGCCGTTGGATCCGTAGATGAGCTCGCCGGTGCCGTCGCCGTTCACGTCGGCGACGCTGGGCGTCTCGGCGAGGGTGGCGGAGGAGTGGGAGCCCTCCCGGAGCACCACGGCGCCGGAAGCGCCGTCGATCACGAGGATGTCGGCCTCGTCGGCGTAGACCACCTCGGGCACGCCGTCGAGGTTGATGTCCCAAGACGTGCTGCCCGCGAGGCCGGAGCCGTCGGTGATCGGCGTCGTCCAGCGGCGGCTGAGGTCGCGCTCATAGAGGATGTAGGTGCTGTTCTTGGCGACCCCAAACTCCTGCTCGCCGTCGTTGTCGAAGTCGGCCACGGCCACGGCCATGCCGTAGCTCGACCAGGTGGCCCGGTTAATCTCGGTGCCGTTCGTGTCGCAGAGCACGATGGCCCCGTTGTTGGCGAAGAGCACCTCCCCCTCGGGGTCGCTGTCGACGTTGACCGGGTGGGGGAAGTTCGCGACGCCGCCGGGCCCGCAGGAGAACAGGAGGTTGCCCGTCGAGTCGAAGACGTCGTTGTCGAGCAGGATCTCCTTCTTGCCGTCGAGGTCGAGGTCCACGACCACCGGGGCGCCCCAGTTGTCCGTGGTGTAGGGCAGCTTGAAGCGCACGGCGCCGGTCTGGGCGTCGAGGACGTACTCGTTGATGACCACCTCGGCCACGCCGTCACCCTCGATGTCGGCGACGGTGGGGTAGGTCTCGCAGGCCGTGCCGAGGGGCGTCTCCCAGAGGAGCGACCCGGTGTAGTCGTAGGCCCGGGCGCCGTGCGCGGAGTAGCAGGTGCCCGTCGTGGCGAAGATCTCGGCGTAGCCGTCACCATCGACGTCCGCGGCGGCGAGGCCGGACTGGTAATCGAGGCCCCCGGCCTTCCACTGCATCGTGCCGTCCTCACCGTTGAAGACCATGAGGTCAGACGAGGAGGTGGCGGCGGTGACGAGCACCTCGGGTTTGCCGTCGGCGTCGATGTCGGCGACGATCGGCGTGGAGTACACCGCGCCGCCGCGCCACGACCACTGGATCACCCAAGACCAGGGGTTCTTGGGCGGGGTGGAGGTGTCGATGATCTGCCCGCACTCCTCCAGGTTGCGGCTCACGGGCTCGGGCACCTCAAGCGTACACTCCGAGTCCAGGCAGTCGGCGAGGCCGTCGAGGTCTACGTCGCCGAAGCCCTCGTCCACGGCGCCGTCCGAGTCGTTGTCGAGGCCGTCACAGTCCTCCGCCGGGGGCTCGTCGCTGTCGTCCAGAGGCGGGCTCTCCTCCAGGGGCTCCGAGTCGAGGGGCTCAATGACATCGTCCTTGGGGTTGATGTCGTAGTCCGAGCAGGCCGCGAGCAGCGGGAGGAGCAGGAGGTACGGCGAAGCAGGGCGAAGTGCGCGCATCAGGGGGATCCTCTGGAGGAGGTCACCATACGCCGACTCGGCGCGCTCCGCTGGGATCCTCACGTTTTTTCAGCCCCTCCGAGCTACGCGCACCCGCAGACCTGAGCGACCCGTGGCCTCAGCTTGGATGAACACAGAGCTCGTGGTTCAGCATGGCCGCGGTCATCATGCCTGAAGCCGCCCCGGCGACCGCCGCCTGCATCGGCGTGGTGAGGTCTCCGGCGGCGAAGATCCCGGGGATCGAGGTCTCGCGGTTGAAGCCGACGGCCACGAAGCCTTGCGGGTCGAGGTTGAGGCCCAAGGCGGTCACCAGGGGCGTCTGGGTCTGCTCGGGGCGCAGGAGCAAGACGTCGCGCTCCAAGACCTCGCCGTCGGCGAAGACCACGGCGCCTAAGCGGTGAGCGTCCTCCGCGGCGGGGCGCAGGGCGGCGACGGGGCGCTCGTCGAGTCGCACCCCGGCGACGGCGAGGCGGGCGCGGTCCTGCTCGCTGACCTCAAAGCGGCCCTCCGTGAGCGCCACGAGGTCCGGCGTCCAGCCCCGGCCCACCAAGGCGTAGTCGATCATCGGCGCGGAGGTGATCATCGCCGCCCAGCGTTGGCCGCGCAGCTCGTGGCCGTGGCAGTAGGGGCACTGGAAGATGGTGTGGCCCCAGAGCTCGGCCAGGCCGGGGATCGGCGGCAGGTGGTCGATCATGCCCGCGGCGAGGAGCACCCGCCGGGCGCTGTATTCGCCGCCGCCCTCGACCTGCACGACGAAGGCGCCCTTCTCCCCGGTCACGGCGATGGCCCGCTCCCCGCGCACCTCGACGCCGTAGCCACGGAGCTCCTCCCGGGCCAAGGCCCGCAGGGTGGCGGGCGGGGTGCCGTCCCGGGTCAAGAAGTTGTGGACCTCCGCGGCCCGGGCGTTCCGGGGCGGGCCCACGTCGAGCACGAGGACCTTCCGTTGGGCCCGGCCGAGGGTGAGCGCCGCTTGTAGGCCCGTGGGGCCGCCGCCGAGGATGAGCACGTCGAGCATTGGATCTCCGTTTTGGGGTCCGTGAGCGTACACACCCCGCTTGGGGGCGCCGATGTGGCGGATTGTCGCGGTGCGCCCACCCCTGGCGCCGCCCCCTCGCCACGATTAGGTGTGCCCCGGCTCGGAGAGACCATGGACGAGAAGCCTCATGTGCGCGTCGTCGCTGCGGAGATTCAGCGAGACGGCCTCTACCTCATCACCCAGCGCCGGGAGACGGCGGTGCTCCCTTTGCTGTGGGAGTTCCCCGGCGGCCGCGTCGAGGAGGGTGAGGCCGACGAGGAGGCCCTGCGCCGCGAGCTTCGGGGCCGCCTGGGCGTAGAGGTGGAGGTCGGCGCGCTGGCGCTGCACGTCGCCCACGAGTACGACCGCTACGTGCTCGACCTCATGGTCTACCGCGCCGCGCTCCGCTCGGGAGAGCCCCAGGCGCGCACGGTGCGGGACCTGCGCTGGGTGCGCCCGGAGGAGCTCACGAGCTTCCAGTTCCCCGGCGCCGACCAGCAGACCGTAGACGCCTTGTTGGCTGAGTCCACCCCCGCCCGTAGAGCCTGACCGTGCCGCTCCTCGCCGTGATCGGCGACGTGCACTACGCCATGGACAACCTGCGCCGCTGCCTCACCCGGGCCGCGGAGCGCAAGGTGGACGGCCTGCTCTTGGTCGGCGATCTCGGCTGGCACGGCCTGGGCCGCGGCCGCACCGCCGATCCCGCCGTCTGGGGGCGTTACATCCGCTCCGTCGCCGAGGTGCTCGCCGCCGCCCGAGCCGTGGGCCCCATCGCCTGGGTGCCCGGCAACCACGACCCCAGAGACCTCGCCGCCCGCCTCGGCCCCATCGACGGCGAGGGCGTGTGCGACGGGGAGGTGCGCCTGCTCGCCGGGCTCTCGGTCTACGGCATCGGCGGCGCGGGCCCAGCGCGCTTCGGCTTCCCTTACGAGTGGTCCGAGGCCGAGATCTTCGCCCGGCCGAGCCCAGACTGCGACATCCTCCTCTCCCACACCCCGCCCGCGGGCACGCCCCTGGACCTCGTCGCCCGTGGTGAAGACCTCCACGTCGGCAGCGAGGCCGTGCGCGCCCGGGCTCTGGCCCACCGCGGCGCCTTGGTCTGCGGCCACATCCACGAGAGCCCAGCCGCCACCTGGCTCAACGAGTGCCTCTGCTTCAACCCCGGCGGCCTCGGCGAGCCCTACGGCGCGGCGCAGCTCGGCTTCTTGGACGGCACCGACGCCGTGGAGTGGGAGCAGCTTGACCTGGGGGTTGGGTGGCGGAGGGGGCGGGATGCCCACAAGTTTTAGGTCGATTTCTGACGAAATCCGATATAAACGAATCTTGAATTCGTTGACCGGCTCGACTCTCGGGTATAGGCTGTTGAACATCACCCCTCGGGGTGAGCTTCACCGAGAGTGCGCGTATGCTCCTGCGCTTCATGTTCAAGAACTTCGGCTCGTTCCGTGACGCCGCCGAGCTCTCTTTTGTCGCCACCCGCATCAAGGATGACGACGTCCACGGCGCGCTGCCGCCCAAGGGCCCCTTCGCCAAGTTCGGCGTGCTGCCCGTGCTGGCGCTCTATGGCGCGAACGCCTCGGGCAAGTCCACCGCCCTCGACGCGTTGAGGAGAATGGTCAGTCACGTGCTCCGCTCCCACACGGAGCTCAAGCCCACCGACAAGATCCCGCACAAGCCCTTCAAGCTCGACCTAGAGAGCAGCGCCCAGCCGACGCACCTGGAGTGTGAGCTCCTGATCGACGGCGTACGTTACCAGTACGGCTTCCTCGTCACGAAGGACCGCTTTGAGGAGGAGTGGCTCCAGGCCTGGCCTGCGGGTGTGGAGCAGCTCTGGTTTCACCGCAAAGGAGACGACCGAGACGCCTGGTACTTCGGTCCTGCGCTCAAGGGGGAGCGTAAACGTATCGCCGCCGCGACGCGGGAGAACTCGTTGTTCTTGAGCGCCGCCGCGCAGAACAACCATGAGCAGCTCGGCAAGCTCTACCGCGCGTTTGATGAGCTGTTCTCAAAAAACCTGCCGTCAGACTCACACCACCCGATGAGCTTCTCGGCCTCTCCGTTGTTTGATCCAGAGCGCGCTGATGAGGTTCGGCGCTTGCTCCGCGCGGCGGATGTGGGCGTGATGGACTTTCGGTTGAAGAGCGACAAGGATGGCATCAAGGCGCATATCGACCAATGGCAGCGGTCTTCGGATGAGACCATCGCACAAAGAGCGATCCGGCTCAGCGCCGCGCTAGAATCGATCGGTGATGTCCGGCACCTAGAGCTTCAGCATGAGGGCGCAGACGGGCTCGGCCACTGGCTTGACCCCGACGAGGAGAGCGACGGGACCATCTCGCTGATCAACCGGCTGCACCAGATCTTGTTGGCGCTCAACTTGGGCGCGCTCACCTTCATTGATGAGCTCGATCGGAGCCTGCATCCGCTCCTCTGCGTCGAGCTGATCAAGATGTTCACCAGCCCGTACTCGAACCCCAACGGCGCGCAGCTCCTCTTCACCACCCACGACGTCAGCCTCATGGAGCACCTGCGCCGGGACGAGGTGGCGCTGGTCAACAAACAGAACGACGGAGGCTCACGAATTGAGCTCATGTCGGAGTACAAGCTGCTGCGCCGGGATGACATGCAGAAGGTCTACATGGAGGGTCGGGTGGGCGGCTTGCCGCGGCTGGGCAGCTTGGGGCGGGCGTTGGCCCTCGTGAACCGGGAGGAGTGATGGGCTCGCGCCGCGTGCCTCCTCCTTCTCTGAGCCGCCGCGCTCCAGCCCAGGTTCGATCCTTCAAACTCACGGTACACGCGGTGATGGAGGGGGAAAATACAGAGGCGGGCTGGCTGGACTACCTGAAGCAGCGATCATGCGCGCTGTCCGTGCAGGTGAAATATGAGGGCGGCAAAGGGGTACCCAGAACGATCACCGCACTTTCGGTAGATCTGCGGCAGAAGATAAACAGACAAAAATCTAGTCCCGATGAGGTCTGGGCCGTGTTCGACCGAGATGAACACCCCCACGTCCGAGAGTCTATCGCGGCTTGCAAAGACGCCGGAGTCGGCGTCGCCTTCTCCAACGCCTGTTTTGAGCTCTGGCCTCTCTTGTTCTGTCAGGAAGTCTCACACAATCGCGACCGTCATGACCTGCAAAGCACACTAAAGGGGCATCACCCTCACTACGATCACCAGAGGGGCGCCCACGTCAACTGGCCCAAGTTCCAGCCAAATCTGGAGTTGGCGACAGCTCGTGCGCTTAAGCTCCACAAAGCCGCCGCCCGCCACGCGCAGAACGGCGAAGACCTCCTCTCCCTCCCGTTTACCACGGCCTGGATGCTCCACCACCGGCTCCTGCTCGGCGACGACTTCGTCCCGTGGCTCGCCGAGACGCTCAGGCCAACCCCTGCGCTCCACGAGCTCGTCACCTACCTGCCCACGCCGCTCCGCGGGCAGGTGACCGCGGCCCTCACCCCGGCGAGACCGCCCCCTGGGCCCAACTGAGCACAGACTCCGCGCTGGCCTCAACCTCCGCCGGGGCAAACGGCACCGCGCGGTACTCCCCGGCGATGTACTCCGGCCAGAGGTCGTTGTGGTGGGGCTCGCCGGGGTGCTCGCTGAAGCCGCCGGGCAAGGCCATCAGGCCGCGCACACCGGCGGGGTCCATCTCAAACAAGAAGCGGTTGGAGGGGGCGTTGTCCACGTCTAAGGTGGCGCTCAAGGCGCCTTCGCGGGCGAGCACGTAGTCGGCGACGTCGACGGTGTACAGGCCGCCGGGCTTGGGCAGGCGGGCGCTGGAGGCCTCGGGGACGAGGGCCTCGGCGGGGTCGACGAGCTGCATCGTGTGCCAGAGGCCCCAGCGCCAGGTGCTCAGCGCGTCGGGGTCGGCGCCGGCGTCGGCCATGATCGGCGCGAGCTCGTCCAGGGCGCGGCGGAGGCTCTGCAGGAGCAGCTCGTCCCGGGTCTCGACGACCTCCGTTCGACGATCATCGAAGTAATCGTCTCCCGTCGCCGAGGGGAAGGGCAGCTCGCCGGACTGGATCTGGTCGAGGTCCGCCGCGGTGACCTCCAAGAAGTGGGTGACCATCTTGAGGGCGACGATGACAAGCCGGGCGTCGAGCTCGGCGAGGAGCAGGTCCCCCACGAGGCCGCCGCCCTCGTCGCCGAGCATGTCGCGGATGAGCACGGCGAGCCAGGCGTGGAAGAGGCTGGGCTCGACGGCGTCTACCCCGCAGGCAAAGTCCCAGGACTCCAGGAGCGCCAGGGCCTCGGCCATCTGCGCGTCGATGAGGTCGGGGCGCCGGGCCGCGGCGTCGAACAAGAAGGGCAAGAGCCGCTCGGCGGGGCGGGACAAGGTGTTGAGCTGCACCGCGCCGAGCTCCTCCAGGCTCACGCCGTCCTGAGCGACGAAGGCCGAGAGCTGCTCCGCGGGGGCGTAGACCCGGGTGCCCAGGTCAAAGATCGCCGAGAGGTAGGCCGGGTCGTTGAAGGGGTCGTTGTCGTCGGTCTGCCCCACGGGGTCGTTGTTCGCCGAGAGCAAGAAGCCGTCGGGGGCGCTCTGGGTCCAGGGCACCTCGTCGCGGGACAGGGTCAAGAAGGGGTCGGGGCCGCCCTCGGCGGGCAACCACTCGTAGCCGCCGTCGCCGGGCAAGAGCGTGATCGGCGGGGCCTCGGGATCGAGCACCTCCCGCACCGGGACCGAGGTGAAGGAGGCGTAGCCGATCTCGCCGTTCACATCCGCGTAGAGCCAGTGCATCCCCCCGGTGAAGTAGTGGTCGAGGGCGCCCCGGAAGTCGTCGTAGGTCTGGGCCTCCTCCAGCTCATAGAAGGCCCGGGCCACCGAGCGCGCCTGGAAGCCCGTCCAGCGGATCGAGATGTTCAGGGGCAAGGGCAGGCCCAAGGCGTCGGCGGGCAAGAGCGGGCCGTGGTGGGGCACCTCCTGCACCGTGACCTCCCGCTCCTCGACGCTGCCATCGGCGAGGCGCACCCGGATCACCTCCTCCCGCTCAATGAGCGCCACGTCCTCACCCATGAACGAGACCTCGTCGCCGTCGAGGATCTCCAGGTAGGCGTCGGCCACGTCGTAGAGGCTCGTCGTCGGCGCCCAGGACACCTAGCCGTTGTGGCCGAAGAGCACCATCGGCACGCCGGGGAAGGTGGCCCCGAAGGCGTCGATGTCGCCGCCGACGGCTTTGGTGCTGAGGTGGATGTAGTAGTAGACCGAGGGGTGCCCCACACCTTGGTGGCTGTCAGACGCCATGAGCGCGTGGCCCGTCTCGCTGACCTGGGCGGAGACGGCCATGTTGTTGCTGCCGCCCATGCTCATGTTGAGGCCCCGGGCGGCCTTCACCCCGGCCTTGAGCTGCTCCGGGCTGAGCCCCGCCAAGATCGCCGCCACCCGGTCGGCGCCGTCGTGGGTCGCCGTGTGGGGCGGCCCCCCGGCCCCGGCGGGCCAGAAGTCCGGGGCGGTGTAGGACCGGTCGAAGGGCGCGAACTGGTAGAGGTCGGTGAAGAGGTCGCCGCCGAGCAAGGTGCGGGCGAGGCCGAGGATGATGTCTTGGTCGGGGCGCATCGAGAGCCCCGCGGTGAGCAGCTTCTCGATGGCGAGGGTGTCCTCGATCCGCCAGGGCTCGATGGGGCCGTCGAGCAGCGCGAGCTGGGGCGCCTCGGGCTGGGCCCCGGCGGCGACGTCGGCGATGAGCTGGTTCACGCCGTCGGCGTACGCCGAGAGCATCCGGTGAATCGGCGGATCGGCGACGATGGCCTCGGCGGTCAGCTCCCCCCAGCGCCCGAAGCCCAAGGCCCGGCTCTGGAGGTCGCTTGAGTAGTACGCCTCGCCCAACACCTCGGCCCGGCGACCCCAGGCCCGGCGGCGCAGGAGCTCCATCTGCCAGAGGCGGTCCCGGGCGGTGATGTAGCCCTGGAGGTAGAACAGGTCGCGCTCGGTGGCGGCCTGGATGTGGCGCAGGCCGCTCGCGTCGGTGACGATCCGGGCGTCGGCCTGGAGCCCGGTGGGCTCGTCGCCGCGGCAGGCGAAGAGGCTCAAGAGCAGGATCATCGGCGGTTCTCCTCGGCCAGAGCTTGGCTTTGGAGTATACACCGGCGCGCGGAGCCGAACGCCGCCGGAGGCTCACACCCCCGGCGACGATGGCGTCTCAGACGCTCAGTTGACCGTGATCGCCGGGCCGACCGCGTAGACCTCGCTGGGCACGCCGTCGGTGATCTCGAGGAAGGTCGAGGTGCCGCCGTTCACGTAGACGACGGGGTAGACCATGCCCGCGGCCACGCCGGAGAGGCTGACCGAGATGGTGCCGCCGGAGGGGAAGATGCCCGAGGGGTTCGCCGGGTCGTCCTCGCCGCCGGGGTAGGTCTTGGCCGCGGTGATCGCCGTGCCGTTGACGCTGGCGATGAGCGCCACGCCCTCGGACGCGCCAGCGTCGGCGGCGCCGTTGGCGTCCGCGTCGATGAAGGTGCCCGTGCCGTCGCCGCTCGTGGTGAGGTTCGCGGCGATCACGAGGGTCACGCGGTAGGCCGTGGCGTCATCGAGGCCGCCGATGGAGAGGTCGAGGGTGCCACCCGAGGCGAGGGTCTGGGCGCTGCCGGGGGTGAAGGAGATGCCCTCCTCAACGGCGCTGTCGTCGGTCGCGGTGCTGTCGTCGGCGACGGAGTCCGTCGCGGCGTCCTTGTCGCCGCAGCCAGCGGCGAAGGTGAAGGCGAACAGGGCGGTGAGGATGTGCTTGAGCTGCATGGTGATGGTCTCCTGTCGGGCGTTCTTGCCCGATGATCAAGAGTCATCATGACTTGATCTGGATCATGACAGATCAATGACACTTAGATTTTTTCGGGCTTCTTCACTGCGGGCGCGGCGACCCCCGCAGCCGGGCCAAGGTGGCGCTCGGCGGCTCCCCGACGGCGGCGCGGTAGGCGCGGCTGAAGTGCGCCTGGTCGGCGAAGCCCAAGGAGCACGCCAAGGTGGCGAGGTCGGGGCGCTGGGGATCTACGAGGCCCTCGACGGCCTCATGGAGCCGGTATCGCTGGATCACCCACTTCGGCGGCAGGCCGAGCTCCCGCTCAAAGAGGCGCTGCAGCGCCCGCACGGTGATCCCGGCCTCGGCGGCCAGGGCCTCGACGGTGGTGATCGAACGATCCACCGCGCAGCGCTCGGTGAGGTCCCGGGCGATCCGCGCGGAGACGGCGACGCGGCGAGGGCGCTCGGCGAGGCGGGCGGCGAGGCGGAGCAGGGCCTCGTCATCGCCGAGGCCAGAGAGCTCAGGGGTGTCTACGCCGAGCAGGGCCTCGGCGGGCAGGCAGCGCTCCCGGGTGTGGCTCGCCGGGCGATCGCTGAGCCAGCCTAGCCCGGCGGGGCGAAACTTCACGGCGACCACCCGCCCCGCGCCGCTGAGCGTCCGCACGAAGGGCCGGAGGCTCACCCCTCGGACCACGCTCTCGGCGCCCTCGACGGTCCAGTGGGCGACGGGGTGCGGCAGGGTGATCACCTCAAAGCTCGCGCCCGGGGGGAAGTCCCAGCGCACGAGCCAGAGGTGCTCGACGAGGGGCGCGAGCTCCGGCGGGGGCAGCACCCGCTGGTGGTGGATCGGGCCCGGGGGCAGGCCGCGGCCGGGGCCCACGACGACGCCTCGGGCCGGGCGACGTTGGGGTCGGAGCGGCTCGGTCATGGCCCGGGGTTAACCCGCCGGGCGGAGCTCGATCATCACCTCGGAGCGGCGCAAGAAGAACGGCGTGAACGGCCCGTCCCAGTACACGGCGATGGGGGCGCCGACGGCCTGCCACTCGGGGTGCTCGGCGAGCCAGGCCTGGAGGGTGAGGATGTCCTCGCCGCGCTGGCGATCGCTGCCCCGGCCGCGGTGGCCGAGGCTCACGACCGTGCGGGGCGGCAGGGCCTTCACCGTCACGCCGTCCGCTGAAGGCGGCGGGCTCGTGAGACGGGCCGAGGGAGCGAAGAAGCGCATGGCCTCGTCCTCGTCGCTGAGGTCGACCTCAACGGGGATGGTCATCGCCAGCTCGTTCTCTTGGATGAAGTTGAACAAGGCGCGGAAGCCCTCGTCGTCGCCGTCCGGGGCCTCCAAGGCGAGGGCCTGGGGCAGCTCCTTGAGCTGAATCTCCCCGGGGCTCGTGGGCGTGTAGGTCTGCTCGTAGGCCTCGGCGCCGCGGGTGAGCGCGACGGTGAGGCCGAAGGCGGCGAGGACGGGCAGCAGGCGCTGCAGCATGGTGGGTGACCTCCGCCCGCATTAGGCGACGAGGGCTCGGGGGGTGCGGCCCTCCCCTTCCTGGGCCACCTCCGGTACTCTGGCGCCATGATCCTCCTGACGGACGTACACTACCCGCCCCAAGGCGGCGCCTGGGCCGCGGGGCTCCTCAGCGCGCGCTGGGACGACCCGGCCCCGGCGGCGGAGCAGCTCGTGTTTGTCCCCGAGGTCGCCGAGTACAGCCCCGGAGACTTCTACCGCCGCGAGCTGCCCTGCCTCTTGGCCCTCTTGGGCGCCCTGCCCGTCACCCCGGCGGTGATCGTCGTCGATGGGCACGCCTGGCTCAACGGTCGCCCCGGCCTCGGCGCCCGGCTCCACGAGGCCACGGGACTGCCCGTCGTCGGCGTCGCCAAGCGGCGCTTCTTTGAGGGGGAGGCCCTGCCGCTCGTCCGGGGGGGCAGCCAGAGCCCGCTCTACATCTCCGCCGCGGGGATGTCCGCCGAGGAGGCCCGGGCCCACGTCGCGTCGATGCACGGCCCTTACCGCCTGCCGACCCTGCTCAAGCAGGTGGACCGGCGCTGCCGAGACGCCGCCGAGGCCCCCCATGCGTGAGCTGCCCGCGGACCAACCCGTGCTCACGGAGACGGAGGGCGGCCCGTCACCTTGGGAGCAGGCGCTCCACGGGGAGATCCTGCGCCGGTCGGCGAGCCGCGCCTCCCGCGCCTTGGCCCGCTACGTCGAGGAGCGGCTCATCGAGGCCTTCGCGCCGCACCCGCCGCGCCTCGCCCACCGCTGGATCCCCGCTGAGGAGCATTTCGCCCGGCTCACCGCCCTGCGCTGGGCGCTCGCGGCGGACCCCGAGGCGCTCTGGCTCGCCCGGGGCCTCGTCGCCGACCTCGGCCTGCCCCTCCGCAAGACCGTCATGGACCGCCCCCGCCTGCGGGGTGTGCTCTCCGGCGCTCACCGCGACCCCAAGGCCGCCCGGGCCTACGCCATCCACCGCGACACCTGGTACAGCAACCCCGAGGCCCAGGTGAACCTCTGGCTGGCGCTCGGCGACGTGCCCGCCGAGGAGAGCTTCGGCTTCTTCACCGAGGCCTTTCACCAGGCCGTGCCCAACGCCTCGGCGGGCTTTGACCTCGACGAGTGGGACCGGCTCGGGGGCTGGCAGGCGCCGCACCCCCAGAAGGCTTACCCCTGCGCCACGGCGACGCCGCCGGGCGCGCCCCAGCGCTTCGCCTGCCGAGACGGCGAGCAGCTCTTGTTCTCGGCGCACCAGCTCCACGGCAGCCTCGGCCACGACTCGGGCCGGGCGCGCTTCTCTCTGGAGCTGCGGCTCGTGCACCTGCCGGACCTGCCGCGCTTTGAGGGGCGCCGGGCGCTGGACAACCGCTCCCGGGGCTCGACGCTGCCGACCCTCCTAAACGCCGAGCGCCTGGACCCCCACGGTGGAGATCCAGGCGCTAAGTCGTCCTCAACCGTGTCGAATCAGCTCCCCGAGGCCGGGCCCGTGCCCGAGACCGACGAGGACTGAGGGTTCTTCACCGCGTCGATGGAGCCGATCTGGCTGGAGCTCACGTCGAGGGAGCCGTCAACGGTGCCCTTCGAGGTGGTGTCCGCGCCGGTCTTGCTGTAGTTGTCGGCGATGTAGTTGTTGTTGAGCTCCCGGGCGTAGACCACGCCGTAGTACTTGTTCCCGGTGACGTTGTTGTACGAGACGTCCAAGGAGTTCGTGCCCGTGGTGGGGCCGTACACGCCGTGGGAGCCGTTGCTGGTCACGTCGCAGTAGCTGACGCTGCTCGCGTCGTTGCCGTACAGGATCACGCCGATGTTGTTGTTGTTGGAGAAGGTGCTGTTCACGATCTCCGCGCTCTTGGCGTACATGCCGTAGCTGTCGGCCTTGTCTACGATGGAGTCGGTCACCAGGGCGTGGCCGCGCACGTCGAGGCCGTAGCTCAGGGCGCTGCGCTGGTCTTGGGTCGAGGAGAGGTCCACGACCTGCAGGCCGTCGATGAGGGCGTCGCCGAGGTAGACGTAGACGCCGCGCTCGCCGGTGTTGCCGACGGTGGTGTCCGCGAGGTTGAGGTCGCCGCCGTAGACGTACACGCCTTGGCTGCCGACGTTCGAGATCAGGGCCTCGCTCATCGTCAGGTTCCCGTTGTAGACGTACACACCCTGGCTGCCGATGTCATCGACGGTGATGTCCGAGCCCACCATGTCGCCGGAGTAGACGTAGATGCCCTGGCTGGCGACGTCGTCGATCTCGACGGCCGCGGCGTTGAGGTCGCCGACGTTGACGTACAGGCCCGTGCCGCCGATGTCGGTGAGCGCCACGTTCTCGACGCTGGCCACGCCGTTGTAGATGTAGACGCCGTGGCTGCCCGCGCCGGTCACCGAGGCGTCGCTCAGATCCATGGCCCCGGCGTTGACGTAGAAGCCCTGGCCCGTGGCCTCGACGACGCTCACGGTCTCCGCCGTCATGTCGCCGATGTTCACGTAGACGCCGACGCTGCCGGAGTTGGAGACGTCCGTGTCGGAGATGAAGAGGTCGCCCTGGTAGACATAGACCCCGGTGGAGCCCGTGGTGTCTACGGTGGAGCTCGAGATCGTCGCCGACTCGCCGAGGTTCAGGTACACGCCGACGTTCACCGTGTTGGTGACCGTGGTGTCCGTCATCGTGAGCGTGCCGTCCTGATCAAACACGCCGTAGGCGCCGACGTCGTTCACCGTGAGCCCGCTGACCGTCGTGTCACCGTAGTAGGTGAGCACGCCGCTCTGCCCGACCTTGTCGATCTTGACGCCCGTGGCCGTCAGGTCGCCGTAGTAGCTGTACAGCGCGTTGAAGCCGACGTCATAAAGCGTCGTGCCCGTCACGCCCGCGTTCACGACGAGGTTCCCGCGGTAAGCGTAGATGCCTTGGCCGTAGATCGTCGTCAGGTCGGCGTCGGTGACCGTCAGATCGCCGTAGTAGCTGTACAGGCCGCCCTCGCGGATGTTCTCCAGGATGGCGTTGGTGACCACGAGGTCACCGTAGTAGGCGTACAGACCGTGCGAGCGCGAGTTCCGCACCTCGATGTTGGTGGCGGTGAGGTCACCGTCCACGGTGTAGACGCTCACGCCCTCGACGTTGTCCAGGGTGGCGTCCTCGATGACGACGGAGCTGCGGTAGCCATACACGCCGTAGTTCCGGATGTCCTTGATCGTCACCTCGGAGGCGACGATTGACGCCGTGCTGGAGTAGATCGCGTAGCCCTCGGTGTCCTCGATGGTCGTGCGGCGGACCTCGACGGCGCCGTGGTCGGCGTAGACCGCCGAGCCGTTGTTGCCGGAGACGTTGGAGTCCAGCACGGTCAGGTCACCGTAGTAGGTCTGCACGCCTTGGGCGGTGTTGCCCACGATCTCCGAGCCCTCGACGGTGAGGGTGCCCTGCTGGCTGTAGGCCCCGGTGCCGCCGTTGTTGGACAGGGTCACCCCACGCAGGCTGAGGTCGCCGTAGTACACATAGACGCCCGTGTTGGACGCGCTCGTGACCGTGCTGTCCTCGACGGCGAGGTCACCATAAGCGTACAGGCCATACCCTACAGCCCCGGAGATGCTGCTGCCCGCGACCGACGAGCCGAGCTTGCCCGCGTACACGCCGCTGCCGCCGCAGCCCTCCGCGATGAGCCCCGTCGCCGTGAGCGAGCCCTCGGCGTAGACACAGATGGAGTCGGAGTTCTTGATCGTCGTGCCGTCGAGGGCCAAGGTCGAGCGCACGTCGGCGTAGATCCCGTAGCCCGTCGTGTCGGTGACGCTGAGGTTCGTGAAGCTCGACGCCGCGCTGTAGAGCATCATCCCGTGGGACGAGGTGCTCGTGATGGTGAGGTTCGTGCCGGTGACGGTGTGCAGGTACTCGCCGATGCTGCCGACGTAGAGGGCGTGGCGCACCTCGTTGAAGGTCGTATCCGACACAGAGAGCGCCGACTCATCCTGAACGCCGTCGAAGCCGACGCCGACGTAGACCTTGTCAAAGCTGCTGTTCACCACGTCGAGGAGCGGCAGGTCGCGGGCGACGATGCCGTACTGGTTGTCGCGCTGGTTGTCGGAGAAGGCGCAGGCGTCCACGGTGAAGGGCGCCTCGCGGGTGTAGATCTCCAGGGTGGCGTCGGAGAAGGCGCTGTTCGTGATCGCCGTCGCCGCGCCGCCCTCCAGGCGCAGGTTGATGTGGTCAAAGGTCGCGTACTGCAGGGTGGACTTGTCCCCCGTGCCGCCGACGTAGACCCCGTAGTTGCCCGCGGTGGAGCTGTAGTTTGTGGTGAACACGACGGGGGAGCCGTCCGCTCCCTCCAGCTTCAGGGTGCCGTCCACGACGAGGCCCGCGCTGGGCATAAACTTGACCTGGGTGTTCGCCGCGATGGTCAGGGTCGCCGTGGGGCAGACGTAATACAGCGCGCCGACGATCACCTCTCCCGACCAGGTGATGTCCTCACAGATCTCGTAGGTGTTGTCGATGTCATCGTCCACCTCGGTGTCTGCGGTGTCCTCGGGGCCCTCGATCTGGGTGTCAACGGTGTCCAGGCCGTCGTCTTTGGAGCGACAGGCCAGGGTCGCTAAAGCGAGCAAGATCGAGACGTTGAGGCGAATGGGGAGGGTCATGGAGGTTCTCCGTCGTTGGAGCGTGGGGGTGTTAAGAAAGAGCGCGCGCCGTCGCGCCGTGGGCCCGAAGACCCACGGCGCGGCGGCGTGAAGGGCTCAGGAGCCGCTGGTCGGGCCCGTGCCGGAGACCTCGGAGGAGGCCGGGCTGGTCACCGAGTCCAGGTAGTTGTACTGGGTGCCCTTCGTCGTGAAGTTGGCGTCGATGCTGCCGCCGGAGGTGGTGTCCGCGCCGGTGAGCCGGTAGTTGTTGGCGACGTAGCAGCCGTCCATGAGCTGGGCGTAGTAGACGCCATACTCATAGTTGCCGGTGATGTTGGACTTGCTGATCTGCAGGCCGTTGGCGCCCTTGGTGACGCCGACCACGCCGTAGCTGCCGTTGTCGATGACGTCGCTGTAGGTGATGCTGGAGGCGTCGTTGCCGTAGATCGTCACGCCACGATCGAGGCCGTTGGAGATCGTCGTGTAGCTCACCTCGGCGGACTGGGCGTAGAGGCCGTAGCCCTCGGTCTTGTCGATGAGGGTGTTCGTCACCAAGGCGTGGCCGCGGACGTCGATGCCGCCGCCGACGGCGCTGCTCTGGTCCTGGGCCGCGGAGAGATCGACGATCTGCAGCTCCGAGATGAGGGCGTCCCCGGCGCTGACGTACACCGCGTCGCCCGCGACGTTGCCGATGGTGGCGTCTGACAGAGTGAGATCCCCCACAGAGACCTGCACGCCGGAGCTCCCGGTGGTGTTCACGGTGACGTCGGTGATGTCGCCGTCGCCGCCGGTGATGTAGATCCCCTGGCTGCCCGCGTTGTCCACGGAGACGCCGCTGAGCACCCCGTCGGCGTCCTTCACGTAGACGCCGTAGGTGTCCGCGTTCGTGATGCTCACCTCGGTCACCGTCGCCAGGCTGCCCTCGGAGAGCGCGACGCCCGCGCCGCCGATGTCGGTGACGACACAGTTGGTGACGCTGAGGTCGCCCTCCTGGCCGTAGATGCCGTGGCTGCCGGACTCCGTCACCTCACAGTCCTTCACCGTGAGGTCGCCGTAGCTCACGAGCACGCCCGTGTTGCGGGTGTTGGTGGTGGTGAAGCCCTCGGCGACCATGTTCCCGGTGTAGGTGTACAGACCGTAGGTCTCGGCGTTGGTGACGGTCACGCCGGTGTCGCCGGGGGTGACGGTCATGTCGCCGCGGTAGGAGTAGATGCCGGTGCCGTACACGTCGCTGACGTGAACATCGGAGACCACGACGTCGCCGAAGTAGCCGTAGACCGCCGTGCCGATCACCTCGGAGATCTGGGCGTTGCGGAGCGTGAGGTCACCGTAACGGGCGTAGACCGCCGTGCCGCGGACGTTGGAGATCGTGACGTTCTCGGCGACGATGTCGCCGTCGGTGGAGTAGAGGCCGCTGCCGTCTACGTCCTCGATGAGCACACCCACGGCGCCGGGCTCGACGGTGAGGCTTGAGCGGTAGGCGTAGACCGCCGAGCCCAAGACCTCACGCACGGTGATGTCCGAGACGGTGATGCTCGCCGTGGAGGAGTAGACGCCGTGGCTGTCCAGGCGCTCCAGGAGCGTATCCCGCACGATCACGTCGCCGTAGGTGGCGTAGATGCCCGTGCCGAGGCTGTCGGTGACCTCGCTGCCGGTGACGGTGAGGTCACCGCGCACGGCGTAGATCGAGGTGCTCGTGGTGTTGCTCACCTTGGAGTCGATGACGGTGAGGTCACCCGTGGAGTAGAGCGCGTAGCCCTGGACGTTGTCGACGGTGGTGTTGCGCAGGGTCGAGCCCTTCTTGCCGCCGTACACGCCGCTGGTCTCGGAGTTCCGCACGCTCAGGCCGTCGGCCTCAATCGAGCCGATGACGTAGACGCTCACCCCGGTCGTGTTGTTGACGTCGACGCCGTTGAGGTGGACCGTCGAGGCGAGGTCACCGTAGATGGCGTAGCCGTTGGTGTCGGTGATCGTCGTCTCGTTGAGCGTCACGTCGGCGTTGTAGAACAGGAGCGCGTGGCTGGAGCTGTTGCTGATCGTCATGCCCGTGGCGGTGACGCTGTGCTTGTACTTGCCGACGCTGCCGACGTAGAGGGCGTCACGGCTGTCGGTGAAGCTGACGTTGCTGACGTTCAGCGCCGCCTCATCCTGCACGCCGTCAAACAAGATGCCGACGCTGACCTTGTCGAAGGTGGAGTCCGACACGGTCAACAGGGGCAGGTCGCGGGCGATGAGGCCGGACTGGTCGTCGCGCTGGTTGTCGGCGAAGCTCACCCGGCTCACGCTGAACTCGGCGTCGCGGGAGTACACGCCCAGGGTGGAGTCGGCGAGGCTCAGGTCGCTCACCCCAGCCGCGGCGCGGCCCTCCAGGCGGAGGTCGATGCTCGTGAACGAGGCGAAGCTCAAGGAGGACTGATCCCCCTCGCCGCCGATGGACACGCCGTAGTTGGAGCCGGAGATGCTGTAGTTGATCTTGAAGGTGATCGGCGCCTCGGCGGTGCCGTCGGCCTTGAGCACGCCGTCGACGACGAGGCCGCTGCCCGGCTTAAACGCGATGGTCGCGCCGGGGTCGATGGTCAGGGTCGCCGTCTTGCAGACGTAATAAACCGCGCCGACGACGACCTCACCGGACCAGGTCGTGTCTTCGCAGATCTCGTAGGTGTTGTCGAGGTCCTCATCGACCTCGGTGTCCGCGGTGTCTTCGGGGCCAATGGGCTCGCTGTCGAGGGGCGTGTCGTCTTTGGAGCGGCAGGCCAAGGACAGCGTGCAGAGGAAGAGCAAAGGAAGTGAGCGAGGGGCCATCTTGGACTCGGGGTGTTGGGTTGACGAGATTCTGACGTGCGCCGCCGCCGGAACGCAAGCCTGAATCCACGCCCGAGCGCTTCACCTGACCGCGCGCAGAGCCCCCAGGTCATCCCGGGCGGATCTCGCGGAGAGATCCCGTTTCTTGTCGAGCCTTGACCCGTCCAGAGCCCTCTGGCGCGGGCGCGGCGCGCACGAGCCTCTCCTGGCGGCCGCGCGGCCCGCTCCCCCCTGCCCTGGCCGCGGCGCCCGCCGCGGGGTAGAGGTGCCCGGTTTCCGTCACCGCGGAGCGACGCATCCCTCACTCCCCCTACATGCGCCTCGATCGTGACGCCTGGCGGGCGCTGCGCGCCGACGCCCCGATGACGCTGACCGCCGCCGAGCTCGACGCCCTGCGCGGCATCAACGAGGAGATCACCCCGGACGAGGTCGAGGCGGTCTACCTCCCGCTCACCCGGCTCCTGAACCTCTACGTCTCGGCGGTTCAGGAGCTCCACCGGGTCACGGCGACCTTCTTGGGCGCCCCCAGCGCGCCCCAGGCGCCGTTTCTCATCGGCCTCGCCGGGAGCGTCTCCGCGGGCAAGTCCACCACGGCCCGGGTGCTCCAGGCGCTCTTGGCCCGCTGGCCGAACAGCCCCCGGGTGGACCTGGTGACCACCGACGGCTTCTTGTACCCGAACGCGGAGCTGGAGCGCCGGGGCCTCATGCGTCGGAAGGGCTTCCCCGAGAGCTACGACCGCGCCGCGCTCCTGCGCTTCGTCTCCCAGCTCAAGGCCGGCCTCGACGAGGTGGCCTGCCCGGTCTACAGCCACGCCCGCTACGACATCGTGCCCGAGGAGCGCCTCGTCCTGCGGCGCCCGGACATCGTGATCATCGAGGGCCTCAACGTGCTCCAGCACGGCGCCCGGCCGGGGCGGGCCTTCGTGGCCGACTTCTTCGACTTCTCGATCTACCTCGACGCCGAGGTCGCCGACCTGCGCCAGTGGTATGTGCACCGCTTCTTGCGCCTGCGGGACACGGCCTTTCAGTCGCCTGGGGCCTACTTTCACCGCTACGCCGCGCTCACCGACGCCGAGGCCGAGCACGAGGCCCGTAAGCTCTGGCGGGAGATCAACGAGGTCAACCTCAAGCGCAACATCTTGCCGACGCGGGAGCGCGCGACCCTCATCCTCAAGAAGGGTGAAGATCACCGCATCCAAGAGGTCATGCTGCGGCGGCTCTGAGCCCCTACTCCGGCTCGACGACGACGGCCGTGCCGTAGGCCAACATCTCCGCCGCGCCGGCCATCACCATCGCCGTGGTGAACTGCACGCTGAGGATGGCGTTCGCGCCCCGGGCTACCGCCTCGGCGCGCATCCGGTCCAGGGCCTGCTCCCGGGACTCGCCCATGAGCTTCGTGTACTCGGGGATCTCGCCGCCGACGAGGTTCCGCAGGGCGGCGACGATGTCGTTGCCGACGTGACGGGTGCGGATGGTGTTGCCGCGCACGAGGCCGATCACCCGGGTCACCCGGTAGCCGGGCAAGGTGGGCGTGGTGGCCAAGATCGGCCCGTCGTCGGGGCGGTTCTTGAGGTCGGCTTGGCGGGTGATGGCGTTGGACATGGCTGCTCCGGTCTGAACGGGTCGTCTCAGAGGTGGACGTCGTCGTAGGGGTCGTGGTGGTTGAGGCGCTGGGCGGCGAGGCCCCCCAAGGTGAGCACGAGGCCGCCGGTCAAGGCGCCGACGCCGAGGCGCAGGGGCCAGGGGGCCTGGGCGTCGAGGGTGGCCTGGACGAGGCCGAACCCGGTGAGCAGGGCGAAGCCGCCGAGGAGCAGGGCGAGGCCGACCCGCTGGGCGGTGAGCTGCCAGGACGAGGCCTGGTGCGCCCGGAGGTCGGCCTCCAGGCGCGCGCCCCAGCCGCGGGTGACCGCGCGCAGGGCCCGCTGGGCGTCGAGCTCGGCGCGGTCCTCGGGGTGCTTCACGAGGTAGGACATGAGCTCCTCACGCTCGGCGGGGCTCGCCACCTCGTCCACCACCTTCACCATGAGCTCGGCGAGGCGATCGTCGCTCAGCGTGGGCGGCCCAGAGGTCGGGTCAGGGCTGGTCATCGTGTGCTCCAAGGTCTCGGCCGCGCAGGGCGGCGGTCAAGGCGCGGCGGGCGCGGAACAGCCGAGACATCACCGTGCCCTCGGGGACCCCCAAGGCCTCGGCGATCTCGGCGTAGCTCAGGTCTTCGTAGTGGCGCATGATCAGGATCTCTTGGGCGGCCTCGGGCAGGGTGGCGAGGGCGGCCTTCACCGCGGACTCCGCCTCCCGGGCGGACAGGCGCTCCAGGGGGCTCGGGCCGAGGCTCTGCAGGCGCTCGCTGTCGAGGCCCGGCGCGGCGCGGTGGCGGCCCCGGGCCAAGGCGTCGCGGCAGGCGTTCTGGGTGATCGTGCGCAGCCAGGGGTAGAAGGGCTGGCGCTGGTCGTAGCGGTGCTGGTTCCGCCAGGCCCGCACCAGGGCCTCTTGGGCGATCTCCGCGGCCTCCTGCTCATCGGGCAGCCAGGCCCGGGCGAGCCGGTGGACCCGGTCGCGGTAGAGCGTCAGGAGCGCGGTCATCTCGGCGGACATGGGGCTCGGCTCAGCAGGGTTCAGCCCCCGGTACGGGCACCCTAACCAAGTATTCCTCCCCCTTCGCGCTATCTTGTGGGCTCCCCTGCCCAAGAAGGCGACCCATGCGTACACTCCCCGTCTTCCTCTTCGCCCTCTCCCTCGCCGCCTGCCGCAGCGAAGACAAAGGGGAGGTGTTTGAGACCGCCGTCCCCGAGGACACCGGCCCCTTCGACATCGACGGCGACGGTTACTCCGGCGGGGAGGACTGCGACGACGAGGACAGCGCCGTCTCCCCCGGCGCCACCGAGGCGGCCTACAACGGCAAAGACGACGACTGCGACGCCAGCACCCCCGACGACGACCTCGACGGTGACGGCTACGCCCTGGCTGAAGACTGCGACGACGGCGACGACGGCGTCTCCCCGGCGGCCACCGAGCGCTGCGACGGCCTCGACAACAACTGCGACGGCGCCGTCGATGAGGCCGTCGGCGACGTGTGGTACAGCGACCTCGACGGCGACGGCTACGGCGACCCCAGCACGGCGACCCAGCGCTGCGACGGGGAGAGCGGCCTCGTGGCCGACGCCCGGGACTGCGACGACGGCGACGCCACCGTGAGCCCCAGCGCCGACGAGCGCTGCGACGGCCTCGACAACGACTGCGACGGCACCGAGGACGAGCCCGAGTCCATCGACGCCGGCGCCTACTACCAAGACGCCGACGGCGACGGCTTCGGCGACGCCGACTTCGGCACCCGGGCCTGCGCGGCGCCGGAGGGCTACGTCAGCGCCGCGACGGACTGCGACGACGCCGACGCCCAGACCTACCCCGGCGCCGACGAGGTCTGCGGCGGCGGCGATGAGGACTGCGACGGCGCCATCGACGAAGAAGAGGCCATCGACGCGAGCACCTGGGCCATCGACTACGACGGCGACGGGTACGGCTCTAGCCGCTTCACCCAGGTCGCCTGCGACGCGCCCAAGGGCTACGTCGCCGACACCACGGACTGCGACGACGCCCGGGACGACGTGAACCCCGCCGCGGACGAGGTCTGCGACGAGCTCGACAACGACTGCGACGGCCTCATCGACACCCTGGACCCCGACGGCCCGGCCGCGGCCACCTACCACCTCGACGCCGACCGGGACGGCTATGGCGCCTCCGGGGGCGCCACGGTGAGCGGCTGCGAGGCGCCGACGGGCTACACCGCCGATGACTCCGACTGTGACGACAGCGACGCCGACATCAACCCGGCCGAGACCGAGGTGTTCTACGACGGCGTAGACGCCGACTGCGCCGGGGACGACGACTACGACGCCGACGGCGACGGCTACGCCTCATGGGTCGAGGCCAGCGGCCCCGACTGCCTCGACAGCGACGCCAGCGTGTGGACCTGCGGCTCGACCCAGGCCGCCGCCGGGCGGGCCTGCGCGGAGATCCTCGCGGCGAGCCCGTCGAGCGCCGACGGCCTGTACTGGGTCGATCCCGACGACGACGGCGACACCAGCGACGCCTGGCAGGCCTACTGCGACATGACCCGGGACGGCGGCGGCTGGACCAAGATCGAGAGCGCGCTCTACCCCTACTGGTTCTCCAAGTCGAGCTACACCCAGGTCGGCAAGGCCAGCGACGACAACTACACCCAGCTCACTGACCTGGACGACCTCGCCCGGGGCGGGGTGTGGACCCTCCGGTTTGAGGTGGGCAACTCCGGGAGCTGGACCTCGGCCACGAGCCGGGCCCACTACACCGTGTGGAGCCAGGAGCACAACCCCTTCACCGACTCCACCGACGGCTCGGACTACAACCTCATCGACGGCGAGGAGTCCACGACCTGCAGCGGCTTCAACGGCCTGCACGACAGCTACTACGTCAAGCACGGCGTCTACGCGATGTCGAGCGACGTCGACGTCAACGAGAGCGCGAGCTGCTGGTGGATGCAGGTGGTGCCGCTCACCCAGTACGGCACGTCCTCACAGTACCCCGGCTACCTGGAGGGCTACAGCGGGCCGAACGTGCACGTCTGGCAGTCGCTCTGGGTCTACTGAGCCGGGGCTCAGAGCGTCCCGACGAGCTCCTCGGTGCGCTTCCAAACCGCCGCGGCCAAGGCGTCGTCTTCGCCGAAGCGGCTCGGCCGGGCGACGTTGCAGTCGGCGAAGTAGAGGCCCCGGGCGCTCGCCGTGGCGTCGTGGGTGGCGACGTAGAGCTGGGTGGCCGCGCCTTGGGGGATGGTCTTGAGCGCCAAGGCCGGGCCGACGGCGCCCATCAAGGTCTGGGCGAAGTTCGGCATGTGGCGACCGAGGTTCGTCGAGATGACGCCGGGGTGTAAGGAGTTCGCCGTCTGTGCGCCTTGCAGCACAACGCGGCCCAGGTGCCGGGCGAAGAGCAGGTTGCAGAGCTTGGACTGCCCGTAGGCGCCCCAGGCCGTGTAGCCGCGCTCCGCCGCCCAGTCATCCAGGCGCACGCCCTCGGCGTAGGTGCTCTTGTGCGCGGCGCTCGACAGCATCGTCACCCGACCGGCCGGGGCGAGCTGGCCGAGCAGGCCCATCACGAGGATGAAGTGCCCGACGTGGTTCGTGAAGAGCTGCTCCTCGACGCCGTGCTTGAGCTGGCGGCTGGGCAGGGCCATGATGCCCGCGTTGGCGATGATGCCGTCCAGGGGGAAGCCCAGGCGCTTGACCTCCTCCACCGCCGCGCGCACCGAGGTGGGCTCGGCGAGGTCACAGGCGACGGGGACGGCCTCGCCAGGGCCCTGGGTGGCGTTGATGGCGGCCTGGGCGCTCGACACGCTGCGCGCCGAGGTGAGCACCCGGGCGCCACGGAGGCGGAGCACCCGCAGGGTCTCCAGGCCGAGGCCTGAGCCGCAGCCCGTGACCAGGTAGGTGCGCCCGGCGAGGTTCATCCCGGCGGTGACCTCCTCGGCGGTGGAGTTGTAGCCGAAGCCGCTGGGGCCGACGCCTTGGGTGAGACCGTAGAGGGACACGCGCGCTCCTTCGATGGATCAGGACGGCGAGCGGCGGCGCCCTCGCGTCCCCGATCCCTAAGCGCGGCGGCGGTAGCGGCAAGCGTGGCGCGTTGGCGCCAGCCGATGTCCAAACTCGGACAGCCAGTCCAGAATCGACGACTTCGGTCTATGATATCGTCCAGAATGATGTTCTAAGCCTCCAACCGCGCACGGCCGGAGCCAGGTCCATGAAGACGTCGCGCACTCCAGCGCCCGCGCTCCAGCGCCCGCGGCCCGGCGGGCCGAGGTCGCCCCTCGGGGACCCGCTCACCCGGCACACCCTCCGCGACCCGCTGCGCGGCGCCCCGGTGCAGCGCCAGATCGACGCCCCCAACCTCGTGAGCCTGCTCCACGAGCAGTTTGAGCTGCAGCAGAAGGTGAAGGCGAACCCCGGCGAATACGCCGAGCGTTACACCACCGTCGGCTTCGAGCACGAGTTCGCCCAGATGGAGGACGGGCCGCTCCGAGGCCGCTCCCACGTCGAGGTGGCGCGCAGCGAAGAGCGTATGCCCTACACCGGCCTGCCCTTCTTCTTAGAGACCGACGCCGCGAACGCCCTGGAGCTGGTGAGCGCGCCGCTGCTCATCGAGACGATCCCCCACCGCCCCATCCCCCTGCCCGACGACGTCGAGGCCGTGGACGGCCTGTTTGAGGCGGCGCTGACCGGCAAGACCGACACGAACCCCACCTTCAACGAGCTCGTGCAGAGCTTCGCCCGCCAGGAGGGCCTGCGCTTCACCCTCAACGACGTGACCTTGGGCTGGGAGAACCTGAGCCCCAACATGCCCGAGCCCCTCTCGGCGGACAACGCGACCGTCGACGCCGAGACCCTGAAGGCGATTCGGCTCAAGACGAGCGAGAAGAACGGCGGCGTACACGCCCAGGCGAACTTCGCCACCGACGCCGACACCTACATCGCGATGGAGCGGGAGCACCGCCGCCAACGAACCGCCGCGCCCAACGCGAACACCGCCGCCCTCGCCAGCTTCGAGGCGACGATCCGCGGCGAGCTGCAAGGCGCCGTCGACACCGTGCGGGGGCCCCTCACCGTGAGCCCCAAGCTCAACGGCTTCTTGGAGGTCATGGCCCGGAACCTCGCGGGCCAGATCTCGATCCCCGCGATCGCCGAGCTCGCCGAGGTCAACAAGCGCGCCTTCAAGACCGGCACCATCCCGGAGAAGAACGAGGACATCCGCTCGGCCACGAACCCTCGGGGCGACGCTGCCCCGCGCCGGGGCGCGCCCCAGGTCCACCCCGACGTGCTCAGCCTGTCGAGCAACGTGAAGGACACGGGCTCGACCTGGATCAAGGACAACCTCATCAACATCGGCCTCGGGATGCTCACCAGCGACGACTGGCGCGTGGTGAAGCGCCTGTGTAAGCACAGGCCCCTCATCACGGCGCTCACCGAGGAGCGCGCCTTGCCCCCGAGCTTCATGGCCAACGGCGCGAACCTCGACGCCAAACACCGCTGGGCGAAGCTCATCACCGGGGCGCTGTCCCAGATCCGCAGCCACGTCAAGAAGCTCCGGCTGGAGCGCGCGACCACAGACACCGACGGGCTGTTTGTCGGCCCCGACGAGCGTGTGCACTTCCTCGGCCACGACCCCAAGTGGCTCGCCCCGCGCCAAGACACCTTCATCGACGGCGACAAGGTGCAGATGCCCGGCGTCTGGAATGACAAGCGCCTGCACGTCGTCGAGACCCGACGGAACCTCAAGGGCTCGATGGACCTCCTGCGGCGCCTCTACGGCAGCGAGATCCCGGCGAAGGCGGCGCCGCCCGAGGTGGAGGACTGGGACTTCTCCACAGACCCGCCGCCCCAAGACGTCCAAGGCCCGGCGCCGTCAGACGCCCACGACGCGACGCCGTCCGACGCCGTGGTGCCCCCGGCCTCTTCGCCGCCGGAGCGCGCCGCCTCTTCAGCCCAGCTGCCCCCGGCGGCTTCATCGAGCGGCTCCAGACCTGCGGCGCCCGTCCTCGGCCCGGTCGAGCTCGACATGGAGGCCCTGCAGGGGCGCCACCCCGTCGGTGAGGTCGTGCGCTTCGTGTACATGCGCGGCTTCGTCGTCGAGGGGCGCGTCACCGGCTACACGACGGCCTCAGCCTGGGTGCATATGGACGACCGCCAGACACGGACCGTCCCCCACCTCCAGGTCGTCGCCGAGCGTATCCTCGACGAGCAGACCCGAGAGCCCGCGGACCCTGGCGCCTTCGCCCAGAAGGTCGTGGACCTCACCTTCCCGATCTTGGAGCGGAGCCTCTTGCCCTGAGCGCTCAGGGCAAGAGCCGCGCCTCGGGCCAGCCCGCCTGAACCAGGGCCGAGCTGAGCGCCTCGGCGTAGCGCCGGTTGGCCTCGGCGGTGGGGTGAAGCGAGTCCAAGAACAGCGCGTCGGCGCCGAGGCCCGACTCCCGCATCACCTCGCAGGCGTCGACGCGGGGGAGACTGTGCTGGGTGGCGAAGGCCCGCATGGCCTCGGCGTAGCGGTCCCAAGGCGCTGGGGTGCCCACGAGGCGCTGGCGGTGGCAAGGCGTGAGCACGGCGAGGCCGACGTCTCGGGCCCGGGACTCGGCGGCGAGGCGCTCCAGGTTCTCGGCGTAGTCCTCAGGGCTCACCCGGGGGTGGCGCTGGGGCGTCGGCTCCCGCACCCAGCCCACGGGCAGGGCCTCGGGCAGCTCCGGCTTGAGCCGCCGCCGGACCGCCCGGTAGACGGCGCTCTTGGCGACGAGCAGCTCCAGGCGGCCCCGGGGGCTCGCGAGGTGGTCCATCCACACACGGTCGGTGAAGCGCTCGGCCTGGGCGTCGGACCACATGCCGCCGACGACCACGAGGCTCGGCGCGAGGTCCCAGCCCCACTCCTCCAAGAGCTTGAGGGTCTGCTCCGTGGAGTAGCCGGGCACCCCGCCGCAGCGCACCTCGGCCTCGACCCCCCGCGTCGAGAGCGCCTGGGCGAGCTGCACATGCAGGGTGCCCTCGTCGGGCAGGCCGTGGCCGAAGATCGACGAGTCCCCGACGGTGAGCACCCGGCGTTGGGCCGTAGACGGCGGCACGACCCGCATCCCGTCGGCGTCCATCTCCACGGTGACGCCCTCCATGCGGTACTGCCCCGGCGAGAGCCCCCAGATGCGCGTGGGGTGGGGCACCATCATCGGCGTCGGCCCGGCGGCGGGCTCCAGGCGGCGCGCGAGCCCCTCGGCGCCGACGATCAGCACGAGCAAGGGGACGAGGGCGAACAGCAGGCGGCGCGGGCGCATCGAACCTCAGGGGCAGGCCCCAAGGATGCCACGGATCGGCGCGCTCAGGGTGACTGCGGCCCGGCGCGGTGGCACAATGTGAAGGCGCCACGGCGCGCCCGCCCACGCCCCTCACCGAGGTCGACCGCATGGCATTCCCGACGACCGTGAACCCCCAGATCACCGACGCCGCGCGCTCGCGGACCCACGCCGCCCTCGGCGACGTCTTGGTGAGCCTCAGCCAGAACACGGCCTTGCTGTGCCAGAACGCCGTCGCCGCCCAGCAGCGCGCGCTGGCCACGGCCCAGGAGACGACGACCCAAGGCGTCTCGACCATCTATGGCATCGACCTCTCCGCCCCGACGGGCGTCGCGACGGAGCGCACCGTATGAACAGCGAGACGCCCACCCCACGCGCCAAGGGCGACATCGGCCCCGAGCCCGAGACCGACGACACCCTCACCTTAGACGACGTCGGCGAGGGCCTCGGCGAGCACCACGCCGCCGCGGGCGCCATCAGCGCCGGGATCGTCGGCCAGGCCGTCGGCGCCGCCGCCCTGAACGCGACGGCCTTCTTACAGAGCGCCCAGACCCTCTCCGTGGCGGCCCTCGCCCAGGCCTTGGCCAAGGGGGAAGGCGCCGCGCGCACCGAGGAGGAGATCTTCGCGGCCTTGTCCAAGGCCACGGCGCACTTCGAGCAGGTGATCACCTTCGCTCTGCAGACCGCGGACCGCGTCGCGCGCCGGTCGGGGTGACACCAAATGTTTGACCGTGAGCGCCTGGTCTGGATCCTCGACGTCTTGCTCAGCCGTGGGCTCATCCACGAGGGGCAGAAGAAGGACGTGCTCAACCGCGGTGACGACCAGGCGCGTCACATCATGCTCGACAAACGCGCGGAGCTGCGCCGTCTGCTCGGCAAGCGCCGGGTGACCTACAAGGTCTCGGAGATCGAGGTGATCGCCTCATTCCGGTTCCGCAGCCAGACCACCGACGCCGAGGAGGGCCTCGTCACCGAGCGGGTGATCACCCGCCTCGTCTCCATCGAGCTCGGCCTGCGCTTCGTCGAGATCGACCCCTTGCAGCTCGACTTTAAGCTCGTCACCGAGAGCTTCGGCGGGCCCTTCTCCGAGCGCCACCTCGTCATCGCCATCGAAGAGACGCCCGAGCAGCTCACCGTCGCCATGGCCGACCCCTGGAACCGCGAGGTGCTGGAGCAGATCACGCTGTTCAAGCAGAAGCGTATCCGCCCGGTGATGACGCTCAAGAGCACGCTCATCCAGATCGTCGCCGAGTTCCACGGCTTCCGGCGCTCGATGCGGGAGGCCGAGCGCGACTTTGGCTCCAACCTCCCCGACCTCGGCAACTTAGAGCAGCTCACCCAGCTCCGGGGTGTACACGAGATGGACGGCGCGGAGCAGCCCGTCGTCCAGGCCGTCTGGTACATTCTCAACTACGCCTTTGACCACCGCGCCTCGGACATCCACATCGAGCCCAAACGCGACGAGGCCACGGTCCGCCTGCGCATCGACGGCGTATTGCACACGATCCACCGCCTGCCCAAGCTCGTGTTCCCGGCGATCATCTCCCGCATCAAGACCCTGAGCCGCATGGACATCGCCGAGCGCCGCCGCCCCCAGGACGGCCGCTTCAAGACCTCCTTCCGCGACCAAGAGATCGAGCTGCGCGTCTCGACGGTGCCGACGGCCTTCGGCGAGAAGATGGTCATTCGTGTGTTTGACCCCGGCGTGCTCCTCCAAGACTTAGGCGCCTTGGGCTTCTTCCGCCGCGAGCTGCTGCTGTATGAGCGCTTCATCAACGCCTCGACGGGCCTCATCCTCGTCACCGGCCCCACGGGCTCGGGAAAGACGACGACCCTCTACAGCACGCTCCAGCACATCGCCTCGCCGCGCCTCAACATCTGCACCATCGAGGACCCCATCGAGATGGTGCACGAGGCGTTCAACCAGATGCCCATCCACCGGGCCATCGGCTTTGACTACGCCGCGGCGATTCGCCACGTCTTACGCCAAGACCCCGACGTGATCATGATCGGCGAGGTGCGCGACCCCGAGACGGCCCAGTCCGCCGTGCAGGCCGCGCTCACCGGCCACCTCGTCATCACGACACTGCACACAAACGACGCGCCCAGCGCCGTCACCCGCATGATCGACCTCGGCGTGCAGCCCTACCTGCTCAGCTCCGTGCTCTTAGGCGTCATCGCCCAGCGCCTCGTGCGAAAGATCTGCCCCCACTGCGCCACGGATGACTGGATCAGCGAGGAGCAGGCCCTGGCCTTGGGCATCAACGGCGCCGACGGCAAACGCCTCAAGGTCAAGGTCGGCAAAGGCTGCGTGCGCTGCCGTGGCACCGGCTACAAGGGCCGCACCGGCCTCATGGAGGTGATGCCGATGACCCCCCGCCTCGCCAAGCTCGTCGCCACCGGCGCCCCGAGCCAAGAGGTGAAGCGTGAGGCCCTGAACGACGGGATGCTGACCCTGCGGGACTACGGCATCAAGAAGCTCGGCCGCGGGGAGACGACGGTGGAGGAGATCATGGCCGCGACGGATGACTTCGCGGTGTATTGAGGGCGCTCAGAACCCCCCCACCCACTGCAGCCGCCCCAGGCCCGCGCCGGCCTCGGTCTCGAGCGTCCAGAGCAGCTCGCCGGACTCGGTGACCTCGATGATGCGGCCCTGGGTGCTGAACGACGCCAAGGCGCCGCCAGACGGGGTGGGCTGGGCGTCGCCGAGGATCTGCACCACACCAGCGTTGGGGTCCTCGTAGGACCAGTCCTCCCACACGCTGTGGTCACGCTCGTCCCAGGAGATGGAGACGAGGCGGGAGCGCGGCGGGTTGTAGTGCAGGCCGTTGTCGAAGAGCAGCGCGTGGTCGCTGCGCAGCATGGAGCTGTGGGCGTGGGAGAAGGGCGGCTCGCCGTCCGGGGTGTTGTAGCCCGCCGCCGTGCCGAACACCTTCGCCTCGCCGCCGGTCACCGGCACGCTCACGATGGTGTCGAGGAAGTGGGTCAGGAGCACGAGCTCGTCGGTGTCGGCGTCGTAGTCGATGCTGTTGGTGTGGGTCCAGTCGAGCACGAGCTGGCCGTCGTGCTCCACGGGCCGGGACTGGTGGTCACACAGCGCCTCGGGCGAGGGCGGCGGCAAGGCGTCGAACAAGGAGAGCAGCGGCGGCTCGCTGACCGCGACCTCCGGGTCCTCACCCCAGGCCGTGAGGCGCACGACGTCCCCCAGGACGAGCTGGGTCTGGCCGCCCACCTCAAGCTCACGCACCTCGTTCTGCAGCCAGGCGATGCGCCCGTCCGGCAGCTCACGGATGTCGTGGTGCGCCTCGGGCAGCTCCATGGTGCCCTGATGCTCGCCGTCCCAGCTCACCCGCATCGCCCGCGTCACCCGCGCGCTGTTCGGGGGCTCCACGAGCAGGATGATGAGCCCCTCGCCGTCCCGGGTGGGCTGCACCGACGTCGTCGGGGTGAGCGGCGGCAAGGGGTAGTACCAGATGGGGTCACCATCGCTGTTGAGCAGCACGACCCAGGGGCTCTCCATCATGAAGATGCTCGTCAACAAGGAGCCGTCCTGGGACGGCGCGCCCTCGGCGTACATCTTCGCCATCAGCGCAGGCGCCAAGGGCAGGTCGACGATGTGAACCTCGCTCTCCAGGCGCTCACCGTTGTCGGTCTCTACCACTCCGCGAACATAAACCTGCGAACCCGCAGCCGGGCCGATGAGGCGCAGCGCCTGCTCCCCGGCCTCGACGCTCACGGGCTTGGTGCGCTCCAAGAGCCGCGCGTCGTGCCCCCACTCCAGATACGCCTCACCCCCCTCCTTGCTCGTCCAGGTCGCGTTGATCACCGTCGGCACACGCTCGTTGATGGTGAACTTCGCGTCGCCGAAGTCCCCCATGGGCTGGACGCAGGCGAAGAGAGCGAGGAGGCTAACGATCATTGGAGACTCCGTGGGGCCTCTCCATGATCGCTGCTCTGAGTCAGGGGCCGCCGAGAATAAATGTCCAAGGTTATTGACATTGCTGCATTGCAGCATGATTCAGACCTCTCGGTCTTGGTCAACTGTCCAATAGCCCAGGTAGATCCCCGGTCGGGAGCGTCTCGTCGCTGTAGCCGAACCCCGCGTCGTCGCCGCCGAAGGCTCGGAGCAGACTCGTCCATAGCTGGTTCGTGCTGAAGCCGGAGTTCAGGTAGCCGCTCCGGTCCTCCAGATCCTCAACGCTGCCGTTCATGTAGTTGAGGAAGCGCCCCGTCGTGGCCGTTCCGACGTTGCCCGCGAGGAGCGCCGGGAGCGCGTTGTTCCAATGACGCCCGCTGGAGTACTCGCTCATCGCCAAGACGCAGGTGGTGTCGAGCATGTTGTCGCCGTCGGCGTCTTGGGTCTCGCTGAGGCGCTGGAGCAGGGTGGCGACCTGCTCGTGGTACCAACGATAGACGTGCTCCATGCCCGGCTGGTAGTCGGCGTGGACGACGGCGTGCCAGTTGTCGTACTGGCTGGTGTCGACGATGGGCCTCCCGCCGTTCTCGGCGGTGAGCCAAGGGAAGGTCGGGTCGTGGCTGTTCGCGAAGTGCAGGGTGCTCACCCGGGTGAGGTCGCAGGACATCGCCGTGACGAGGAGCTCGATCATCAGGGGCGCGCTCACGTCGTCGTCTTGGCCGAAGCGGTAGCCCGAGGGGAGGTCGAGGCTCGGGGCGCGGCACTCCCCGGCGCCGTTCACCACCCGCTTCTCGAGCTCCAGGAGCTTCTCTTCGTGGGCGTCGAGGCGGGCGCGGTCCTCGCCGCTGAGGCTCCGGCGCAGGCCCTTGAAGCTCTGGAGCACCCCGCCGAGCACCGCCGCCCGCCGGGCGCGCTGGGCCCAGGCGTCGGACGGGCTCACCGAGCCGTCGCCGAACAGCCGCACGAGGGTCATCAGGGGGTCGTTGAGGTATGCGACGGGGTCGTTGGGCCCCGCCCAGAAGTAGGCGCCCTCGGTGGGGTTGTAGATGCCGTCCGAGGTCTCCCCGCCGCCGATGGCGAAGTCGAGGCGCAGGTAGGGCGTGGTCGTCGAGATGCGCCGGGCGATGGTGTGCTCGATGGTCTCGCCGCCGGGGCTCAGGAGGTCGGAGTCCTGCACATAGAAGGGCCGCCCGGCGTAGAGCGTGTAGTTGGCGTTCTGGTGGGCGTTGCCGACCTCGTTGTAGGTCGGCATGAGGTTGTCGAGGCCAGCGATGGTGATGAGGCGGTCCTGGAAGGCCGCGAGGGGCTCCAGGATGAAGGGCAGGGTGAAGTCGGTCTCTGTGCCTGTGGGCACATGGTCGCGGAGCACCGTGCCTTGGGGGAGGTGCATCACGATGAGGCGCTTGGGCGCGGCGGCGGGCAGGGGCGCGGCGCCGATGGGGCGCGGGCGGAAGGGGCTCAAGAACGGGAGCGCGAGGCCTCCGCCGAGCAGGCGACGACGGCTGATGCTCATGGGGTCTCCTCCGGCGTGGCGCGCACCAAGAAGGCGTCGGTGACGGCGAGGTCCACGAGCAGGGCCCGGAGGTCGCCGTCGCTCTCCTCAAACCGCCGCTGCACCACCCGAAGGGAGCAGGCGTCGGCCTCCTCGTGGGCGCGGCCCAAGGCGTACTCGGCCCAGCGCGTCACGTAGCAGGCCCGGGCGCGCTCGGCGCTGGCGATGAGCGCCACCATCTCCGCCGCGCCGTCGAAGGAGCCCGCTGGGTCGTCGAGGGTGCCCGTGGCGTCTACGGGGATGCCGCTCTCCCAGGTGTCACGCCACTCGCCCGTGGCGCCGTAGTGCTCCATCGAGAGGCCCAAGGGGTCGATGCGGGTGTGGCAGCCGGCGCAGGAGGCGTCGGTCCAGTGCTGCTGGAGCCGCTCGCGGATGGTCTCGGCCTCCTCGGACTCCGCGGGGAGGTCCATGTTCACGTCTTGGGGCGGGGCGAGCTCCTGGCAGAGCAGCTCCTCCAGCACAAAGGCCCCACGTTTGACCGGGGACGACGACGCCGCGTAGCCGTGGCCGGTCAAGAAGGCGAGGCGGGTGAGCGCGCCGGGGCGCACGCTGGGGTCGAGCTGCACCCGGCTCCAGCCCTCGCCGGGGTCGGGCAGGCCGTAGATCGCCGCCAGCTCGGCGTTCACCCAGGTCCACTCCGAGAACATGAGCGTCTCAAAGCGCGCGTCGCCGCTCCAGACCACCTCGGAGACGAAGAGGTCCAGCTCCGTGCGCATGGCGTCTACGGTGTCCTCGTCAAAGTCGGGGTAGAGTGTTGTGTCTCGGCTGGCGTTGTCGAGGCGCCAGGTGTTCAGCCAGTCCTGGTGGAAGGCCAACACGGCGTTGACCACCCGGGGGTCCGCGACGAGGCGCTGGGCCTGGGCCGCCACCTGGGCGCGGGTGCGGAGCTGCCCCGCGGCGGCGGCGGCGCGCAGCGTCTCATCGGGGGTGGTGTCCAACAAGAAGTACGAGAGCCGGGCGGCGACGGCCCAGTCGTCGAGGCGGGCGCCGCCGGGCACGGCCTCGCCGGGGGTGGCGTCGAGGTACAGAAAATAGGGCGCCTGGAAGATCAGCTCCACGCCCATCTGCACGGCCTCCCGGGGCTCGACCCCGGCGTCTAAGAAGCGGGTGATGAGCGTGGCCTGCTCGTCGGTGAGCGGGCGGCGCCAGGCGCGCTCGCCGAGGTCCAACAAGTAGCGCCGGGCGCAGTCGGCCTCGGCCTCGTCGGCGCCGCAGGCCATGAGCGCGTCGAGATCCATCGTGGCGCTGACGTGCTCGGCGGCCAACATCACGCCCTCAACCCCCGCCGAGCTGACCGTGTTGTTGCTGGCGAAGGTGCGGAAGTCGGGGCCCGAGGTCGTCGCCGGGAACAGGCCGTCGGGGAGCTCGACGCCGACGAGGTCGGCGATGGAGCGGCGCACCTGGGCGTCGGTGAGGCGGCGCAGGGGCGCCGAGGCGGGGTAGATCACGCCGTCTTCGCAGGTCGGCGGGGCCTCGCCGGGGTGCTCGCAGGCGCCGGGCTCACCAAGCCGGGCGACGAGCTCGTGCAGGACGGCGTACTCCGGGGAGAGCGTGTCGAAGCGCGCGCCGCCGACGTGAGCGACCTGCCCCGTAGGCTTCTGGAGGAGCAGGGCCGCGCCGTCGTCGGTGTCGCGCACCAAGGCGCCGAGGCGGGCCATGTTCTCGGCCAAGGCGGCGTCGTCCACAAACGGCACGAGCACATGGCGGGTGCCCCCGGCGAGGCCGCCCTCGACGTGGCAGGCCACACACTGGGCCGAGAGCAGGGGCGCGGCCTCGTCGGCGAAGAAGGCCTCGTCGGTGACGCAGGCGCCGGGGGGCTCCGCCGTCCCGCCGTCACAGGCCGCGAGGCTGAGGCTCAAGAGGGTCAAGACGTGGGGGGAACGTGTCACAGAGGCCCTCCCAAGGCGGCGCGGCTGAGGCCGAGGCCCCCGGCGCTGGTGATCATGGGGCTCCAGCTCAGGCCCCCGTCTTCAGAGCGGGTGAGCGTCTGCCCGCTGATCCCGAACAAGAGCCCGCCCAAGGCGGCGACGGGGGTGGAGTCGACGGCGTTGACGTACTCCCAGCGCTCGCCGTCTTCAGAGCGGTAGAGCGTCGCGCCGTCGCCGAGGAAGAAGGCGCCGTCGCCGTAGACGAGGCCGCGCCAGGTGCCGTCGCCGACGGTGTCGAGGGACCAGGTGATCCCGCCGTCGTCGCTGCGCGCCACACGCCCGGACGCCCCGGCGGCGACGAGCACCCCGTCGCCGTAGACCACGACGCCGAGGGCCTCCTCACATATTGTTTGGTCAACCAACCAATTCACGCCGTCCTCAGTGATCGCCACCCGGCCCGCGTCGCCGACGGCCACGAAGGCCCCGCCGCCGAAGGTCATCGCCCGGAGGTGCTCGCCGGGGCTGTAGCCGCCGCCGGTCCAGGTGAGGCCGTCCGTGGAGCGCAGGGGCAGGCCGTCAAAACCGACGAAGAGGCCGTCGCCGTACGCGCAGGCCCCGATGGGGCTCCCCGAGCTGCTCGACGCCGCCCAAGTGACGCCGTCCTCGCTCGTCCACCAGCGGCGGTCGCTGTTCCCGCCGACGGCGACGAAGCGCCCGCCCCCGGCGCAGACCCCACGCTGCAGCGCGTCCCCGTGGGCGGTGAGGGTCTCGTAGCTGTCCAACGCCGCCGTCTCGCCGTAGTCGTGGGTGGTCAAGACGTGGCGGCCGTCGCCGACGAGCACCAGGGTGAGGGGCGGGCCCACCGTCGCGCTCAGGGGCAGCGCTAGGGGCGAGCCGGGGTGGTCGTAGGGGAGGCTGAAGGCGCCTTCAGCGAGGCCCTCGTCACCGGGCTCAAACCGCAGCGAGATCGTCGCCGAGGCCTGGGCCTCCAGGAGCACCGGGGGCAGGCTCTCCAGAGAGAAGCCCGCGCCGGTCACCCACTCATCAGGGTGGCCAAGGAGGCGCAGGCGCTCGTCGCAGCCGTTCTGCAGGGTGACGGTCAGCGTCAAGGCGTCTCCCCGGGCGGGGGCCTCGCCGAAGGAGAGCGCGGCGGCGGAGGCGCCGTCGATGGAGGCCGTGAGCCCGGCCTCACAGGGCGGCGCGCTGTCCGGGGCGCTGTCGGCGGGGCTGTCGGGCGCGCTGTCGGCGGGGCTGTCGGGCGCGCTGTCCGGGGCGCTGTCACCGCTCGGCGGGTCCGCGCAGGCCACGAGCAGGGCGAGCAGCGCCAAGGAGCGGCGGCTCATCGGGCCTCCGCGGCGAAGGCGTGCAGGTCGAGGCCGTCCGCCCGGGTGTGCACCGTCTCCCAGCTCACGCCGTCGCGGCTGCGGTAGAGCTCGCCGCCGAGCCCCCGGGGGTTCACCGTCGAGAAGAACCAGCCCCCGGCGACGCCGAGGAGGTCGTAGGTCGTCCAGGACGGGGTCGGCACCGAGGTCCACGCGCCGCCGTCCGCCATGCTCCACAAGGTCTGGGCGCTGCCGCCGCTCCCGGAGACGAGCCAGATCCCGTCGTTCTCGGCCACGCTGCCGAGGGCGTAGTAGCTCCCTGTGCTGAGGATCTCCGTGGTCCAGGTGGCGAAGCGGTCGTCGCTCACGAGCACGACCTGGCGGTTGTTGCCGCCCACCGCCACCCACAGGCCGTCGGCGTAAGCCACGTCGTACAGATAGTCGCCGTCCTCAAACGTGACCTCGGTGTCCCAAGCGACCCCATCGGCGCTCGAGACGATCCTCCCGTCTCGGCCTACGGCGACAAAACGCTCCCCGTCGAAGACGATGGCGTTGAGCATGGCGCCCCAAGAGGTCTGCTCGTGCACGATGGCCCCGCCGGTCTCGGACCAGCTCAGCACGTCGCCCCGGGCGCAGGCGAAGCGCCCCAGGCCATAAGCGCACTCCGAGGGCCAGAACTCGTCGCTGGCGACGGCGAGGGTCCAGTCCTCGCCCAGCTCACTCGCGGCGTAGACGCCGGGGTCGGACCAGTCGCCGCCGTCGGCGAAGGTGCGCAGGAAGCGCCCGTCGCCCCAGGTCAAGCTGCCCCGCTGGGCGGCCTCGGCGCCGTCGAAGGGGGGACGCTCGGCCCAGGTCGCGCCGTAGTCGTCGCTCGTGAGCGTGCCGCCGCCCTCGATGGCCACGACGAGGCGCAGGGGCCGGGGCACCTCGGCGACGAGGTTCACCACGAAGGGCTGGCTGAGGCCCGGGATGGTCATCGTGGCCCGCCACTCCGCGGCCTCGGCGGCGCTGAGGCCGTTCACGACCAACGACACCCGGGCGCTCTCGTCGGGGAGCAGGGTCGCCGGGGGCGCGGTCTCCCAGGCGAAGCCCTCCCCGGAGAGCCAGGCGGCGGGGTCGGCGAAGGAGAGCGCCGCGTCGCCGCGGTTGGTGAAGGTGAGGTTCACCCAGCGCGGGTCGTCGAGGCCCGCCGGGGCGGTCTCGACCTGCACCGTCGCCCCGGAGAGCAGCAGCGCGCCGTCTTCGCTGACGATGGAGAGCTCGGCGTCGGGCAGCTCCGCCGGGTCCGGCCAGGGGTCGGCCTCGGAGTCCTCGGCGGCCCGGTCCTCCGGCGTCGTAGGCGGGGCCTCAGCGCAGGCCAAGGCCAAGGTGAGCGGGGCGAGGCGGCGGATGGAGGGCACGGCGCGGCTCCATGGTCAGGCACCCCCCGAGCATACCCCGAGACGCCCGACGACGACGCCCCCGACGCCCCTCCCGGGCGCGCCGCCGCCCGTCACAACGTGCCGACCAAGGCGCTCACCGTCGGCTGGGGGAAGAGCGGCGCCTCCGGGGTGCCTCGGGTGGTGTCAAACAGCGACACCATCACCTCGTAGGGCACGGCGTCAGTGAGGGCCAGGGTGACGCCGCGCTCCTCGGGGTGGCGCGACTTGAGGTCGCTCAGCACGGCGCTCAGGCCGCTGAGGTCGTAGTCGCCCGGGGCCTCACAGCGGCCCCCGGCGCAGGGCAGGCGCAGGCCGCCGTTGAGTGCGACGTCTTCGCCGCTGACCATCATCCCCTGCTCGCTCACGGTGAGCACGAGGTTGAGCGAGGGCTCCTTGGCGGCGCAGGGCGCGGCGCAGAGGCCCGGCACCTCGGAGTTGATGACCGCCAGCCGGGTGAACTGCACGTTCATCAGGAGCATCGGGATGAGCAGCGCGGCGAGGCCGAGGAAGGGGAGCAAGCCAACATTGCTAAGGTTATTCGCAGAGTTAAGGTCGCGTCTGGGCATCGGCATCCTCGGGTCTTGGGTTCTCCGGGAGCGACCGCGCGCGACGCGCCGAGGTTCCGCGCCGACCTGCGCGCCACAAGAACTTGACGACGTGCCGCGCCACGCACTATAAAAATTAGGGTTTTTTCGTTAGAAAGGCCCAGGTAAGAGAACTGACCCAGATCATCTTGTGGCGCGTGCTATGGTCCGAACGCACCCAACACCCGGAGTCAGCATGGAAGCGTCCTCCAGCCCGCAGCTTCGCCCAGTTCTCGGCGACTTCGCCAGCATCGTCTGCACCAAGGCCATCGTCGTCGGCGTCGAGCAGGCCCTCGGCGAGCGCGCGGCCCACGTCGCCCTCATCGCCGCCGGACGTGCCCGCGGGCGGCAGCTCACCGCGCACCTCGCTGGCACCGGCATCGCCCTCGCGGACACCGCCGCCATCCTCAACGCCGCCATCGGCGCCTCGGGGACCCGGCTTTGTATCGTCAATAAGGTCGAGGAGGACGGCACGGCCATCCGCGTCTCGTTGTCCGAGACCCTCTGCTCCGCCGGGGAGCCCCAAGGCTCGCCGCGCATCTTGACCTTCACCATGGGCGCGATTCAGGGCGCCTTCGAGCAGCTCACGGGGCGCCAGCTCAAGGCCCGTCAGATCGAGTCCGTGCTTCGCGGCGGCGCATACGACGTGCTCGAGCTGAACAACCGCATCTGAGGCGCGGATGGGGGCGCGAGCCGTCGCCCCCTCACCGCCGGATGAGCCTCGCCGACGCGGACGTCTGACGACCCGGACGTCGCTCGGCGGGGCCCTCCTCAGACCGGGGTGTATCGTCAGGACGACCAACCAGCCCGGAGTCACAATGGAATCTACCTCCCAGGCGCCGCTGCGTCCGCAGCTCGGCGACTTCTCCAGCATCATCTGCACCAAGGCCATCGTCGTCGGCGTCGAGCAGGCGCTTGGCGAGCGCGCGGCCCACGTCGCGCTCATCAACGCCGGTCGCGCCCGCGGCCGTCAGATCGCCGAGCAGCACGTCGGCAAGACCTCGATGCCGCTGGCCGACACGGCGCCGATCCTCAACGGCGCCATCGGCGCGTCGGGCACCCGGCTCTGCAACGTCGAGTCCGTCGAGGAGCGCGGCGAGACCATCCGCGTCACGCTGTCGGAGACCCTCTGCTCCGCCGGGGAGCCCCAGGGCTCACCCCGGGTGCTCACCTTCACCATGGGCGCCATTCAGGGCGTCTTTGAGGTGCTCACCGGCCGTCCGCTCAAGGCGCGTCAGGTCGAGTCTGTGCTTCGTGGTGGCACCCTCGACGTCATCGAGCTGAACAACCGCATCTGATCGGCGTGGATCCGGGCCCGTGGCGGCCTAAGTCGCCGCCGCGGCAGCTCCTCGGCTCAGGGCTTCGTGGGTCGCGCCCGGCGATAGGCCCGGACGCGCCCGCCGTCTGGGGTCGGCCACCAGGCCACGAGCTGAAACTGCCCCCGGGCCGTCGACATCGCCTCGGCCAAGGGGGGCAGCTCGCTGAGCTGGTAGTGCTGCTCGACAAGCGCGCCCTCGATGCGCGCGAGCCCCGGCCAGTCCGCGCCCTCATCGACGCTCACCCACACGAAGGCCTCGGCGACGCCTAACCACTCAAAGGCGCCTTGGGGGTCGGTCAACACACCACGCACGGCCTGGCCGGGCAGGCGCTCGCGGAGCTGGAGGTTGAGGTAGATCTCGGCCCAGACCGGGTCCTCGGAGAAGGTGATCACCTCACCTCCGCCGAGGCTCGCCGCGAGGGCGTCCAGGGGCAGGCGCAGGCCCCGGGGCGGGAGCGCCTGGGGGTGACGTGGGCTCACCCAGGCCTCGGGCACGCTCGGGCCGCTCAAGGCCGCGGGCAGGCCGAGCCCCGGCGCCCCCCAGAGCCGCACCTGCTGCTGGTGCAGCCCGACGATCACCACCGCCACCCCCACCCAGCGCCGCCAGGCCCGGCCCCCGCTGAGCCAGGCCCCGGTGAGCGCCATGAGCGCCCCCAAGGCCGGGATGGTGTAGAAGGCCTGCTTCTTGGCGATGAGGGTGAAGACCAGCACGCCGGAGAGGATCACCGCCGTCTGCGCCTGCCGCGCCGCCCGTCGGGAGGGCGCCTCGCCCCGGGTGAAGACCGAGGCCAAGAGCGCCAGCAGAGCGAGCCCACCCAAGGCCAGCCCCGCCTGCCCATCCACGAGGCTCAGCGGGTAATAGAGCAGGTTCGACGCCGAGAAGAAGGCCCGGCTCTCGGTCTGGGCGCCCGTGGAGTCGATCTCCCCCGTCGCGGTCTGGGAGAGCAGCTCCTCGCGATGAAGCTGGAGAAACTGCCAGAGCCAGGGCCCACACAAGGCCAAGGACGCCACCAAGGCCCAGGCGACGCCCCCCAGGCGGCGGCGGAGCTCACCGGGCGGGCGCGGCGCGGTCACGAGCACCCAGAGCCCCGCCGGGGCCAAGAAGATGCCCATGGACAGGCGATCCATCAGCATCCCGACGCCGCAGGCGAGGCCGAAGAGGGCGCTCTCCCGGGCCCGGCTCAGGCCGTCGGAGCGCCCCAACCACAGCGCCGCCACGCTCACCCAGGCCGCCACGGCGAGGTTCGGCTCGAACCGCACGAGGTTGCCGTAGACCGAAGGCGTGAGGCTCAACAACACCATCGTCCACAGCGCCGCGCCCCGCCCGGCGAGGGCCTCGGCGCCCCGCCCCGCCGCCCACAAGAGCACGGCGAGGTGGCCGAGGTTCGCCAGCACCATCGCCCGATGCCCCGCGCCCAGGGCCGCCATCCACGGCCAAGGCCAAAGATAGAAGCCCGGGGGCCAGTAGTTGGTGCTGAGGTAGTAGCGCAGGTGCCAGGCGTCGCGCTCCACCCAGGCGCCCCAGAGGTCAAGGGCGTTGCCGACGTGTAAGAACTCGTTCTGGTGGCCATCGGGGAGGCCGTTCTGCGCCGTCCACAGGCTCACCTGGACCCAAGCGAGGCCCAACGCCAGGGCCAAGGCGAGCCAGAAGGTCCAGGGGCTCAGGGCGCGGCGGAACATGCCCGGCGAGGATACACCGTTGTGGCCGACTCGGCTTGGGCTCCGGCGCGGGATCCATGGGGTGAGATCGTACAGGCGCCTGGAATGTGGGCTAAAATGCACAGCAGAGGTGCCCCCCATGAGCGCAAGACGCGTCGACGGACTTCGAGTCGCCCTGGTCTACCCGCCTTACGGCCCGGTGAAGAACGAGCCCGGCATCAAGACCGTCAAGGAGAACTACGGCATCTTCCCAAGCCTGTCTCTGCTCTATGTGGCGGGCATCTTGGAGAGCGCGGGCGCGGAGGTGCTGTTCATCGACGCCCACGCCGAGGGCCTCACCCTAGACGAGACCGTCGCGCGCCTGGAGGCCTTCGGGCCCTCGTACATCGGCTACACGATCACGACCTACCTCTTCTTCCAGACCCTTGACTGGATCAAGGCGATCAAGGCCCGCACCGGCACGCCCACCATCGTCGGCGGCGTTCACCTGAGCATCTACCCCCGGGAGACGCTCACGCATGAGGCCATCGACTACGCGGTGACCGGCGAGGCCGAGCTGAGCCTGCCGAACCTCCTGCACGCGCTGGAGAACCGCCGCGACCTGCGCGACGTAAAAGGCATCGCCTTCCGCGTCGGCGGCCCCACCCAGGCGGGCGGCGAGGTGGTCGTCACGGCGACGGAGAAGACCATCGAGGTGGACGAGGTCCCCTTCCCCGCCCGGCGCCTCATCGACAACAGCCTCTACTACAGCTTCATCAGCAAGTACAAGAACTTCACCTGCTTCATCACCAGCCGCGGCTGCCCCTACAAGTGCATCTTCTGCGAGCAGGGCTCCAAGGCCTTCCGGGCGCGCTCGCCGAAGAACGTCGTGGACGAGCTCGAGCTCTGCGTGAACGAGTTCGGCATCCGTGAGCTCGACTTCTTCGACTCCTCGTTCACCATCCGTAAGGACCGCGTGATCGAGATCTGTGAGGAGATCAACCGCCGCAAGCTCGACATCGTCTGGGCCGCCCGCACCCGGGTAGACTGTATCACGAAGGACGTGCTCTCCGCGATGAGACGGGCGGGCTGCGCGCGCATTTATTATGGCGTCGAGAGCGGCAACCGCGAGATCCTCAAGGTCTTGAAGAAGTCCACGTCCCTGGAGCTCGTCAAGCGGGTCGTGCGGGAGACGCGGGAGGAGGGCATCGACACCTTCGGCTACTTCATGCTCGGCAACCCCTATGAGACGCCCGCGACCATCCGGCAGACCATCCGCCTCGCCATCGAGATGGACCTCGACTACGCCCAGTTCTCCAAGGTGACGCCGATGCCCGCCACGGAGATGTATACGATGATGCTGGAGGAGACGGGCCGGGATTATTGGCGCGAGTTTGTGCTGAATCCCCACGACGACCTCGTGCCCCGCCCCCGCTGCAACATGACCGACGCCGAGATCCAGCGCTGGACCCGCATCGCGTACCTGCGCTTCTATTACCGGCCGGAGATGATCAAACGCCAGCTCAGCCGGGTGAAGAGCGTCGATGAGCTGCGCCGCTCTGCGGAGACGGCCTGGCAGATGATCAAGAACGTCGAGCTCGGCGAAGACACGACGGGCATGGAGGTCGTGGGTTAAGGGCGAGGCATGGGCTCCTCTACCGGCCTCCTCTTCCGCGTCACCACCTTCGGCGAGTCCCACGGCGGGGCCATCGGCGCCGTCGTCGAGGGCTGCCCGCCGCGCCTCGCCTTGGACCTCGACGCCGTTCAGCGGGAGCTGGACCGGCGTAAGCCCGGCCAGTCCTCCATCACCACCCAGCGCAAGGAGTCCGACCGGGTGCAGGTGCTCTCGGGCCTCGCCGACGGCCTCACCTTGGGCACGCCCATCGCGCTGCTCATCCCGAACGAGGACGCCGACTCCCGGGCCTATGAGCCCTTCCGCGACAAGTACCGGCCCTCTCACGCCGACTACACCTACGACACGAAGTACGGCGTCCGCGCCTGGGCGGGCGGCGGTCGCGCGTCCGCGAGAGAGACGGCGGCGCGGGTGGCGGCGGGGGCCGTCGCCAAGCAGGCCCTCGCGGCGCTCTGTGGGGTGGAGATCCTCGCCTGGGTGGAGCAGGTGGGAACGATCCGCGCCGAGGTGGACCCCGAGACGGTGACGATGGAGCAGATCGAGGCCAACATCGTGCGTTGCCCCGATGTGGAGACCGCCGCGCGTATGGAGGCGCTCATCCGGGAGGTGCGCGCGGACGGCGACACCATCGGCGGGGTGATCCGCTGCGTGGCCCGGAACGTGCCCGCGGGCCTGGGCGACCCGGTCTTCGACAAGCTGGAGGCCGAGCTCGCCCGGGCGATGCTCTCTCTGCCCGCCTGCAAAGGCTTCGAGAGCGGCAGCGGCTTCGCCGGGGTCACCCAGCGCGGCAGCGCCCACAACGACGCCTTCATCTCCGTCAACGGCCAGGTGCGCACGAGCACCAACCGCTCCGGCGGCATCCAGGGCGGGATCTCGAACGGCATGCCTATCCTCTTCGGCGCCGCGTTTAAGCCCGTGGCGACGATCTTTAAGCCCCAAGACACCGTGAACGACGCGGGCGAGGCCGTCACGCTCATGCCCCGCGGCCGCCACGATCCATGTGTGCTGCCCCGGGCCGTGCCGATGGTCGAGGCTGGCGCCGCGATGGTGCTCCTCGACCAGCTCCTGCGCCAGCGCGGCCAGGTCGGCAGCTTGGGGCCCGCGCCCCGATGAGCGGCCTCGGCGCAGACGTTCTCGGGGCTCGCCATCATCGGGCTTGATCCGCGCGCTGTTCCGGGCGACCATAGACCCGTGCGCCGACGGCGCGTTATCCAATGGGCGCGCGTTGGCGGTGGCCGACACGACGACCCGGTTGGACGACGCCCAACCCTCCAGGAAGAGCAGGCAAGAGGATCGCGTGAGCACCTACTACACCCGTGAGCCCGGCGAAGAAGGCAACATCCTCACTGAAGAGGGCGAAGCCCCGGGCGTGGACCTCGCCGCGCTCCTGGCGCGGGAGCGCCCTCCCCTGCGCGTCGCCATCGAGATCGGCTCGGCCATCGCCGACATCCTCACCATCGCTGAGGAGGACCGCGCGCTCCACGGCGACATCAAGCCCGGCCTCATCAAGATCACCGCCGACGGCGCCGTCGCCGTCGAGGGCTTCAACGCCAACCGCCGCTCCACCCGCGCCCCCGAAGGCAAACCCGTCGGCCACCAGACCGACGTGTTCGGCCTCGGCGTGATCCTCCACAGCCTGCTCAGCGCCGAGCCGCTGGGGGCCCTGCCCAAAGACGCCGACGCCCACGACGACGCGGTGATCACCCGGGTCATGGCGATGGACTTCTCGTCCATCGAGGGCAAACGGTGGCTGGAGGACGTGCGTAAGTTCTTGGCCGGGATCCTCGCGTACCACCCCGACGAGCGCCCCCTGCCGCTCGACGCCGCGAACGTGCTCGCCCAGGTCGCCAGCCAGTGCCCCGGCCAGAGCCTCCGCCAGTGGGCGGCCCAGGTGGTGCCCGCCTCCGGCGGCGTCGCTGGGGGTCGTCGCCCCGCGGCGCCGGTCCAGGAGGACCTCGGCGGCCCGAAGAACCTCTCCGGCCCCTTGCCCAAGGGCGCGACCGGCGCGTTTAAGAAGGACAACCGCCAGGCCCCGTCCGCGAAGGGCGAGAGCACGGCGATGTGGTCCAAAGAGAAGATCGCCGCCTTGATGCAGGCTGAAGACGACGAGAGCGAGGAGCAGCTCCCCCCGGCGAAGCCCAGCCGCGGCGGTCGCGGCGGCGGCGGCTACGCCCAGGACGAGGACCTCGGCGGCCCGGCCCCCGTCGCCAGCAAGCCCAAGGCCCCGACCGGCGGGTTCAGCACCGCCGATGACGACTTCTTCAACGACGAGCCGGCCAAGCCCGCGCGCTCGCCGTTCAACCAGGGCCCCGCCGCCCAGGGCCCCGTCGCCCAGAGCCCCTTCGCCCAGGGCCCCGTGGCCCAGAGCCCCGTCGCCCGCGGCCCGGTGATCACCGGCCCCACCCCCAACGACGGCGGCGGTGAAGAAGAGGAGGCCCCGGCCTCGGGCTCGAAGCTCAAGTGGGTCGTCATCGGCGCTGTGGGCCTCTTTGTGGCCTGCCTCGGCGTGATCGGCGTCGGCGGCGGGGCGTACTACGCCTACACCAACGGCATGATCGGCGGCGCGGAGACCCCAGACGAGGTCGAGGCCCCCGCCGAGGTCGTCGAGGAGCCCGCCGAGGCCCCCGCCGAGGAGCCGAAGGCCGAGAAGACCGACAAGGCGAAGGGTGACACCGCCGCCCCGGCGCCGGAGAAGGCCGCCGAGCCCGAGGCGCCGCCGCCGCCCCCGGCGAAGACGGACCCGCCGAAGACCGAGACGCCGAAGGCCGAGCCCGCCAAGACCCCGCCCAAGACCACGTCGAGCGGCTCGTCCACGAGCGGCTCCTCGACGTCCAAGGCCGCCACAGGCACGAGCGGCCGCCGCGACACGACGACGACCACCACCACGACCCCGCCCAAGACGACCACGACGACGACCGCGGCCAGTTCCAGCGCCGACGGCGGCAAGGTCGAGATCAAGCTCGCGGTCATGGGCTCGGCGAGCCGGGCCTCGGTGAGCTGCGGCGACGGCCAGAGCCAGAAGTTCTCCGGCACCACCCGCATGGTCTTCGACGGCGCGCAGAGCTGCCGCATCGAGGTCGATGGCAAACGTGGCGCCTTCACCGCGAGCAAGTCGGGCTCGGTCACCTGCACCGTGAGCGGCGACGTGCTCAACTGCTCCTGACGGGGCGGCGCGGCGAGGAGCGAGATGCGCGCGGTGGTTCAGCGGGTCAGCGAGGCCCGGGTGACGGTGGACGGTGAGGAGGTCGGGCGCTCGGGGCGCGGCCTGCTCATCTTGCTCGGCGTCGGGCCTCAAGACACCGAGGCCCAGGCCGAGTGGCTCGCCAAACGGATCGCCGGGCTGCGCATCTTCCCCGACGCTGAGGGCAAGATGAACCTCGGCCTCACGGAGCTGCCCGAGCCCTCGGCCCTGGTCATCTCCCAGTTCACGCTCTACGGTGACTGCCGAAAGGGCCGCCGCCCGAGCTTCATCGGCGCCGCCCCGCCCCAGCTCGCCGAGCCCCTCTACGAGCGCTTCTGCGCGCTCCTCGCCGCCGAGGGCCTCACCGTCGGCCGGGGCGTGTTCGGCGCCGACATGAAGGTGAGCCTCGTGAACGACGGCCCCGTGACCTTGCTCCTCGACACGCCATGACCGAGGCCCAGCTCATCTCCGCCCAGTCCGCCGCCCGCGCCGCCGCCTTGGCCGCCGGGGCGCTGCAGCGCCAGAACCTAGGCGCCGCGGCCAGCCGCAAGGGCGAGGTGGACCTCGTCACCGCCATCGACCTGGAGAGCGAGCGCATCATCCGCGAGGCCCTCAGCGCGGCGACGCCGGACGTGCCGATCCTCGCTGAAGAGGGCGGCGGCGCCTGGTCCGCCCCGACGCGCTGGATCGTCGATCCCCTCGACGGCACCACCAACTTTGTGCACAGCCTGCCGCACTTCGCCGTGTCCATCGCCCTGGAGCTCGACGGTGTGCTGGCGCTCGGCCTCGTCTACGATCCTTGCCGGGACGAGCTCTTTGAGGCCCGCCGCGGCGCCGGGCTCACGCTGAACGGCCGACCCGTCGGCGTCTCCGCCCGGGAGTCGCTGAACGACTGCCTCGTCGCCAGCGGCTTCCCCTACGACCGCCGCCAGCGCGCCGCGTACTACCTCGGCCTCGTCCGGGTGATCCTGGAGCACACCCAAGGCTTTCGCCGCGCCGGGGCGGCGGCTCTGGACCTCGCCTGGGTCGCCTGCGGGCGCCTCGACGCCTACTTTGAGATCGGCCTCTCTCCGTGGGACGTGGCCGCCGGGGCGCTGCTCGTGGCCGAGGGCGGCGGCCGGGTGAGCGAGACCGAGCTCGGCCCCTTGCGCCTTGACGAGCCAAGGATCTTGGCCAGCAATGGGCGGGTGCACGAGGCGCTCGCCGCGCTCTTGGCCCCACACCTCGACGATCCCCGTTAGACTAGACCCCTCCAAGCCAAGAGGCGCTGATGAGCACGGCGATCGGGATCGACCTCGGGACCTCCAACTCCTGCGTGGCCTGGGTCGGCCCCAACGGTCCGGTCGTCTTCGCGGATGAGGAGGGCCAGCGCACCCAGCCTTCAGTCGTCGCTTATGGCCACAGCGGCGCCGTCGTCGTCGGCCACCGCGCCCGGCGAAACCTCATCTACGCCCCAGAGTCCACCGTCGCCTCGGCGAAGCGCCTCATCGGCCGCCGCTTCACCTCGGACACGGTGAAACGAATCATCAGCTCCACGGCCTACAAGATCGTCGAGGGCCCGAACGCCGACGCCCGCATCGAGGTGAACGGCAAGGTGCTCTCCGTGCCGGAGGTGAGCGCCCAGGTCCTGCGCCACATGAAACGTATCGCCGAGCAGGGCCTCGGCCACGAGGTGCGGCAGGCGGTGATCACCGTCCCGGCCTACTTCAACGACCACCAGCGCCAGGCCACCCGCGACGCCGCCACCATCGCCGGGCTCGACTGCTTACGCATCCTCAACGAGCCCACGGCCGCCGCCCTGGCCTACGGCTTCAACAAGGGCAAACGCCAGCACATCGCGGTGTATGACCTCGGCGGCGGCACCTTCGACGTGTCGATCCTGCGCCTCGACGACGACCTCTTTGAGGTCGTGGCAACGAGCGGCGACACCTTCTTGGGCGGAGACGACTTCGACGCCGCCATCGGCGATCACCTCCTGGAGCTGTTCAGGCGCGCCCACAACGTCGATCTCACGGCGAACCGCACCGCGCGCCTCAAGCTGCGGGCGGCCGGTGAGCGGGCGAAGATCGCGCTCACCGAGGCCGAGCATGTAGAGCTCGACGTGCCCAACCTCGCCCGGGGCCCCAAAGGAGAGGAGCTCGGCCTCACCATCAAGCTCAGCCGCGACGAGCTCGCCCGCATCGTGCGCCCCCTCATCCAGCGCACCTTCTTGACCTGCGACGACGCGCTCTCCCAGGCCCGACTGACCCGCGGTCAGATCGACCATGTGCTGATGGTCGGGGGTATGACCCGGCCGCCCTTCATCCGCGACGCCGTCGGCGACTACTTCGGCAAGGCGCCCTTCACCCGCATCAACCCCGACGAGGTCGTGGCCATCGGCGCGGCGATCCAGGCGCACACGCTCACCGCCGACAACCCCCAGGCCAGCGCGCTGCTCCTCGACGTCACCCCGCAGTCGCTGGGCATACGCACCGTCGGCGGCTTCTGCGAGGTGCTGATCCCGCGCAACACGACGATCCCCACCGAGGCCACGAAGGTCTTCTCGACCGCGCATGACAACCAGGGCGAGGTGCGCGTCGAGGTCTACCAGGGCGAGAGCCGCATGGCGTCGGACAACGAGCTCCTCGGGCAGTTTGTCCTCGACCACCTGCGCCCCGCGCCCCGGGGCCAGGTGAAGGTGCGCATCGGCTTCGAGATCGACAGCGACGGCATCGTGCACGTCGTCGCCGAGGATCTTGACCGTGGCGTGCACCGAGACATGCGCATCGAGGCCTCCAGCGGGCTCACCCAAGACGAGGTGCAGTCCAAACGATTTGACGAGCTGGATTTCTGAGGCTGAGATCCAGCGCATCAGAGTTATAATAAACCAACCCGCGCAGGAGACCTCATGGACGTTCGGATGCGTCAAGCCTACGAGGCTGAGGCCCTCGCCGAGATCCTCGGCGAGCTCGACTACTACCGCCTGCTCCAGCTCCCCCGGGGATGCGCCCAAGCCGACGTCGAGCCCGCCTTCCGCGAGGAGTCTCGCCGCCTGCACCCCGACCGCTTCGCCCGCGTCGGCGACGCCGAGCTGCGCAACAAGGTCAACCGCATCTACCGCGCGCTGAACGAGGCCTACCGCATCCTGCGTGACCCCGACGCCCGCAGCGCCTACGACAACGAGCTCGGCTCCGGGGCCCAGCGCCTCAGCGACGAGGGCCGCAAAGAGGCCCGGGCGGGCGCCGCGGCGAACGCTGATCCCGAGCAGGCCGCCCGCACCGAGAAGGGCGGCAAGTACTGGCGCATGGCGCTCCAGTGCTGGAAAGACGGCGACTACAACGGCTGCGTCATGCAGACCCAGTTCGCGCTCACCTTTGAGCCCGACAACGAGGTCATGAAGGAGCAGCTCGCCAAGGCCAAAGAGAAGGTCGCCAACACCGCCAAGAAGGCGTCGGACAACCCCTACAAGATCCGAATCGGCTGAGATGGGCGGCCTCTTCGGGAGCCTCGTGGCCATCTCGGCCTTGGCGACGGTCGCGGCGATCCTGCTGTCGCGGCTCATCGACGCGCGGGGAGAGGTCAAACGCCTGGAGGCGGAGCTCAACCGCCTGCATGAGCTGCCCGACGTCACGGCGCAGTCCCAGCGCGCCTTGGCGGCCCTGCACCACGACCTCCAGACCGTCACCCTGCTCACGGCGGGCCCGGGGATGAGCCTGCCGTCCGACGCCCAGAACTGCCTGCGCCTCATCCAGAACCACATCCAGCGCAACTTTGAGGAGCTCGGCCGCCGTGAGGTCGTCGAGCACCAGCTCCGCGAGGACCTGCGCGTGGCCCGGCAGTCCTTACAGGAGCTCTCCCGGCGCATCGCCCGGCGGGGCAAAGAGCCCAGCGCCCCGGCCGGGGTGGTGCGCGCGCTGAGCGACGAGCCCGGCGAGGAGGCCTTGGAGGAGCTCGCCCAGCAGACCGCGGCGAAGCTCCAGCTCAAGGCCGCCCGGGCCGAGCTGGAGGAGCTGCGCGCCCGCTTCGGCCTCGCCCAGCGCACCATCACCGCCCTGGAGCGGCAGCTCATCGACGCGCACACCGACGAGCACCCCGTGCTCCCGGCGCTCGTGCCCGACGAGCTCGGTGACGAGCCGCTGCGCGACGCTTAGAGGCGCAGCTCCCGCATCAGCTCCGCGAGGAGCTTGGCCTCGGCCTTGTGCAGCCGGTCGTCCTGGCCGACCATCCAGCTCGCCAGCATGAAGGCCTCCTGGCGGTCGTCGGCGTCGGGCAGGGCCTCGGCGAGGGCCCCCAGGTCGAGGGGCTTGGCGGCGTCCTCGGCGATGAGGAGCAGGAGCGCGTCGCGGCTCACGCCCGGGGAGACGGCCTGGAACAAGGCCAGCTCGGCGTCCCCGACGCGCCCATCGGCGAAGGCGACGTGCACCCACAAGGAGCGCAGCGCGGCGTCGGCGGGGTGGGTCCCTTGGAGCGGCTTACCTTTGGGGTCCCGCAAGGCGTTCATAAACTCGGTCGGTCGTCCCATCGTCTGCTCCTCGGCCAGCGCCGATTCTCACGCGCGGGCTCGCGCGCCCGAGGAGCTTACCACCAGCCTTGGGAGGCGATCCAGAGCTGATAGAGCCGGGCCCGATCCTCTCCTTCGGCGCCGAGCTGATCGAGCACCGCCAGCACCTCGGAGGAGGACTCCGTCGTGCCCAGGCCGAGCCGGGCGGTGAGCAGGCCGCGCTCCCGATCGAACACACGCCAGGCGCACATGGTCAGCACGTCGTCGAGCCGCGCGATGACGAGGCGCGCCACGGTCGCCGCAGAGATGGCGCCTAGCTCCGTCTTGTAGTCATCCGCGAAGGCGTCGGTGCCCCAGCGCGGGTCGTCGGCGTGCTGGGCCTCGACCTGGTCGACCACCGTGTCCTTAAACAAGGACCGCCCCAGCTCACGCCACTCGACGACCTGCCACGGCAGCACCTCGTAGGACACGCGGTAACGCCCGGCTTGGAGCAGCTCCCGCAGGGGCTCGGTCCACTCCGCGGCGAACCCGCCGGACTCGACCCGCAGGAGCGACAACCCCATCCGCTCCACGGCGTCGGCGCAGACCGAGAAGTCCGCGCCCCACACATAGACCGCCGCACCTTCAGCGCGGGCGCCTGCCCGGATCGTCGTGAGTCTGCTCATCATGGCTACACCCGCGGGTCCTGGGGGATCTCAGGACCATCACCAAACGTTAGGTTTGAGGGGCTTCGCCGCGAGATGGCTCAGTTGATCTGGGTCATGCTCGCGGTGAGCACCATGCTGTTTCCGCCCTTCGCCGTGAGCGCCGAGCCCGCCTTGAGGTCCATGTTGGCCCCGGCCTCGATGCTCACGCTGTTGTCGGCCTTGAGCACGAAGTCCTTACACTTCATCGAGATCGTCTCTTTGGCCTCAACGATGATGTCCTTGCCGCAGTACACCGAGAGCACCTTCTCTTTGGCGTCCCAGATGATGCGGATCTCCTCGTTGAAGACGATGAGCTCGATGCGCTCCTCACCCTTCGTGTCGTCGAAGGTGACACGGTGCCCGGAGCGCGACTGGAAGACGCGGAGGTTGTCCTCTTTGTCTTCGTTGGCGTAGGGCGGGGTGTCCACGCCGTTGTACAACGAGCCGATGACGATGGCGTTGTTGAAGTCGCCGTGCACGAAGGCGACGAGCACCTCATCGCCGATCTCGGGGATCGTCACCCAGCCGCGCTCTTTGCCGGCCATGGGCATGACGAGGCGGGCCCAGTAGGAGAGGATCTCGTCGCCGCCGCTCGGGGGGCCGGGCAAGGACGGGAACTTCACGCGCACCCGGGCGAGCTCGGCGGGGTCGACGTTGTCGGTGACGATGGCCTCGACGAGCCCCGGCATCTGCCCAGAGGAGGGGCGGCCGAAGCGGTCGGTGATCTTGGGCATTGGAGCCTCCCGGAGCGCGGCGCCAGGGCGTCGCGGAGGTGTTCTCAGGGTGTGAATCGACGAGATGAGGAGGTGGGCCCGCCGCGGTTTTTGGGTCGGTCGGGCTCCCCCATATTCTGCCTCAAGCCTCGCCCAGAGACAAGCGATGGTTACAGCCCGCCGTCAATCGGCGGACTTTCGCAGGGCGAGGAGCATCACGCCGTGCTCGTGTATGGTGCGGGGGCCCGCCCGGAGCCGCCAGAGCACGGGGTCCTCCTCGGCCTCGACGGTGTACCGCAAGGTGAGGCCCAGGGCCCGGCGATCCCCGGCCAAGGCGCGGCGGAGCTGGTCCGGGGTGATTCGTGCGGCGACGGGGGTGACCTCGTCATGCCAAGCCCAGGCGCAGGAGATCAACATCCCGCCGCCGGGCCGCAGGAGCGCGTCGGCCTGGGCGAGCAGCACCCGAGGATCCCGGCAGGAGTCGAGCACGTTGAGCAGGAGCAGGTTGTCGAAGCGCTCGGCCTCAAAGGGCGGGTCCAAGGCGTCGCCGACGAGGCCGCGGCCTAGGTAAGACCGGGCCATGGTGAAGCTGAGGTCGAGGCCGATGCGCCGCTCCCGGGCGACGTCTCCGCCGACGCCGAGGCCACAGCCCAGCTCCAAGAAGAGGCCGGGCTGGGCGGAGATCCAGGCGGCGACACGCTCGTGCAGGGGGCTCGGCGGCGCGTCGCGGTAGGCCCGCAGGAGCTGGGCCTCCCGAGGCAAGGAGCCCCCGGCGCCGCGCATGAGCCGGGCGGCGGTGGCCTCGGGGAGATCTCGGCGGGCGAACACCACGGCGGCCTCCGTCGCCAGCCAGGCGTCGAGGCCCCGCATCACCAGGGGCACGCCGTCAACGATGGGGTACTCCGCGCCGCAGTTCGGGCAGACGAGCCCGGCGGGGTGCGGCTCCAGGAGCTCATACCGGATCGTCCCGTCAACGACCTGGCGGCAGGCCGGGCAGACCAGCGGCGGTGAGCCCGGGAGCAGGAGCGCGGGCAGCGGCCCTACCCGCCGACGATGACGTTCGGGCTGCCGACGATGAGGCTGCCCGCGCCGCCGCAGTGGGTGGTGCTGTCGCCCAGGCGCGCGGCGGGGATGTTGTTGAAGGTGACCGAGCCCGAGCCCGAGGCGACGACCCAGGTGTTCGGCCCGCAGCAGGCGGCGTGCTGGCCGGGATCCCCGATGCGCAGGGCCTGCATGCCGTTCACGATCACGTCGGGGCTGCCAGCCTGGCCGGGCCCGGTGACGGGGTGCGGGCAGGCGGGGCAGCCGTGGGCGTCAGCGGGGTTGAAGGCGTTGTCACCAACACGGGATTGCGGAGGCATAGCGCACCTGAATGGTTTTCTACAGCATAGCACAGGCTGGCGTTATTCTTAGGGCATGCAGACGCGCCTCGCCGACCACCTCGCCAACGCGCTCTTTTTGCCCGCGCGCCTCGTGCGGCGGGCGCTCCCGAGGTCCGTGCGGGAGCACCTCGAGGACCGCCTCTTCTACGCGATCTTCCAGGTCACCCGGGTCACCAACGACGCCTACCCTCGCCGCGAGGCCGCCGCCGAGCCCGGCGCGCCCGCCGAGGCCGCGCCAACGAGCGCCCCAGCGGCCAGCCCGCCCCTCAGCCGCCCCAGCTCACGTTGAGGATGAGCTGCGCCGAGTCCGCGTTCGTCGCCTCGCCGCTGAAGCTGACGTAGGACCCGCCGCCGGAGTCGCTGAGGCCGGAGTCGTCGCCCTCGGAGATCACGACGCTGCCGGTGAAGAAGTCCGAGGACGCCCAGCTCGTGTCCCCCCACTGCACGGAGACCGAGACGTCGGGGTCCGGCACGCCCCAGGCGCCCTGCTCCGCGCTCTGCACCACGACGAGGCCGCTCGCCCCCTCGGAGCTGAGGCCGAGGCGCGCGCCGTAGCCCCCCGCGAAGGAGCAGAGCGACGACGCGCTCGGGCCGAGGCGGGTGCCGTCCACGACAAAATCGACGATCGTGACGGAGCCGAGGGGGCTCGGGATGGAGTCGGGAGGGCACTCCCCGCCGCTCACACCCGTGTCTCCGCCGCCGCTGTCTTTGACGCGCGCGGGCAGCTCAAAGCAGCCCCCCAAGAGGATCAGCAGCAGAGGGGTCGAGCCGATCATCGCGCGCATGGAAGGGATCCTCTCAGACAGTTCGTTCGCCATCAAACTACGCAAAAATAAGACCCTGTACAAGCGCAGAGCGTGATTCTTAAAAAACATGCGCTTTGGTTTCCCACTTTGTCACTCAAGTGAAATATCTTGACAGTTCCCCGACGAGACCATCCTGGGGAACCAGAAAAAGGAGCAATTACCATGATCAAATTCGCCGCGCGGTCCGCCGCGCTTGTACTGCTCGGGGCGTTCACCGCATGTAGCTCGGGCAGCTTCGAGGGGAAGCTCGTGGACGGCCTCACGGGCCAGCCCGCCGCCGACGTCACCATTCTCGCCCGCGCCGACGGTGGTGACCTCACCTGCCAGGTTCGTGAGGGCAAGACGGACGCGAACGGCGTCTTCAAGCTGGAGAACACCTGCTCCGGCGCGAAGTACTCCCTCTCTCCCTCGGACAAGAACCTCTTGCTGGTCGGCGCCCCGGCCATCGAGGGCGGCACCCCGGCCGCGGGCCAGGTGGAGATCAAGGTCTGGCGCGCGAACGAGGGCGACGGCGTCTACATCCTCCAGGGCACGAGCCTCAAGCCGGTCAGCACCTACGCCGACATCAAGAAGGCCACCCTGCTCGGCACCCAGCAGGAGGTCCGTTACCCCTCCACGAAGCCCTCGAAGGAGGAGACCTGGAACCTCATCGCTCCGGGTGAGCACCTCGTGCTCGTCGGCAAGCGCGCCAGCAGCGAGCTGCAGCTTGTCCCCGCCATCGAGAACCCCGAGATCAAGTTCAACCCCGAGGTCGAGGGCGACAAGTTCTTCACCTTGGGCGCCAACTGGCTCTACTTCGGGGTCGAGGCCAAGTCTGAGACGGACTACAAGGTCGTCGAGGCCACCATCGACGCCTCGAAGGTCGTGTCCGTGGCCGAGGGTGACCGCGCGGTGAAGTACATCGGCGCCGACGCCTTGCCCAAGGGCAAGTACTTCTTGGCCGGCCCCAACGACCGCCGCGCCTACGTCGTGCGTTTTGGTGACGCAGCGCCGGCCGCCCCCGCCGAGGGCGCCGCCCCCGCTGAGGGCGCCGCTCCCGCCGAGGGCGCTGGGAAGTGATCCTGGGGTGAGGCCCTTCGGGGCCTCACCTCCCGCTCAGCGGGACCGCCGACGTAAGAGCGCCAGCGCGCCGAGGGCCAGCCCCCACCACGCCGAGGGGGCCTCAGCGCTGGCGCACGCGCAGCCCGGCCGGAGCACGACGAGGTCCGGGCGCACCGGCCCGCCGCCGGTGTCGTCGCCGGTGGTGCTCGTGTCGTCACCCGTCGAGCTCGTGTCGTCGCCCGTCGAGCTCGTGTCATCCCCGGTGGTGCCGGTGTCGTCCGTGGTGCCGGTGTCGTCCGTAGGATCCGGCTCGTCGCAGGCGTCGCCGATCCCGTCCTGGTCCTTGTCGGCCTGGTCGGCGTTCTCGGTCGTCTCACAGTTGTCGGCGTCGTCGGCGACGCCGTCATCGTCGTCGTCGCTGAGGCTCGCGGTGATCGCCGTCGCCCCGGCGTAGGTGCTGTCGCCGCCGCCGCCGGAGGAGCCGCCGGTGTCGTAGGAGAAGAACCCGACCTGGCCCGAGGGCAAGGGGTCAGGGTCTACGACCTTGCCCAGCTCTTTGCCGTCCACCGAGGCGATGACGACGCCGTCGTTCACCTCCAAGGTGAGGCTGAACGCGCCGCTGCGGTCGATGCTCGCCGACTTCTCAAGGATGAGCTCGCCGCCGTCGCCGTCCACCTTGATCACGAGGAGGGTGCTGTTCGACACCGAGTCCACGGGGGGCGGCGCGCTGTTGCGGGTGACCACGGCGATGTAGAAGCGGTCGGCGGCGCTGAGGTGAGAGACGATGCCCATCGCGTCATCGTCGTAGTTGAAGAGGCTGGCCTCCACCTTGCCCTGGGCGTAGGTCTCGCCGCGCACCACCCAGTTGTCCGCGGCGCTGTTGGCGCCGTAGGCCTCAAAGTCTACGCCCTGCACGTTGTCGTCGGTGAGGGTGTAGGCGACCTCGCTGGCGACGTACCAGCGGTCGCGGGTGTAGCCGCCCTTCCAGCCGTCCTTGTTGCCGACGAGGTAGCCGTCATCACCGAAGTCATCGAGGGCCCAGAGCTCAATGCTCCCCGCCTGGACAGGCGCGACGGTGAAGAGCGACAACAGCGCGAGGGAGGACAGCATGGGGGCTCCTGGGTGCATTGGCGGGGCGCGTCAGCGAGGCAACGGGCGTCGTCTGTCAGTATGCCTCAAACCCGCCAGGGTTGGCCAGGACCCTCAGCGCTTCTCCGCGTACTCACGCTCCAAAGCGTCCACCATCTCCTTCACCTGCGCCCAGCAGGCCAAGGCGTAGTCCTCACCATTTGGGTAGAGCGCGGGGTCCATCGGCGGTCGAAAACGCGCGTGGACCGTCTCGCCGAGGTGCACACCCCGGAAGGGCACGCCCACCACACGCTCTGTCCCCCAGAGCGCGGCGGGGACAAGGGGTATGCGGTGCTCCCAACAGGCCTCGAGCATCGCGAGGTGGATCTTTTCACGGAGTTTGCCATCTCGCGTCCGAGTTCCCTCGGGGTAGATGTGCAGCGGCACCCCCTGCTTGAGCAGGTAGAGGCACTCCTCCTTGGCGCGGCGCCGCTGCTCGGCGTCGCCGCGGTTGAAGAACACCGCGCCGCCGAGGTAGCCCAACACGCCCATGATCGGCGTGAAGAACACCTCACGTTTGGACAGGCCCTCGGCGCGGGCCGCCCAGATCAGCGTGATGACGTCCACCCAGGAGCGGTGGTTGGCCACGACCATGTAGGGCTGGCCGAAGGGGATCTGGTCGCGCCCCTCGACGTCAAGCTTCGCCCAGAGCGCGTAGCGGAGGATCCCGTAGGAGGCGCCCGTGTTGGTCCACCAGATGTACCGCTCTCGGTGCCCGCGCGGCAGCACCGCGAAGGGCAGCGCGGGGATCAGGAACGCGGTGGAGATCGCGCCAGCGATGACCGCGCCGACCAGGGCGTTGAGGTAGGGGACGAGTCGCATCGGGGCCTTTGTTTACCACATCCGGCGCGACTGAGGCAGGGTCGCGGGGTTAAGAGGGGGCCCTGGAGGTCAGACGCCATGATGGAGCCCGCCGCCGTTCAGGCCTTGATCGAGGCCAAGATCCCCGAGTGCCGCGCCATCGTCTCCGACGACGCTGGCGACAAGGAGCACTTCTCCGCCGACGTCATCAGCCCGACCTTTGAGGGGCTGAGCCGCATTCAGCAGCACCAGCTCGTCTACAAGGCCCTCGACGGCTTAGTCGGCGGGGCGATTCACGCCCTCGCGCTCCGCACCTGGACCCCTTCCCGCTGGGCGTCCCGCGCCTAACTTTTCCGACTCAATCCCCGCCTCGCCCCACTTCGCTGGAGATCCAATGAGCAACAACCCTGTGCACGACTTCATCCGCGAGCTGGTCACCAAGGACCGTGTCGTGCTGTTCATGAAGGGCACGAAGTTTTTCCCCCAGTGTGGCTTCTCAGCGCGGGCCATCGAGATCCTCAAGCGCTCGGGCGCCCAGTTCGCCACCTTCGACGTGCTCTCCGACCCCGCCGTGCGTGACGGCGTGAAGACCTTCTCGTCTTGGCCGACCATCCCCCAGCTCTACATCGACGGCCAGTTCATCGGCGGCTCGGACATCATGATGGAGATGTACGAGAGCGGTGAGCTGCAGGAGCTCATCAACAAGGCCCCCGCCGCGCCGCAGAGCTGAGCTTGGCGGCGTCGGGCCTCGTCCCCGCCTTGGTCGTCTCGGGGTTCTTGGGCGCGGGCAAGACCACCCTCGTCCGGGCGCTCCTGGAGCGCGCCCAGCGGGACGGGGTGCGCGTGGCCGTCATCTCCAACGAGCTCGGTGAGCTGGGCATCGACGAGGCCCTGCTCGGCGGCGGCGCTTCAGAGTCCTTCATCGAGCTCGCCGGGGGCTGCGTCTGCTGCCGCCTCTCGGACACGCTCCTGGAGACGCTCCAGCTCCTCTACGACCGGGTGCAGCCCGACCGGGTGATCATCGAGACCTCCGGCGTGGCCTTGCCCTTTGAGACCCAGCTCAACCTCTGGCGTGAGCCGGTCAACGCCTGGGTCGGGGACGACGCCGCGGTGGTGGTGTGCTCGGCGATCCAGCTCGCTGAGGGGCGTGAGCTCGACGGCACCTTCGAGGAGCAGGTGAGCAGCGCCGACCTCGTCGTGCTCTCGAAGCTCGACCTGCTCTCCCCGGCGGACCAGGACCGCGCCCGGGCGGCCTTGGCCGAGCGTGTCGGGGGCGTGCCCGTCGTCGAGGCCATCGCCGGGGACCTCCACCCCGACCTGCTCTTCCCGCCGGATCCCGACGCCTTGCGGGCGCAGCGCCGCGCGGCGGGCCACCGCCCCCGGCCCCACAGCCACGAGCGCTTCACCACGGAGCTGCTGGAGATCCCGCCTGGGACGGATCCCGAGGCCCTCCGGGCGCGGCTCGTCGGCCTCGGGGCCTTACGCGTCAAGGGCTTCATCGCCGGGCCCGAGGGGACCTTGCTCGTGCAAGGTGTCGGCAACCGCGTCGAGATTGGGCCCCCCGCCGCTGGGCAAGCCGCGCGGGCCCTGGGCACCTTGGTCGTGATCCGCCGGGCTGAAGGCCACGACCACCACCCGCACGACCACGGCTGAGCGGCGGCGGCTCAGACCGGAGCGCTCCGGTCCAAGGCGAACTGGGTCATCTCCTCCCAGCAGCGCCGGGCCGCCGGGCGCCAGACCAAGGCGTGAAAGGCGTGGATCTCCCCGGGGTAGACCCGGAGGATCGCCTCGCCGCCGAGGCGGCTGACCGCCGCGGCCATGCGCCGGGTGTCGTCGAGGAGCGGATCTTTGGTGCCGCAGGGCAAAAAGTGCGGCGGCAGGGGGCGATCGGCCCGGGGGGCGCGCTCCATGACGAGCAGGGGGTCGGCGAGCTCGACCTCGGCGCTGAGGCTGCGCTTGAGGTAGGCCGCCTCAGGGTCACGCAGGGCGTCCCGGGAGATGAGCGGCAGGGGCTTGGCCCGGGTGAAGCGCTCGGTGTCGCTCACCTGGAGGATGCCGCAGGCGGGCAGAGACGCCCGGGGCACGACGCCGAGGTCGTAGACCGCCCGAGCCCAGGGCTCGGGGCGCTCAAAGCAGCAGGCGATGGTGGCGACGGCGGTGAGGTTGGCCCCGGCGCTCTCCCCGGCGATGAGCAGGCGGGTCGGGTCGCCGCCGTAGCGCCCGGCGAGGTCCACGGCGAGGCGGATCGCGGCGCAGGCGTCCTGGGCGGCGGCGGGGAAGGGGCTCTCCGGGGCGAGGCGATAATCGACGTTCACCACGACGAAGCCCGCCCGGGCGAAGCGCAGAGCCATCAGCCAGTGGGTGTCCTTGGACATCGCCCGGAAGCCGCCGCCGTGGAAGTACACCATCACCGGGGCCGGGCCGCTGGAGTCGACGGGGCGGTAGATGTCGACGGTCTGCCGAGGGTGCGGGCCGTAGGGCAGATCTCGACCGGCGAGCTCCGCGCCGTAGCGCTCAGGCCGGGCCAGAGGTGTGGCGCTGCCGACCCGGGAGAGCACCTCAAAGCCCCCGGCGACGACCCGGGCGACGGCGACGGCTCGGGCGCGGCGGAGCGTGCCGACGAGCGGGCTCACCCCCTCGCTCATGGGCGGCTCCAGACCCGGGTGGTGCCGTCCGCGCTGCCGCTCACGATCACCCGGCCATCATCGGAGAAGGCCACCGCCGTCACCCGCTCGGCGTGGCCGGGCAAAGAGACGAGGAGCGCGCCGGTCGTGGGGTCGAGCACGCTCACCGCGCCGCCCCCGGTCCCGGCCGCGAGGAGCTGGCCATCGGGGCTCAGGGCCAAGGAGGTGTACCGACCGGCGGCGGCGTAGACCTCGAGCCCGGTGCTGATCTCGACCTTGATGAGCTGCTCCTTGGCGCAGATGAGGTGTTTTCCGTCGCGGCTCACCACGGCGGGCACCCCGGCGCAGCCGAGCTTGAGCGCGGCCTGGGGGCTCGGGGCCCCGGCGCTGGTGAAGAGGAGCGGGGTCGCCGGGCCGGGTGTGCTGTCTGGGGCGGGCGGCGCGGCAGCGGCGGCGGCGCTCGGCGGCGGCGGCGCCCCGAAGGCGACGATGAGGCCGTCGCGGCTCAGGCCCAAGGAGCGCACCCCCTGGGGCTGGGCGGGGAGCTCAGCGACGCGCTGCCGGGTGGGCACGTCCCAGCCGCCGACGGTGCCGTCCGCCGAGGCCGAGAGCACCCGGCGCCCGTCGTTGGTGAACAGCACGTCGGTGACGAGGGCGGTGTGGCCGAACATCGTCGTGGTCGGGCCGCCCGCGAAGGGCTCCCAGACCCGCACATGAAAGTCGGGCCCAGCGACGGCGACGGAGCGGCCGTCCGGGGAGAGGTCGGCGGCCCGGGCGGGGCCTTTGGGCAAGACGAGCTCGGCGCGGAGCGCGGCGCCAGCGGCGTCGTAGACCTGCACACGCCCGTCCGTCGTCGTCACGACGACGCTCTGGGCCTTGGGGCCGATGTCGACGTCGGTGACCTCGGCGAGCCCGGTGTCGCGGGTCGAGAGCAGGGCCCCCGTCGCGAGCTCCCAGACCCGGAGCTGGTTCGTCCAGGACTCGGCGAGCAGGGCGCCGTCGGGGGAGATCGCCGCGGGCACGCCGAGGTAGCGGCCCTCGCTCGGCTCCGGGACCTCCTCTTCGATGGGCAGGCCGAGCCAGCGCGGCGGGGCGGCGAGGGGCGCGATGGTCGTGTCTCTGCGGGCGCTCCACACCGAGATCTGGCTCTGGCCCGAGGGGCTCAGGAGCGTGCGGTGATCCGGCGCGAAGAGCAGGCCGTCCATCGGCGCCGGGGCGCGGTTGACCTGGGTGAGCTTGCCGTCCACCGTCCAGACGAGGGCCTGGCCTTGGCCGTCCTCCACGGCGAGGCGCTGGCCGTCGCCGGACCACACGAGCTGGGTGGCCTCGCCAGGGGCGGCGCTGAGCGTCTCGAGCAGGGCCCCGGTGCGCAGGTCGAGGACCCGCACCAGGCCGTCGCGGCCGATGAGGGCCACGCGGCTCGCCTCGAAGCTAAAACGTGCCTCGCCGAACCACTCCCCGGGGCCGTTGAGGTCGTCCAGAGGGCGGCCGGTGTTGGCCTCGATCACCCGGGCGGGGCCGTAGAGCGCGGCGTAGGCGATCTTGGTGCCGTCCGGGGACCAGCCGAGGCCGATGCAGGGCCGCCCGGTGCCCTTCACCCGGCTCAGCACCTTGCCCGTGGCGGCGTCGTGCTGGGTGATGTTGCCCTGCATGTCGCCCACGGCGACCCGCTGCCCGTTCGGCGAGACGACGACCTGCCGCACCCGCGCCCCGTCGTGGCCCCAGGACGCGCGCAGGGTGAGGCTGCGGGCGTCGAAGACCCGCAAGGCGTCGTCGGTGCCCGCGGCGTAGAGGGTCTGCCCGTCGGGGGAGAAGGCGAGCCCCGCGGCGGCGGGCAGGCCGAGCACAGACTGAAGGGTGTAGCCGCGCGCCAAGGCGCGGAGGTCCACCGGCGGCCCGGCGCGGCTGGCGTCGGCGAGGGCGGCCAAGGAGAGGATCAGCAGCAGGGGGGTGACGCGGCGCATCGTGGCCACTCTATCAGAAGTGGCCGGGCGGGAGCGCGGGGAGCGGCGGGCGGCGCGCTCAGTCGTAGGTGGGCAGCGGCTCGCCGTGGGCGACGGCCTTGAGGCTCCCGAAGAGGTCGGTGACGTAGGCCGCGGCGGGCTCGATCTCACCCGTGGCCGACTCGAGCTGGTAGACGAGCTGCACCTCGGTGACCCCCTCGGCGACCTCGACGAGCAAGACCGAGCACTCCATGAGCGAGATGAACACCGTGCCGTCCACCTTCGTCATCCGGGCGGCGACCTGGGTGGGCGCGGCGGCGCTGCCCCCGACGACGGCCTGGTCCCACTGGAGGTCAAACTCCACGGTGACCACGTCAAAGACGAGGTAATGCAGCAAGAAGCCCACGTCGTAGCGCGGGGGGTCGTCCTCTTGCACCGTCCACTCGCCGACCACCCGGCGATCGACGACGACCTCGGGGGTCGCCAGGGCCGCCCACACCGTGGCCACCGGCGCCTGGATGTAGCCCCGGGCGTGGACCCACATCGGCTCCGCCTCGCCGTCGCTCACGACAGAGAGCTGCTCGGGCCAAGGATCACCCTCGGTGGACGCTGGCGCGGACGCGGTGTTCTCGGCCAGGGGCGCGAGGCCCTCGGGGTAGATCGACGAGGTGTCGTCGACGACGACCTCGTCTTTGCCGCAGGCGCTGAGCGAGATCAGGAGGGGAATAAGCGCGATCGAGGACAGGGTTTGGATCAGCGCGCGCATGGGGGATCCTCGGGAGATCCTCCCTACAATACCGCCGCGGAGACGTCCGCGCAGGGGCGGTGAATAAACTCTTCACATGAAGTCGAGCTTGTGGTGTTGACAGGTCAAACCGAAACTGGTGACATGGAGTCCTCACCCCCTCATCCAAATCAGGGCAGGGACATGACCCGACTGATGAGCCGGGCGCTGGTGACCGCATGGGTGGTCACCCTCGGCGCCGCGACCTTCAACCTGCTGAACAAGCCCGCCCAGGCCGACCTGGAGGGCACGCCGACGAAGCCTCGCCCGGCGAGCTGGACCCCGCCGAGCTGGCACCCGAGCCCCGCGTCCCTCGCCGTCTTGCCCGAGCTCGACCGCCGCGCGGGCCCGGTGAACGGGGCGCCCAAGCTCTACAGCCGCGCCGTCTTCGCGTTTGACGTCGACTCCGGCGAGGTGCTCTTCGAGCGCGCCGCCGACGATCGCCGCCCTGTGGCCTCGCTCACGAAGCTCGTATCGTCCTTGGCGATGGCCTCGGAGTCCCCGGATCTCGATCGGGACTACTGCATCGACCTGCGCTTCCGGCCGACGCGGAACGGCGCGTTCTCGAAGCTCTCGACGGGCGAGTGTTACCGCGCCTGGGACTTCTTGGGCTCGGCGCTCGTGTCTTCAGACAACCGCGGCGCCTACGGGATGCAGGTCGCCTCGGGCCTGGCGTATGACGAGTTCATCCGCCGGATGGACGAGGTCTCGGCGGAGCTGAACATGAGCATGTCCACCTGGGCGGACCCCTCGGGCCTGGAGGACGAGAACCTCTCGACGGCCCGGGACATGGCCCGGGCGGCCATCGCCGTCGCCGCGCACCCCGTCCTGTCGATCCCCGCGACGGCAGAGCACTGGGACATCACCCGCACCGACACCGAGCGCGACCGCCGCCTCTACTCGACGAACCGCCTCGCGGGCCGCAAAGAGCTGGAGATCCTCGCCGCGAAGACGGGCTACACCGACACGGCGGGCTACTGCTTCGCCGGGGTGTTCGTCACACCGTCGGGCCGCCAGATCGCCCTGAGCGTGCTCGGCGCGGGCAAGAACGAGTGGCGCTGGCGCGACGTCGAGGCCCTGCTGCGCTGGGCGGACGAGGGGTGAACGAATCGTTGGTGGACAGCTGACGCAGCTGAAGCTATAGATCGGTTAGCAGTAGTCACCCACGCCTCTCAACGATGCGCACCAGGGAGACTCAATAGGCCCCCGTAGCACCCGCTACGGGGGTTTTTATCTCTGCGTGCTCTTGATCTTCGGGGAGCGTCTTTGTGCCGAGCAACACCTCAAGTCTCAAGCCGAAGAAGACCTACGTCGAACAGCTCGCCATCCTGAAGTCTCGGGGCCTGGGGATTGAGGATGAGGCGCTTGCGCTGCACGCGCTGACGCACCACAACTACTACCGGCTCTCTGCATACCGCCTGCCATTCACGCTACCCAACAATCCCGATAAGTTCGCGCCTGGGACTCAGTTTGGGCAGATCTGGAGGCTGTACGTCTTCGATCAAGACCTTCGACGGCTGGTGTGGTCAGCCTGTGAGCGCTTGGAGATCTCGTTGCGGGCTCGTTGGGCCTACGTCCTCGCACACTCCCTAAATGATCCTCTCGCCTACCAGAATCAGGTCCACTTCAAGGGCCCAGGGTTCACGGAGACCAGAAGGCGTATCGAAGAGGACATTAAGCAGAGCCACGAGCCTTTCATCGAGCACCATCGACAGAAGGGGCAGCCTTGGCCCCCGATCTGGGTCGTCGCCGAGGTGATCACGTTCGGGTCGCTGACCCGGCTCGTCCGCTACCACAAAGAACAAAGAATTCGACAAGAGATATCGAATACCTACGCACTTGATGAGCGATCTTTCTGCTCCATCATTCATCACCTCGCGCTCATCCGAAACAAGGTCGCCCATCACGCGCGGCTGTGGGACAACCCTCCGAATGTTCGCCCAATGCTCCCCAAAAAAGCGCCGGTTGCGCTGCTGAAGACCCTCGACTACGCGCCCACCGGTCAAGGCAAGGTCTACAACACCCTCGTCCTCCTCGCCCACCTCGTCCGCTGCATCCAGCCCGACGACCCCTGGCCTCGCCAGGTCCGGGAGCTCCTCCACACCCTCGATTCGGCGCTGCTCCCGCGGCTCGGCGCCCCGGGGGACTGGTCGTCTCGGCCGATCTGGGCCTCGGCCTAACGCACCCAGACCGAGCGCGCCCCGGTGGTCCTGGCGAGGTAAGGCCCGTACTCCGGCTCGCTCGTGCTCCAGTTGCCGAGCCATGAGCCCGGCGCGCTGCCGCTGCCGTTGCAGTAGCCGCTCGGCGCGCTCACGAGCCAGATGTAGGCGCTCGACTCGGTGTAGGTGCCGTAGCCGCCGCTGTAATAGAAGCCCTGGGCGAGGTAGACCGTGGCGCCGTCGGCGGTGGTGGGCCCGGCGAGCACGTCGGCGGTGCCCGTGGCGAAGCCCGTGCAGGACGAGATCGTGGCGTTGGCGCTGAGCGTGAAGCCCGCGAGGCTCGTGTAGTCGTACGAGACGGCGTAGTCATAGTCGCCGAGCAGGTCGTAGGTCGCCTTCGCCGCGGTGCTGTGGCCGACGCCGATGGACGTGGAGACGCGGATGAGCGCCTCCAGCACGTCTTCGCTCGCCGAGGAGCCGCGCTGGCAGTCGAGCGTGCTGCACACGGCGAGGCCGGGGTAAGGCACGCCGAGGGGGCTCTTCGTGCTGTCGCCGGTCCAGCTCACCAGGGTCCAGCCGCCGCCGTCGGTGTCGAGGTCGCAGTAGGCCTCGACGGCGTTGGAGGTGTCGCCGTCGTCGTCGGGGTCGAGGGTGTACAGGCCGCTCGTGGTCTCGCCGCTGGCCAACACGTCGAGGCACGAGAGCGCCGCGCAGGCCGAGCCCAGGCCGCTGGTGCCCTCGTCGACGTCGCCGTCGCAGTTGTTGTCGGCGCCGTCGCAGAGCTCCGCAGCGTCGGGGTTGACCTCATCGTCGCTGTCATCGCAGTCGTCATCGTCCGCGACGGCGCCGCGCGGGGCGTCACAGGCCAAGGTCGCCGAGGCCGGGTCGCCGAAGCCGTCCTTGTCGGCGTCGGTGTACCAGGTCGAGCGGTCGGCGGCGTCGGCGCCGTCCGTCGAGCCGTCACAGTTGTTGTCTTGGCCGTCGCAGACCTCGGTCGCGTCGGGGTTCACCTTGGCGTCGCCGTCGTCGCAGTCGTCGTCATCAGCGACGCTGCCCGCCGGGGCGTCACAGGCGCGGGTCAAGGCGGCCGGATCGCCGAAGCCATCCTTGTCGGCGTCGGTGTACCAGCTCGACGTGTCGGCGGCGTCGGCGCCGTCGGTGGAGCCGTCACAGTCGTTGTCGAGGCCATCACAGACCTCGGTCGCGTCGGGGTTGACCCCAAAGTCGCCGTCGTCGCAGTCCTCGTCGTTCGAGACGGTGCCTGAGGGCGCCAGGCAGGCTGTGAGGATCACCGCGGGGTCGCCGAAGCCGTCGAGGTCGGCGTCGCGGTGCCAGGTCGCCGCGTCTACGGCGTCGTCCTCGTTCGCGAGGCCGTCGCAGTCGTCGTCCTCGTCGGTGAAGCAGCGCTCCACGGCGCCGGGGTTCACGTCGTCGTCGTCGTCATCACAGTCGGTGCCGTCGGCGACCGCGCCCTCGGGGGCCTCGCAGGCGAGCACCGTCGCCGTGGCGTCGCCGTACCCGTCGCCGTCGTCGTCGTAGTGCCAGGCGGAGGCGTCAGCGGCGTCTTCACCGTCGGCGAGCCCGTCGCAGTTGTTGTCTTGGCCGTCGCAGACCTCGGCCGCGTCGGGGTTCACCTCGGCGTCGCCGTCATCACAGTCGCCGCCCTCGGCGATGAGCCCTGAAGGGGCCTCACACGCCGTGACCCCGCCGCTGGGGTCACCGTAGCCGTCGCCGTCGAGGTCGGAGTACCAGCTCGGCGCGTCGCTGGGCTCCTCGTCAACGCCGCCGTCGCAGTCGTTGTCGAGGCCGTCGCAGAGCTCAACCGCGCCGGGGAACACCGCGGCGTCTTGGTCGTCGCAGTCGTCCTCCAGCTCAAAGCCGTCGTCGTCCTCGTCTTGATCGACCTCAGCGGGCTCAGTGTCAACGACAACATCGCCTTTGTCGTCGGGATCGCAGGCGAGGAGCAAGATGCAGGAGAAGAGCGAGAGGTGGCGCATGGTTGGCGGTTCCGTCCTGGAGGCCTAAAGAGTATGCCCCAAGAGGAGACGGGTCCGCGTCGTGCGTCAGAGCCCGCGGCCCAAACCGGCCCCGGCGCCCCCGTCGAGCCAGTACCAGAGCAGGGTGTAGATCGTCAGCTCCTTGACCCGCTCGACGGGCCCGACCCGATCCAGGGCCGCGGCGTCCACCCGGGAGACCCGGCCCTCGGCGAGATCCGCGGCGAACATCTGGTCAAAGTCCGCGCGGAGCTGGGCGTCTCGCACGGTGACGACCGACTCGGAGTTGTGCTCGCTCGACTGGGCGTCGAGGTTCGCCGAGCCGACGATCACCGGCCCGCAGCTCCCGAAGGAGGCCTGCTTGGAGTGTAGGGTGAACCAGCCCTGCTCAGGCTGGGGCAGCCACTCGTAGAGGCCAAGATCGGGGTTGATCCGGGTCAGACGCCGGTACTCGTGGCGGCTCGCCGAGGTGACGAACCACATGTCTACGCTCTCGGTCGAGTTCGTGATGATGGTGAGGGGGTGGTCCTCCCGGGCGGCGCGGTAGAGCGGCCGGGCGATGCGGCGACCCGGCGCGAAGTAGGCCGTGGCGATGCGGATCGGCGCGCCCTCGGGGGTGGCGTCGATGAGCTCGTTGTACAGGCGCTCGATGTTTCGTTTGTTGCCCAGGATGGGGTGATTCCACACGAATCGCGCCTTGGCCTCCCCCTTCACGCCTTGGGTGGGGTTGAGCCGCCCCCGCTCGCCGGGGGGGAGGCGCGCGCCGGAGTGAATCTCGATGAGGTCGAGGTACCGGGAGACGACGTCGTTGGTGACGGGGCCCCGGAGCTCGATGTCGGTGTCACGCCAGCCCTGGCGGCCGGTCTCGGCGTCCTTCTGGGACGTGCCGCCGTAGGCGTACTCGCTGGCGATGTTGAGCCCGCCCAAGATCACGCGCAGCTCACGGTCGCCGTCGGGCCCGGGGTTCAGGGTGATCCAGTACTTCTCGTGGTCAAAACGCGGGAGGATACGCACCGGGGGCTCACGATCCCGCTCCGCCGTCCAGGCGTCGACGAACTCGCCCCAGCGCACGATGCCTTTGGCCCGGCGCACGGGGTTCGACGCGAGCACGTGCACCCCGGCCTCTCGCATCTCTCGCACGAGCGGCGGCTCCCCCAAGAGCCGCTCGTCATCCGCCGAGGCGAGCATGCTCTGCACGTCTTGGGGGCCCCGGATGCTGCCCTTCTGGTCGTACTGGAACCAGACCTCGACCCCGGCGCGGGCGCGCTCGGAGAGCAGCCGCGCGACGGCGCGACCGGCCTCGTCGTCGTAAAAGATGAAGGTCTTCACGAAGATGAGCTCGGCGTCGGCGCTGTTCTCGTAGCGGCGGGCGAAGGCGTTCACCCCGTCGACGAGCAGCTCGGCCCGGTTGCCCTCTCGCTCGACGGAGCCCGTGAGCAGGTCGAGGCGCCGGGTGAGGCGGGGGCGGTCCCAGACGGCGCAGTCCTCGACGACCGCGGGCGTCACATCAGCGATGGGGCCGCTGGCGCGCCCCGCGCAGGCGCCGAGGAGGAGGAGGAACGAGCTGAGACGGAGCGACCGGAGGAGAGGCATGGCCCGCGAGTCTACACGTCGTCCGGGGCGCGGCGTGAGTCTCACCGGCGAAGATCCGAGCCGATCGTGAGGGGCGGCCCCTAGTTCTCGCCCTTCCGCCGGGCGCTCACCTCACCCTCCAGGCGCGCGATGAGGTCGCGGCGCAGCTCCGGGCTCAGGCGCTTGAGCAGGTCGCCGAGGATCTTCGCCGGGTCGTTCTCGTCCCGGACGAGCTCCACGGGCTTCACGCCGAGGCCCTCGGCGAGCAAGGCGACGGTCTCGACGGTGGGCTCACCGACCCCGGCCTCAAGGCGGGCGAGCTCGTCTGGGTCCATGCCGACCCGGGCGGCGAGGGCGGCCTGGCTGAGCCCGGCGGCGTGGCGCAGGCCGATGAGGCGAATGCCGAAGAGGCGGTGGACGTCAGGCACACCTTCAAAGGCGGTCATGTTGGCGCTCCTCAGAACTTCCAGACCAGCTCGGTCGTCACCTGGGGGGTGAGCACGGGCACGTCGGTGAGGTTCTCGACGTAGAACGGCACAAAGAACCAGGCCCGGGCCGAGGCGCGCAGGCCGACCTGGTCGCGGTAGAGGACCTGGCCCTCTAAGCCGCCCATCACCCCGGCGTCGAGCTCGAGGTGGTCCTCCAGGGTGGCGTGGTCCGGCGTGAGGTCCGCCGACCAGACGATGCCGGGGCCGCCGCGCAGGGTGACGTCCCAAGAGACGTTCGGGGGCTGGCGGTGGGGCAGGCGCAGGCCCGGGGCGACGTAGGCGCCGTGGCGCAGCCGGAAGTGGCTCGAAGGGTCACCGCCCTCGATGGACTCGTCCGGGTTGGCGTTGAAGGTGTAGAAGCCGCCGAGATCGACGTTGATGTAGCGCGTCATCCGCGACTCGACGCCAGCGGACACCCCGAGGTTGCCCGGGCCCTTCACGCCGGAGATGCCGCCATGGGCCTGAATCTGCGGGGTGAGCGGCGGACGGCCCGCGTAGGCCTCGGCGCCGAGCGCCCACAGAACGATGATCATCATGGCTCGGGACAAGCTGTCCTCCTTCGCGTTCACGAGTTTCCCGCTTGGTCACCGCGTCGGACGGACAAGTTAACGCCGGAGGAGGGCGTCAGCTCGGCGCACCGCCGCTGTGTGCGTCCGCGAAGAGGCTGTCGGCCACGACGCGGAGCGCGCCCAGGTCGTAGACCTGTTGTTCTAGCCAGGGTAACTCGACGAAGAAGGCCCCCGCCGGGTTGATCTTGTGAAGCTCTTGAATCAAGACACGCTCGGCGTGGGCGAGCTGCCTCAGGCGACCGTGGGCCGCGCCGAGGCGGGCGACGAGGCTCGCCGCCGTGCGCTCGTGGAGATCCGCCCCGGTCGTGCGCGCGGCCTGGCCGAGCAGGATCTCGGGCTCCAGGGGCTCCTCGGCGCAGAGGTGGACCTGGTTGACGATCACCCCCGCCCGGGGGTAACCCCGCTTCCGCAGCTCCTCGGCGAAGAACCCGGCGACCTCGACCGAGGGCTCCGTGGGCGCGGCGATGGTCACGAAGGAGGTGTCCGGGGAGCGGAAGATGCGCAGCACCTCCTCGTGGCGCTCCCGGAAGCCGTCGTACATGTCCTTAAACAGCACCAAAAACTCGGAGATGTCCCCCAAGAACTCCTTGCCGAAGATGAAGCTCAGGAGCTTAAACACCACGGCGCTGGTGCCCGCCGCGAGCGGGTTGAAGGTGCGCTTCTCCTCGTAGGGCTGGAGGAACCACTTGATCACGCGGCGATCAAAGAAGCGGGAGAGGCGACCGGGGGCCTCAAAGAAGTCGAGCGCGTTCTTCACCGGGGGCGTGTCGAGCACGACGAGGTCGTAGCGGCCCGAGGTCATCACGTCGTAGAGCTTCTCCGCGGCCATGTACTCCTGGCTCCCGGCGAAGGTGTCGGACATGGTGCGGTAGATGCGGTTGGTGAGGATCCGCTCCGCCGTGCGTTTGTCCGGGGCCATGCGCCGGATGAGCTCGTCGAAGGTCGTCTGGGTGTCGAGCATCATCGCCCAGAGCTGGCCGCCCTCGGGGAGATCGGGCACGACGATCTGGGTCTCGGTGTTGCCGAACTCCTTGAGGCCCAAGGAGTTGGCGAGGCGCCGGGCGGGGTCGATCGTCATCACCAGGACCTTACGGCCCTGCCGCGCGGCCCAGAGGCCCATCGTCGCCGCCGTCGTCGTCTTGCCGACGCCGCCCGAGCCCACACACACCACGAGCTTCCGCCGGGTGAGCACCTCACGAGGCTGAATCACCGGCCACCTCCGGGGTGCAAGGCCCGGGATGACGACCGGGCCAAGGCCGCGGCGAGGTTCCGCACGAGGCGCTCGGGTCCGCCGTCGGGGGCGAGGCGGGGCACGTCGATGAGCGGGAGCTGCGGGGCCTCTTGGCCGAGGCGCTCCAGGGCGCTCGCCGTGCCGGCCTCTAAGGTGGCCTCCCAGCGCCCGGCGAGGAGGAGCTCCCCCTCGGCGCCGCCGGGGTAGGCCGCGCTGAGGCGCTCCAAGAGCGCGCGCTCGTCGTCGGAGAGGCTCGGCCGCGCCGCCCGGTTGAGCACGAGCAGGCTGATCTTGAGCTTGGGGACCTCGGCCCGGACCTTGTTGTAGGTCTCCAGGGTCTCGTTGACGACCATCTCTTCAGGGAGCGCCACGAGCACGAGGTGGGTGCCCGGGGCCTCCAAGAGCTGCTGGGCCTCGAGGCCGCGCTGGTGCAGAGGCCCGGCGGTGAAGAGGTTCATCACCTCCTGGGGCGTGCGCAGCATCGCCGTGGCGTGGCCAGACGCGGGCAGGTCCACGACGACGAGGTCAAACTCGCCGGAGAGCCACACGAGCTTCGAGAGCGTGACCACCTCCCGGTTGCCCGGGGTCGCGTCCAGAAAGAGCTGGACGATGTGGTTCTCCAGGATGCGCTCGACGATCCGTTTCGCCGGGATCACCCGCTCCACCCACTCCTTGAGGGCGTTGAGCCAGTCGAGGTTGGCGATGTACAGGTTCGGCTGGACCTCGACGGGCTCATACCGCGCCTTCGCCGCAAACACGGCGTTGAGCGAGGGGTTCTGAGCGTCGAGCTCCAAGACCAAGGTGCGGCGCCCTTGGGCCGCGGCCAGCCGACCCAGAGACGCGGCCACGGACGTCTTCCCGACGCCCCCTTTGCCGGTGACCAGGATGACCTTGCCCCAGACCAGCTCCGCGATGTCCGCCTGCGCTCGCGCCGCGCCGCTCATGGCAAGGCCTCCGGGTCCGTCGTATGGACCTTAGATGTCGAGGTTGCGCACCTGCAGCGCGTACTTCTGGATAAAGTCACGCCGCGGGTCCACCTGATCGCCCATGAGGATGGTGAACATGGTGTCGGCCTCGATGGCGTCCTTGATCTGCACCTGGAGCAGCGTGCGGGCCTGGGGGTCCATCGTGGTCTCCCAGAGCTGCTCCGGGTTCATCTCGCCGAGGCCCTTGTAGCGCTGGACGTCCCAGCCCTTCTTGGAGTCGAGCATCACCTGGTTGAGCAGGGCCGGCCAGGAGCGCAGCTCGGCGTCCCCCAAGGTGGCCGGGAGCGGCAGGGCCGCGCGGAGCTCCGCGGCGAGCTGCCGCAGGCTCTCGTGCTCGGGCTCGCAGTTGATCTCGGCGCCGAGGAGCGTCTCCCGGGGCTGGCCGTCGCGGAAGGAGTGCACCAAGAGGCCGTAGCCGCCCCAGGTGTCGTCGTAGACGACCTGGGTGGTGCGCACGGCGACCTCGGGGGAGGACAGGCTGAGCCGCTCACGGAAGGCAGGGAGCCGGGCCTCTAGGGCCTCGCGGTCGGCGCCCGCCGAGGGGCCGTCCACGGCGAGCCAGGCGTCGAGGAGCGAGGGGTCGAAGCGGCGGGCGAGGCCCTCCAGGCGGTTTGAGTACCGCGCCACGCTGTCGAGCCGCTCCAAGAGCGCCTCGCCGGTGAGCGGGGCCTCGACGCCGGGGAGGTGCAAGGAGAAGCTCGCGCCGCCCTCCCGGAGCAAGAAGTCGCGCAAGGCCGCGTCATCCTTGAGGTAACGCTCTTTCTTGCCGCGCTTGACCTTGTACAGCGGGGGCTGGGCGATGAAGAGGTGGCCCCGCTCCACGAGCTGCGGCATCTGCCGGTAGAAGAAGGTCAGCAGCAGGGTGCGGATGTGGGAGCCGTCGACGTCGGCGTCGGTCATGATGATGATGCGCCCGTACCGCAGGCGCTCCATCGTGTAGTCCTGGCCGATGGAGGTGCCCAGGGCCGAGATCATCGCCTTGATCTCGTTGGACGACAGCATCTTGTCGAAGCGCGCCTTCTCGACGTTGAGGATCTTGCCGCGCAGGGGGAGGATCGCCTGGTACTTGCGGTCGCGGCCCTGCTTCGCGGAGCCGCCCGCGGAGTCTCCCTCGACGAGGTAGAGCTCACACTTGCTGGCGTCGCGCTCCTGGCAGTCGGCGAGCTTGCCCGGCAGGTCGCCGCCGTCGAGCACGCTCTTGCGCCGGGAGAGCTCCCGGGCCTTGCGCGCGGCCTCACGGGCCCGGGCGGCGTCGAGGGACTTCGCGATGATCGACCGCGCCACCTGGGGGTTCTGCTGGAGGTAGGCCATGAGCTTGTCGTTCACGACCATCTCGACGAGGCCCTTCACCTCGGAGTTGCCGAGCTTACCTTTGGTCTGCCCCTCAAACTGGGGCTCGGGCACCTTCACCGAGAGCACGCAGGAGAGGCCCTCCCGCACGTCGTCGCCGGAGAGGCTCTCGCCCTTGTTCGCCTTGAGGAAGCCCTCGTCCGTGGCGTAGGCGTTCAGGGTGCGGGTGAGCGCGGCGCGGAAGCCCGTGACGTGGGTGCCGCCGTCGATGGTGTTGATGTTGTTCACGAAGGAGAACAGGGTCTCCTGGTAGGAGCTGTTCCACTGGAACGCCAGCTCGACGTCAACGCCCTCACGCTCGGCGTGCATGTAGATGGGCGGGTCGTGCAGGGCCTGCTTGTTCTTGTTGAGGTGCTCGACGAAGGAGCGGATGCCGCCCTCGTACTTGAAGACGTGCTCGCGGCCGTCGCGGCGGTCCTCGATGCGGATCTCGACGCCGGGGTTCAGGAAGGCGAGCTCCCGCAGGCGCCGGGCGAGGTAGTCGAAGGAGAAGGTGTTGATCTCGGAGAAGATCGTCGGGTCGGGCAAGAACTGCACCCGGGTGCCGCGCTTCTCCGTGGGGCCGTCCTTCTCCAGCGTCGTCTGGGGCACGCCGATGGCGTAGCGCTGCTTGTAGTGGGCGCCGCCGCGCCAGATGTCGAGGCGTAACCAGGACGAGAGCGCGTTCACGCAGGACACGCCGACGCCGTGCAGGCCGCCGGAGACCTTGTACGAGCCCTTGTTGAACTTGCCGCCGGCGTGGAGCACGGTGAGCACGACCTCAGCCGCGGGGCGGCCCTCGGTGGCGTGCATGTCCACGGGGATGCCGCGGCCGTTGTCCTCGACGGAGCAGGAGCCGTCCTCGTGGAGCACGACGAGCACCCGATCACACCAGCCCGCGAGGGCCTCGTCGATGGAGTTGTCGACGACCTCGTAGACGAGGTGGTGGAGGCCTTGCTCGCCGGTGCTGCCGATGTACATGGCCGGGCGCATCCGCACCGCAGACAGGCCCTCAAGCACGGTGATCTTGCTGGCGTCGTACTCGGAGCCATCGGAGAGCCCGGGGCGAAGATGCTCCGGCGCTTGAATCTCAGCCATGAACGAGAGACTCCCGGCCCGCTCGTGATCCCCTGACAGCGAGGGGACGAGGAGGGCGTTCATGGGAACGTAACCCACGGGAACGCGCGGGGCATGGCCGTGGCTGGCCGAGGGCTCAAGTTGACGAAGGAATCAGCAGGGCCGCGGCGCACCCGCCTCGACGACGTAGCGGAGCTGATCCGGCTGGTCGCCGAGCACCTGGGGATCCGTCGAGGTGACGAGCACCTGGAGGTCCAGGCTCGCGAGGAGGTCCACCAGGCGCCCCGTGCGCAGGCGGTCGAGCTCCGAGGAGAGGTCGTCGAGGAGAAACAAGGGCCGGGCGCCCCGGCGCCGCGCCGCGCTCAGCTCGGCGAGCTTCAAGGCCAAGGCCAAGGATCGCACCTGGCCCTGGCTGCCCCAGGTCCGGGCGCTGCGGCCGTCGAGGGTCAGCTCCAGCTCGTCGCGCTGGGGCCCGTCGAGGGGGGCGCCGCGCTCCAGCTCGGCCTGGAGGTTCTCGCCGAGGATCACCCGAAAACGCTCGGCCCGGGCGGCCTCGTCGCCGTCGCCTAAGCGGCTCAGGTAACGCAGGCCGACCTTGCCCCGGCCGGAGATCGCCCCGTGCATCTCGATGAAGGGGGCGTGCAGCTCAGCGACGAGGCGGTCCCGGCGGGCGGAGAGCCGGGCCCCCGCGATGGCGAGGCGCTCGTTGAACACCTCCAGGCTCAGGCGGTCGGGGCGCTCTTGGCGCAGGAGCGCGGACTTCTGCTCCATCGCGCCGCGGAAGGCCTGGGCGATCTCCAAGAAGCCTGACCGGGCGGTGAACGCGGCGCGGTCCAAGAAGCGGCGGCGGAGCTCGGGGCCCTCCCGGACGATGGCGACGTCTTCAGGGGTGAACACCACGGCGCGCAGGCTCGCGAAGTACTCCTCAAGCTGGGCGGGGGACTTGCCGTCCACCCGGCCCTTTCGCCCCGTAGGGCTCAGCTCGACGCTGAGCTGGCGGCGGCTCTCGCCGTCAAAGACGACCCCGCTCACCCGGGCGGCGTCTTGGCCATGCCGCAAGAGCTCGCGGTTTCGCCGGGCCCGGAAGCCCTTGAGCGCCGCGAGGGTGTGCACGGCCTCCAGGAGGTTCGTCTTGCCCTGGGCGTTCTCGCCGGTGAACATCACGAAGCGGGCGTCGGTCGAGACCTCCACCCGCTCGAGGTTGCGGAAGTCCTGGGCGCAAAGCGTCAGGAGTCGCAAGCGTCAGTCGAGGCGCATCGGCATGACGATCATCAGGCAGTCGTCGCTCTCGGGCTCACGCAGCACCGCCGGGGAGAGGGCGTCACCGAGCTCGATGATCGAGCGCTCGGCGACCATCGCGCTGAGCACCTCTTGGAAGTACTTGATGTTAAAGCCGATCTCGACGGGGCTGCCCTTGAGCTCCACCGCGAGCTGCTCCCGGGCCTCGCCGTGGTCGGCGTTGAGCGCGAGCACGGTGAGCTGGCCGGCCTCAAACTTGAAGCGCACGGGGCGGGAGCGGTCCTGGGCGAGCACGGCCACACGCTTGAGCGCGGAGACGAGGACCTCGCGGTCGGCGGTGACCCGGCGCTGGAAGTTGGTGGGGATCACCCGGCGGTAGTCGGGGAACTCGCCGTCGATGAGCCGGAAGTGGAAACGCGCTGAAGGCACGGAGAGCAGGGCCGAGCTCTCGCCGAAGGAGAGCTCGACGTCACCTTCGATGCGCTCGCAGAGCTTCTTCATCTCGGCGATGGCCTTTCGGGGCAGGAGCATCCGCTGGCCCATGTGGAAGTCGCCCTCAAAAGGCGCCTGGGCGTAAGACAGCCGGTGGCCGTCGGTGGCGACCATCCGCAGGAGGCGCTGGCCGTCGTGGCCGTCGTGGACCTCCAGGTGCGCGCCGTTGATGCCGTAGCGGTTGTCGTCGGGGCAGACGACGAAGCCCGTGCGGTCGATGAGCCAGGCGAGCTGCGGCGCCTTGAGGCGCATCACGCCGTTGCCGTCGAAGTGCTGGGGGAAGGGGTAGTCGTCCGTCGGCAGGCCGTTGACCTTGTACCAGGCCGAGCCGGAGCTGACCTCCAGGCGGTTCTGGGGGCCGAGCTTGAGGTGCGCCGTCGAGTCGGGGAGCACCCGGGCGATCTGGAAGAGCGACTGGGCGTCTACGGAGATCTGCCCCGGCGTCTCGACCGTCGCCGGGAAGTCGCCGATGAAGGACATCTCGGTGTCCGTCGCCGTCAGCCGCAGCCGACCCTCCGCCGCCTCCAGCACCACGTTGGAGAGGATGGGGTTCGGGGTGTTGCGGCGCTCGACGATCCCCTGGACCCGGGTGAGGCCCGTGAGGAAAGCGTCACGATCGATGTACAGCTCCATGTGGGCTCCGCTGGATGACAGGCTGTGCTTCCGCGCTGCTGCTGGCTGTCGAGGTGAGGGGGATGAGAGAGATCGATCCAGATCAGATCGATCGTTCATCCATCAGATCCGTGCCTGTGCACGCTGGGGACTAGTCCGTAAGTGCTTGACCTGATTGAAGAAGCCCTATGGATCACCTGGGGAGGATCCAGGGGGCGGATCATGGAGCGACTCTGGGGCTGCCCACAGGGGGTGCTGGGCAGGGGAGCAGTCCATCGATCATCAACAGGGGCACCACAGCATACTCCGCAGCCTGTTAACAGGATTATCCATAGCCGCCACCGCCCGTTTTGACCCCGCTGAGGGTCTTGCCCCGTCAAGAGCGTGGGGCGACGCGGAAGATCGGGGAGAACGGCGGTGATGTGCGCCGCTCCGCGGGGCCGCGCAGGGCGCTCCCGACGCGGGCTATGCTCTGCGCCGAGATCGTGAAGGAGCCCCCTTGCCTCGCCCGCCGAACGTCACGCCTGAGGTCGCCGCGATGCCCGGCGCCATCTTCTCGAAGCTCCAAGCGCGCATCCAGAGCCACCCGGGGCCGCTCTTCCCGCTGCACGTCGGCGACACCTGGCTCGACCCGGTGGAGGGCGCGCGTATGGAGGACCTCACCCTCAGCACCCAGCCCCGGCTGCACCACTACGTCTCGCCCCAAGGGGAGCCCGCGCTCATCGAGGCGCTCGTGGAGAAGCTCCGGGCCAAGAACGGCCTCGCCGTTGAGCCGAGCGCCGTGCTCGTCACCGCCGGGGCGACGGGGGCCTTGGCCTCGGCCTTGGGCGCGATCCTCTCGCCTGGGGAGGAGGTCGTGATCCTCTCGCCCTTCTGGCCGCTCATCCGGGGGATCGTCCAGGCCTTCCGCGGCCGCCCGGTGGAGCTGCCCTTCTACGACCGGGTGGGCTCAGCCGCCGAGGCCGTCGCGGCGCTCAAGGCGGTCGTCGGGCCACGCACCGCGGCGCTCTACATCTCGTCGCCCTCAAACCCCACGGGCCGGGTGCTTCCGCCGAGCTGGATCGAGGCCATCGCCGCCTTCGCCCGGTCCCAGGACCTCTGGCTGCTCTCGGACGAGACCTATGAGGACTACGTCTTTCGGGGGGAGCAGGTCTCCGCGGCGCGCTTCGCCCCGGAGCGCACCCTCACGGCCTTCTCGTTCTCGAAGGCCTACGGCATGGCGGGCAACCGCGTCGGCGTCTTGGTGGGGCCCCCGACCGTCGTCGCCCAGGCGAGAAAGGTGAGCACCCACACCTTCTACGCCGCGCCGACCTCGGGTCAGCGCGCCGCGCTCATCGCGCTCACCCGGGGCGAGGCTTGGGTGCGTGAGGCGAAGGCGCTCTACCAGGCGGTCGGGGATCGCGCCGCGGCGGCGCTCCGGCTCCCGCCCCCTGAAGGCTCAACCTTCCTGTTTTTGGATCTCCGCCCCTTCCTCGATGATCGGGGGGTGTCGGGGTTCATGGAGGACGCCCTCGACGATGGTGTGCTCCTCGCGCCGGGAGAGAGCTGCGGCGTGGACTACGCGGGGTGGGCGCGGCTGTGCTTCACGAGCGCGCCGCCGGGCCAAGTTGACGAGGCCGTCGCTCGCCTCTCTCGCCGATTGGGATACACTTGATGGTCCTGACTGACGCAAGAGGCGTCGGGGTGAAGCTCGAACCGACGAGGTGCCCGGATGAGGCGGAACAGCGGACGGCAGATCGGCTTGGGGATTACGCTCTGGATGGGCTCATCCGGGCTCGGGCTCGCCCAGGAGCTCCCTCCGGTCGGGCCAACGAACATGAACGCCGACCCGGTCCGGCCGTCGATTGACTCCACTCGTACGCTCATCACCGACGACTCGACGGCGCCAGAGTCCAAGGCCGTCTACCTTCGCGCCACGACCTGGTGGGTGCACAACCCCTACCTGTGGCAATGGGATGACGGCGAGGAGGTCTCGGTGCTGCAGGACGCCGTCGCCCTCGGCGTCGCCGCGGGCTACGGCCTCGGCCCGGTGCGCGTCGGCGTAAACGTCCCGTTCTACGCCTGGTCCGCGGGCACGCTCCAGCCGAACGGCGGCCCGACCATGGGCGACCCCAGCCTCGACCTCAAGTGGTCCTTGCTCAGCCGCGAGGAGGGCCAGCCCGGCGTGGCCGTCGTCGGTCGCGGCGCCTTGCCCATCGGCGACCCCGAGAGCCTCTTGAGCTGGGGCGCGGCGACCTGGGAGCTCGGCCTCGTCGCGGACTACATGGTCGGCGACGCCTTGCTCATCGCGAACGTCGGCACCCGCGGGCTGCCCGCGGTGACCCTCAATGAGCTGGAGATGAACGACCAGCTCTGGTACCGCCTCGCCGCGGCCTACGCCGTGAACGACACCTCCGGCGTCTCGTTGGAGATCGTCGGCGGCGCGAACTACAAGACCTTGGGGGAGTCGAGCGTCGGCAACCCCTCCGAGGCGCTCTTGGGCTTCTGGACCCAGGTGAACGAGAACGTTCGCCTCAACGGCGCCATGGGCGCGGGGCTCACCGAGGCCATCGGCTCCCCGGCCTGGCGCCTCACCGGCGGCGTGTCCTACATGAGCAGCGGCCGGGGCGACCGCGACCTAGACGGCATCGCCGATCGTGTGGACGCCTGCCCCGACGACCCCGAGGACCTCGACAAGTTTGAGGACGCCGACGGCTGCCCTGAGCTCGACAACGACAAGGACGGCCTCGTCGACACCGTCGACGCCTGCCCCATCGACCCCGAGGACAACGACGGCTTTAAGGATGAGGACGGCTGCCCCGAGGCGAACGCCCGGGTGGCGGTTGAGGTCCTCTCCAGCGACGGCAAGCCCCTGCGGCTGCTCAAGGTCGCCTTGGTCCCGGCCTCGGGCCCGACGACGGAGCAGTCCGTCAACGCCTTCAACGTCGATCTCGAGCCCGGCAGCTACCTGCTCCAGGCCAGCGCCGAGGGGTACCGCGCCAGCTCCCGCACCATCGAGGTGCCCGCCGAGGGCCTGCTCCAGGTGCGTGAGATCCTCGAGCCCGAGGTGAAGCTCGGCACCCTCGTCCTGCGGGTGCAGGACCCCTCCGGGGCGCCGATCACCGCGACCTGGACGGTAGACAACCAGGGCTACGAGTACGGCGCGAGCGGCGGCTTCGCCAAGCGGGATCTCCCCGAGGGTGAGCACAACATCATCGTGCGCGCCGAGGGCTTCCAGCCCGGCGAGACGATCGTCGCGGTCACCGCGGGCCAGCAGGTCGACGCCATCGTGATCCTCACCCCGTCCCGGGTCGTGGTCACCGCGGAGCGCATCGACATCCGCGAGCAGATCTTCTTCGAGTACGACAAGGCGATCATCAAGCCCGAGAGCTACGGCCTGCTCGACGAGGTGGCGGCGATCATCATCTCCCACCCGGAGATCCTGCGCATCCGCATCGAGGGCCACACCGACGACAAAGGCTCGGACGTCTACAACCTGAAGCTCAGCCAGGCCCGCGCGGACTCCGTGCGCGACTACCTCATCAAGCGCGGCGTGCCCGCGGCCCGGCTGTACTCCATCGGTTACGGCGAGTCTCGCCCCATCGCCGACAACAAGACCCCGTCCGGCCAGGCCCTCAACCGCCGCGTCGTGTTCTACATCGAGGAGCGGGCCGACTGAGGCCCGGTCCTCGCTCCTCGGAGCCGCAAGAAGCGTGCTGGCCCTCTGGATCATCGCCGCCGCCGCCGCCCAGAGCGAGGCGGCGCCCCCACGGCCCGCTGTCGAGAGCGCCCGGCTGCTGATCGTCGAGGACGCCCGCGCGCGGCCCGGCTGGGGGCTCTCCGCCCGGGCCTACGGGCTCGGGGATCCCCTCACCCCTGCCTTGACCGGGGCGCACCTGAGCCTCGCCGGGGGCTTTGGGCCGGG
>JAKLKD010000139.1 GCA_023150845.1 Myxococcota bacterium | reverse complement strand
GTTCTCACGCACCGCCACGTCGGGGTCCGCGGCCAGGGCGGCGAGGCGGGGCAGGGCGCTCGGGTCCTTCAGGCGGGCGAGGGCGAGGGTCGCCCGGGCGCGCACCGAGGGCCGCGGATCCTCAAAGAAGGGCTCCAAGGACGCCGCGGGGAGGCGCTGCAGCTCGATGAGCCAGATCGCCTGGAACTCCAGGCGATCGTCCGTCGGCGCCGCGGGGGCGGCGGCCGCCTCAGCGGGGGCGGCGGCCGCCTCAGCGGGGGCGTCGGCGGGGGCGGGCGCCATCGCCTGTGGGCCCATGAGCGCGAGGAGCAGGAGCGTCGTCAAGGCGGCCTCCGAAGGTTACCCCGCCTAAGCTAACCCAACGGATCGAGGTCTCGGGTGTCGAGCGTGCAGGAGCGCGTCGAAGAGCTTCTGAAGCAGGCCGGGGAGGGCCGCGCCGGGCTCAAACGCGCCGCGTCGCGCCTCGATCTCCTCCCGGAGGCGGAGCGCCGCGCGCTGCGGGAGGCCCTCCTCGACCGGGCTGGCGCGGCGGAGCCCGAAGCCGAGGGCGACGAGGGGGAGCTCTCCAGCAAGAGGCTCTTGCGCTGGGCCTTGGGCCGCGAAGACGAGGCCCGGCGCCCGGGCAACCCCACCCACCGCGACGAGGCCTTCGCCTGCGCCGCTTGTGGCGCCCATGTGCCCCCCGGCGGCGCCCGGGTGCGGGACCACTGCCCGGCCTGCCTCCACGGCCTTCACGTCGATGGGGAGGTGCCTGGCGATCGGGCCGCGGGCTGCGGCGGCGCGCTCCGGCCGACCGGGCTGGAGCGCCGCGGAGAGGAGCTCGTGCTCACCCACACCTGCGCGCTCTGCGGGGTGGTACGCCGGGTTCGGGCGCATCCCGACGACGACCCGGCGGCGCTGCGGGCGCTGTCCGCCGCCTCGGGTTGGCGCACGATCCGTTGACGTTCACGCCAGCGTGCGCAGCCTCTTGAGGTGCCGACCGATCTCCTCGAACGCCTCGCGGGCTCATGCGCGGCGCTCTCCCTCGGTGAGCCCCTGTACGTCGCTGTCTCCGGCGGCGTGGACTCCACGGTCCTGGCGGCGGGGCTCCGCCTGCTCGGGCTCAGGCCGACGGTGGTCTATGTGCACCACGGGCTGCGCGCGGCGGCGGACGACGAGGCCAAGGTCGTCGGGGCCCTCGCTGAGCGGCTCGGCCTCCCGTTTGAGCTCATCCGCCTGCGCCTCGACCCCGACCCCGCGGGCCTCTCCGCCCGGGCCCGGGCCGCACGTTACGCCGCCCTTGACGCCCTGCCCGCCGGGGACATCGCCTTGGGCCACCAGCTCGATGATCAGGCCGAGACCGTGCTCGACCGCCTCGCCCGGGGCGCCGGGGCCCGTGGCCTCGCCGCGATGCGCCCCCGCCGGGGCCGCTTCGTGCGCCCGCTGCTCTTCGCCCGGCGCGCGGAGCTCGTGGCCTTCGCCGAGGCCGCTGGGCTCCCCTGGATCGAGGACCCGTCCAACCGCACCCGGTCCCGCGGCGCGCTCCGCCACCAGGTCTTGCCCGCCTTGGAGCTGATCCGCGCTGGCGCCGCCGTTGGGCTGGCGCGCAGCGCCGCCTGCTTGGCCGAAGACGACGCCCTCCTGAGCGCCCTGGCCGACCCCCTCTTCACCGACGACGGCGGCCTCTCCCGCGAGCGCCTCGCCGCCGCCCCGGCGCCGATTCAGCGCCGCGCCCTGCTTCGCCTCACGGAGTCTGCGCGAGGGGAGGGGGCCGATGAGCTCGGCGCCCGCCACCTCGACGCCGCCTTGGGCCTCGATCACCCCGGCGCCGCCCTGATCCTGCCCGGCGGCTACTCCTTGGTGATGGACGACGACACCTTACGCTGCTTGCCCCCGGCCCCCTCGCCCGTCGAGGGCGCGGTGTTTACCTGGGGGTTGTGGCGAGTCGAGGCCGAGGCCCCGGTTCTGGCGCGATCGCCGGAGCCCGGGGAGCAGCTCGGCGGCCAAGACCTCGCCGAGCGCCTCCGCGCGGCGGGGGTGAGCCGGATCTTTCGCCGTTACCACCCGGTCATCGAACGAGCCGGTCAGCGCTGGGTTCCAGGGCTGACCCCCTCGACGACATCCCTCGGGGTGCGGGTGCGATGTGAGCGCCCCGCCGGGCCTTCGGTGCCCGGTGGTGGTCCTTTCGAGGCTACGATATAGTCCACCATTGCTGACTGAGAGCGGAAGCTCGGGATGACCTCCTGATATGAACAAGCACGGACGCACCATCCTCTTCTGGGCCTTCTTGGCCCTCGTCGTCCTCATGGCCTTCGTCGTGGCGGTTCAGAAGAACCCCCAACAACGAAACGTGGACATGACCTTCTCGTCGTTCATCCAGCGCGTCGAGCAGGGTGAGGTGAAGAAGGTCGTGATCCAAGGCGAGGAGATCCGCGGCGAGCTGAGCGACGGCTCCACCTTCAAGGCCGTCGGTCCCGCCGAGCAGGACTTCTTGCTGCGAAGCCTCGCCGAGCACAAGATCGTCCCCGACTTTGAGGAGGTCCAGGGCAACGGCGCCTGGGTCACCCTGCTCACGAACGCCTTGCCCATCGTGATCCTCATCGGCCTCTTCGTGTTCATGATGAGGCAGCTCCAGGCGGGCGGCGGCAAAGCCATGAACTTCGGCAAGTCCAAGGCCAAGCTCCTCAACGAGAGCGGCCGCCGGGTCACCTTCGAGGACGTCAGCGGCGTGCAGGAGGCCAAGGAGGAGCTTGAGGAGATCATCCAGTTCCTCAAGGATCCCCGCAAGTTCACTCGCCTCGGCGGGCGCATCCCCAAGGGTGTGCTGCTCATGGGCCCCCCGGGAACGGGCAAGACGCTCCTCGCCCGCGCCGTCGCGGGAGAGGCCGGCGTGCCCTTCTTCTCCATCTCCGGCTCGGACTTCGTCGAGATGTTCGTCGGCGTCGGCGCCAGCCGCGTCCGCGACCTCTTTGAGCAGGGCAAAAAGAACGCCCCCTGCATCATCTTCATCGACGAGATCGACGCCGTCGGCCGCCACCGCGGCGCCGGCATGGGCGGCGGTCACGACGAGCGTGAGCAGACCCTCAACCAGCTCCTCGTCGAGATGGACGGCTTCGAGTCCAACGAGGGCGTGATCATGATGGCGGCCACCAACCGCCCCGACGTGCTCGACCCCGCCCTGCTGCGCCCCGGCCGCTTCGACCGCCGCGTCGTCGTGGACGCCCCGGACATGGTCGGGCGCCTGGGCATCCTCAAGGTGCACTCCCGCCGCACGCCCCTCGCCGACGACGTGAACCTCGACCTCGTCGCCAAGAACACCCCCGGATTCTCCGGCGCTGACCTCGAGAACCTGGTCAACGAGGCCGCTCTCCTCGCCGCCCGCTTCAACAAGAAGAAGGTGGAGATGGACGACTTTGAGGCCGCCCGGGACAAGGTCTTCTTGGGCCCGGCGCGCCGCTCTCGCGTCATCAACGAGGAGGACCGCAAACGCACGGCCTACCACGAGGCGGGCCACGCCATCGTCGCCCAGCTCTTGCCCAAGGCCGACGCGGTCCACAAGGTCACCATCATCCCCCGTGGCCGGGCGATGGGCGTCACCTGGTACCTGCCTGAAGAGCGCAGCGGCCTCACCCGCGAGGACTTCCGCTCCCGCATCGCCTCGGCGATGGGCGGGCGTGTGGCCGAGGAGATCATCTTCAACGAGCTCTCCACGGGCGCGTCGAACGATCTCAAGCAGGCCAGCAAGATGGCCCGGGACATGGTCTGCCGCTACGGCATGTCCGAGCGCCTCGGCCCCGTCTCTTGGGAGGACGACAACGACGAGGTCTTCTTGGGCCGCGACTTCGGCCGCCGCGCGCACTTCTCGGAGAGCACCTCCGTCGCCATCGACGACGAGGTCCGCTCCTTGGTCGAGACCGGCCAGCGCTGGGCCAAGGAGATCCTGCTCGCCAACGTGCACATCCTCCACAAGATCGCCCAGCTCTTGTTGGAGAAAGAGACGGTAGACTCCGAAGAGTTCCTGCGTGTTGTGCACGGGCTCAACCCCGTCCTCCCGGAGAGCATCGGCGCGGTGGCCTGAGCGCCCGCCTGGAGAATCCCCCGAGTGAACGTCCGAATCGCCGGGGTGCTCAACGTCACCCCTGACTCCTTCTCCGACGGCGGGCGCGATGCGTCCGCCGCCGCGGCGATCGCGCGGGGGCTCACGCTCTGGGCGGAGGGGGCGGACTGGGTAGACGTCGGCGGGGAGTCCACCCGCCCGGGCGCCGCTCCTGTCCCTGAAGAGGAGGAGCTCCGCCGGGTGCTGCCCGTGATCGAGGGCCTCGTCGCCGCCCGGGCGCCGGTGTCCATCGACACCCAGAAGCTCGGCGTGGCCCGGGCCGCCCTCGCCGCCGGGGCGCGGCTCGTGAACGACGTCGGCGGGTTACGCGCCGCGGGCATGGCGGAGGCCGCCGCGGAGTTTGGCGCGGGGGTCGTCATCATGCACATGCGCGGTGACCCCCAGACCATGCAGAGGGACACCCGTTACGACGACGTCGTGGACGAGGTACGCGCGGGTCTGGAGCGTGGCCTCGCCCGGGCGCTCGCCGCGGGCGTGAAGGAGATCTGGCTCGATCCAGGCCTCGGCTTCGGCAAAGACACTGAGGGCAACCTCACGCTCCTGCGCCGCCTGCCCGAGCTTCTGGACCTCGGCTTCCCGCTCTACGTCGGCGCCTCTCGGAAACGGTTCATCGGTGAGCTGACCGGCCGGAGCGAGCCCGCGGCCCGGCGCTTCGGCAGCGTCGGCGCCGCCTTGGCCGCCGTGGCGGGTGGGGCGAGCGCGGTGCGGGTTCACGACGTCGCCGCGACCCGCGACGCCTTGACCGTCTTCTTGGCGGCACGGCCGCCGCGTGTGGGGGCGGCGTGAGCTTAGAGGCCGCGCGGCTGCTGCTCGCCAACTGGGAGCCCCGAGACGTGCTCGACGTCGGGCTCATGTGGTTCTTGCTCTACCAGGCGCTCCTCCTGGTGCGGGGGACGCGGGCGTTTCAGAGCCTCGTCGGCCTCGTCGCCTTGGGTGGGCTCTACCTGCTGAGCCTCCGGTTTGAGCTCCTGACCCTGCGCTGGGCGCTCGACAAGTTCTTCGTCTACATCGTGCTCGCCGTGCTCATCCTCTTCCAAGAGGACATCCGCCGGGGCCTCGCCTCCACCGGAGGCCGCCTCTTCTCCGGTTTCTCTTCAGATCCCGACAGCTTCGCCCACGAAGAGATCGTGCAGGCCGCCTTCGCCTTGGCCTCCCGGCGCATCGGGGCGCTCATCGTCATCGAGCGCGGCGCGAGCCTCAGCGACGTCGCCGAGTCCGGCCACCCCATCGACGCCGAGGTCAGCCAAGAGCTGCTCGCCAGCATCTTCCACCCGACCTCCCCCTTACATGACGGCGCGGTTCTCATCCGAAAAGGCAGGTTGTTGGCGGCGAAGGTCTTCTTGCCGCTCACGCTCAGCAAGGACATCGCGCGTTACTTCGGCACCCGCCACCGCGCGGCCTTGGGCCTCAGCGAAGAGACCGACGCCGTGGTGCTCGTCGTCTCCGAGGAGCGCGGCGCGGTGTCCCTGGTGATGGCCGGGGCGCTCACCCCCGTCGCCGACACGAACGAGCTGCGCCAGCGCCTCCAGGAGATCTTCTCGCCGACGTCGAGCGCCGCCCGGGTCGGCTTCGCCGCGGGAGGGCGCTGAGCGATGGCACGCCGTCTTGAGGGCGCCTCCGGCTGGGCCAAGGCCCTGCGCACCCTGCGCGGCGTCTTCGTCGAGAACCTCGCCACGAAGCTCGTCTCGTTCATGTTGGCCTTGGGCCTCTGGGCCTGGGTGCAAGGGGAGCTCGTCGTCGAGGAGACCGCCTGGATCGGCGTGGACTACAAGATCCCCGACGACAAGGCGCTCACCCAGGAGCCCAACCAGCGCCTCCGGGCGAACATCTCCGGCCCCCAGGCCCTCGTCCGCGAGCTGCGCCGGGTGCAGCCCAAGCTGCACGTCGATCTGAGCGAGTACCCCCTGGGCGTGCACACCATCGACTTTTTACCCAGCGAGATTCAGGGCTTACCGCCATCTGTGAACGTGCTCGGCCTCGCGCCGAACTCCTTGCAGGTCGAGGTGGAGACCCGGCACAGCCGCACGGTGAGTGTGCGTGTGGAGCAGCGCGGCGAGCCCCCTGAGGGCTACCGGGTGCGCCAGATCACCGTCGAGCCCCCCGAGGTCGAGATCCAGGGCCCACGCTCCATCGTCGAGAACATCGAGGCGGTGTTCACCGAGCCCATCAGCGTGAGCGACCTGCGCTCCACGACCCGGGCCCCGGTCGTGCTCCGCCTGAGCCCCCGCACGGTGAGCCTGAGCCGCAGCCAGCCCGTCACCGCCACCGTCGAGATCGAGCCGGTGACCAGCGCCCGCACCTTTACCGACGTGCCGGTCATCGTCCGCGACCGCGGCTGGCGGAGCGAGCTCGACAACGTCGAGATCACCCTCACCGGGCCGATGCAGGCGCTCACCGCCATCGGTGAGGAGGAGGTGACCGTGCTCGTGCACGTCCCCGACGGCGTCGAGGCGGAGAGCCTGCTCTTGGGCCTCGGCGGCGAGTCGGGCCCGCGCTTGGAGGTGCTGCACCCGTCCCCGGACGAGGTCACCGTGAAGAAGCTGTCCCCGTCGAAGCTGCGGGTGGTGAACGACGAGCCCCCCGGATGAGGTGATTATGGCGCTGTTTGGAACCGACGGCATTCGTGGGCGCTTCCCCGAGCCCCCGATGGACCTCAACACCGCGACGGAGCTCGGTCGCGCCCTCCGCGCCCGAATCGGCGACGCGCCGCTGCTGCTCGCCCGGGACACCCGCGAGAGCGGCCCCGCCTTGGCGAAGGCCGTCGCCCGCGGCGCGGGCGGCGAGGTGCTGGACCTCGGCGTCTTGCCCACCCCGGCGGCCTCGGCCCTCGTCGCCGAGGGCTGGGGCGCGGCGGCCGTCGTGATCACCGCCTCCCACAACCCTTGGCACGACAACGGCCTCAAGGTGCTCGGCCCCGGCGGCGTGAAGCTCAGCGACGCCGATGAGGCCGCCTTGGAGCGGGAGATGTCCGCCCCGCGGCCCCTCAACGCGCCGCCGCTGCGCCGCGCCCCCTGTGATGGCGAGCGGGCGTACGAGCGCCTCGTCATCGAGCGCGCCCCGGCGCCCTGGCGGCTCCGCGGGGTCAAGATCGCCCTCGACGCGGCGAACGGCGCGGCGGCGCGCACGGCGCCGTCGATCCTCCGGGCGCTGGGCGTCGAGCTGACCGTCATCGGCGACGCGCCGGACGGAAAAAACATCAACGAGGGCGTCGGCGCGGTTCACCCCGAGGCCCTCGCCGAGGTCGTCCGCGCCACGGGCTCCGCCGTCGGCATCGCCCTGGACGGCGACGGCGACCGCTGCCAGCTCATCGACGCCGACGGGCAGCTCGTCGATGGGGACGCCTTGTTGTTGCTCTTGGCTCGGGCGCCCGGGGTCGTCGGCACGGTGATGAGCAACGCCGCCTTGGAGCGCGCGCTCTTGGGGCGGGGCCTCGGCTTCGCCCGCGCCGCCGTAGGGGACCGCTACGTCGCCGAGGAGCTCAGCCGCCGGGGCTGGCGGGTCGGCGGCGAGCCCTCGGGCCACGTCCTGCTCGCCGAGGGCTTCCCCACCGGGGACGGCCTGCTCACCGCGCTCTTCGCCTTGGCCGACGGCGTCGATCTCAAGGAGCGCCTCCGGGGCTTCCGGCCGGATCCCCAGGCGCTCCTCGCCGTGCCCGTCGCCCGAAAGGCGCCCCTGGACACGATGCCGGCCCTCGCCGCCGTCGAGGCCGAGGCCCGGGCGGCCGGGGTGAGCCGCGTGCTGCTCCGTTATTCGGGCACGGAGCCCAAGCTGCGGGTGATGGTGGAGGCGCCGGAGCTCGGCCTCGCCGAGTCTTGGGCGCGGCGCCTCGCGAGCGCCGCTGAGGCCGCGCTGTCAAGCTGATCGCCGGTCAGTTTCTGGTCGGGTTTCACAGGGCAGGTCAGGTTATGGGGGGCGACCGTCGGGGCGAGGCCCCGGCTCACCTCTGGAGCGTGTATGGGCATCCGTCGTCTTGGCGTCAACATCGACCACGTCGCGACCCTCCGCCAGGCGCGCCGCTCGGCTTACCCCGACCCGGTCCTCGCCGCGATGTTGGCCGAGCAGGCCGGCGCGGCGCAGATCACCTGCCACATCCGCGGCGATCGCCGCCACGTCAACGAGCGTGACATCCGCCTGCTCCGTGAGGTGGTGACGACCCAGCTCAACGTCGAGCACGCCGCCACCGAGGAGATGATCAGCCTGATGGAGACCTTACGTCCCCATCGGGTCACCCTCGTCCCCGAGCGCCCTGACGAGGTCACCACTGAAGGGGGCCTCAACCTGCTCACCAACGCCGAGGCCGTCCGGGCCGCGGCGCGGCGTCTGAGCGCCAAAGGGGTGCGGGTCTCCTTGTTCATCGACCCCGACCCGGCCCAGGTCGCCGCGGTTGTGGATCCCGCCTTCATCGGCGGCCTCGGCGTCGACATGATCGAGCTCAACACCGCGCGCTACGCCGAGGGCCACGAGGACGACCTGGAGCGCCTCTCTTTCGCCTGCGCCCAGGCCAAGGGGCTCGGCGTCGAGGTCGCCGCGGGCCACGGCCTCACGCACCTCAACCTCGGCGCCTTGGTGAAGGCCGTGCCCGACATCGTCGAGTACAACATCGGCCACAGCATCATCAGCCGGGCGGTCTTTGTCGGCCTCGACGCCGCGGTGCGCGACCTCCTGCGCATCATCCAGGCCTGAGCCGTGCGCGCGCCCATCGCCTCGGCGAGCCAGGTGCGGGCGTTTGACGCCTATACCATCCAGACCCTCGGCGTGCCCTCGGTGGCGCTGATGGAGACGGCGGGCCGGGCGGTGGTGGACGTCGCCCGGGCGAGGTTTGGCGCGCGGCTCGGCCAGGGCGTGTGGGTCGTCTGCGGGCGCGGGAACAACGGCGGGGACGGCTACGTCATCGCGCGCACCTTGCGGGCGCTCGGCGTCCCGGTCTCGGTCTGGGCCATGGGCGGCGCGCACAGCCCTGATGGCGGCGTGATGCGCCTCGCCGCCGAGGCCGTCGGGGTGCCGGTCGTCGAGTCTGAGGCCCCGCCTTGGGCGCGCCCGCCGGGCCTCGTCGTCGACGCCTTGCTCGGCAGCGGCGTCGATCGCCCCCTGGAGGGGGTCGCCCGGGCCCGCGTCGAGGCGATGAACGCCGCGGGTTGCCCCGTGCTCGCCGTGGACCTGCCTTCAGGGCTCTGCGGCGACACCGGCCGGGTCTGGGGCGTCGCCGCCCGGGCGGCGATCACCGTGACCTTCGGCTGGGAGAAGCTCGGCCTCGTCTTGGAGCCCGGCGCCGACTACGCCGGGGAGGTGATCGTCGCCGACATCGGCCTCGTCGCTGGGCCCGACGCCCCGGCCTGGCCCCTGACCCGGCTCAACCGGGCGGACGTCGCGCGGCGCCTGCCCGCCCGGGCGGCGGCCTCCCACAAGGTGAGCCACGGGCACCTCGCCGTCGTCGCCGGGAGCGTCGAGCGGGCCGGGGCGGCGGTCTTGGTCTGCGCGGCGGCGATCCGCTCCGGCTGCGGCCTCGTCACCTTGTTCGCCGCCCCGGAGGCTCTGCCTCGGCTCGGCGCCTTGCCGCCCGAGGTGATGCTGCGCCTCGATCCGCCGACGCCGAGCGCTCTGCAGAGCTTCAGCGCCGCGGCGGTGGGCCCCGGCGTCGGGGTGCATGACGCCGCCGCCGAGGGGCTCAACACGCTGTGGGCGGGCCTCACGATCCCCGCGGTCTTCGACGCGGACGGGCTCACCGCCTTGGCCCGCGCCCCGGCGCCGAGCCCGCACCCCCGGGCCATCACGCCGCACCCCGGCGAGGCCGGGCGGCTCTTGGGCCGGTCAAGCGCCGAGGTGCAGGCCGACCGCCTCGGCGCGGTCCAGGCCTTGGCCGCCTTGGCCCCGGCCTTGCTTAAGGGGCGCCACACGCTCATCTCGGGGGCGCCGCCGTCCCTCAACCCCACGGGGCACCCGGGCCTCGCCGTCGCGGGCTCCGGAGACGTGCTCACCGGCCTCGTCGGCGGGCTGCTCGCCCAGGGCCTCGGCGCTGAGGACGCCTTGTGTGTCGGCGCCTATGCGCACGGCCTCGCCGCCGACCTCCTCGGCGCCGGGCCGTTCACGGCGAGTGAGCTGGCCTTGGCGCTCCCGAAGGCGCTGCAGACGCTCAAGGAGGGGGCGTGTTAAACACTGTTCAACTTACCTTGGTGGGGCTGGAGGACACCCGGCGCCTCGGCGCGCTCCTCGGCGAGACGGCGGAGGAGGGCGACGTCTTGGCCCTCGACGGCCCCCTGGGCGCGGGGAAGACGAGCCTCACCCAGGGCCTCGCGGCGGGCCTCGGCGTGCCCGGGCGGGTGCTCAGCCCGACCTTCGCGATGGTGATGGTGCATGACGGTGGGCGCCTGCCCCTCGTGCACGCCGACCTCTACCGCGTCGGGGATCCCAGCGAGCTTGAGGAGCTGGGTTTTGAGGAGCAGCTCCAGGGCGGCGGGGTCGTCGCCGTGGAGTGGGCGGGGCGGTTCCCGGAGGCTTTGCCCCAGGATCACCTCGCCGTGGCCCTGGATGGCCTCGGAGACGAACGGAGCGTCACGCTCACCCCACGGGGCCCCCGCGGGGCGCGCTGGGCGGCGGCGGCGGCTTCGCGCTGGAGGGCAGGGGAATGAGACAGTGGACGCGCGGTCGGTCTTGGGGGCGGCCTGGGGTGCTCGGGCTCGTGATGTGTGTCGGCGCGGCCGTGGCGGCGGAGGCGCACACGCCGCGGTTGTCGCCGCCGTCGGCGGTGGTGGAGGTCAGCGGCGACGTGCCGAGGCCCGGGCTCTATGAGCTGAGCGCGCCGAGCCTGCACAGCGCGGCGGCGGCGGCGGGGCTTGAGGTGAGCCCGGAGACCCCAGACGCGCCCCTGGAGCACGGAGACGCCGTCGTCGTCATAGACGGCGTGCCGACGGAGGTCGCGCCGGTCAGCGCGGGCGCCTTGGCGCTGGGCAAAGCGCTTGACCTCAACCGGGCCACGGCGGTGGAGCTTGAGGCCTTGCCCGGCGTCGGCCCGGCCCTCGCGGGGCGCATCGTGGCCTTGCGGGGTGAGCGGGGCGGCTTCCGGTCGGTCCAGGAGCTCGACGACGTGCGCGGAATCGGGCCCACGACGCTCCAGAAGCTCAGGCCCCTCGTCACCGTGCGCCCATGAGCCGCGCCGCGGAGCCGAGGCTCGTCGACCTCGACCACAACGCCACGAGCCCGCCGCGCCCGGAGACCCTCGCCGCCGCGCTGCCCCTCATCACCGAGGCCTGGGGCAACCCTGGCTCGGCCCACCGCGCGGGCCAGCGCCCGGCGGCGGCGGTGGAGGAGGCCCGGGAGGCCGTCGCCTCGGCCGCCGGGGCGCGCCCGAAGGACGTCATCTTCACGAGCGGCGCCACCGAGGCCAACCACCTCGCCCTGCGTGGCCTCGGCGGGCGGGTCATCTGCGGCGCCGCCGACCACCCCGCGGCCCTTGAGCCGGTGCGGGCCCTGGGCGGCGTGGTCTGCCCGGTGGACAGCGCCGGGCGCCTGCGCCTCGACGCCTTGGAGGCCCTGCTCGCCGAGGCGCCGACGGCCCTGGTGTCGGTCATCGCGGCCAACAACGAGACGGGGGCGCTCCAGCCCGTCGAGGCCCTGCACACGCTCACCCGGCGCTACGGGGCGAGGCTGCACCTCGACGCGGCGCAGTGGATCGGCCGCCTCCCGCTGCCGACGGCCTGGGACCTGCTCACGCTCACGGCGCACAAGAGCGGCGGCCTCAAGGGCGCGGGGGCCCTCGTGGTGCGGCCCGACGTCACCCTCGCGCCGCAGCAGCTCGGCGGCTCCCAGGAGCGTGGTCGGCGCGCGGGCACCCTCAACCCCCCGGCGATCGTGTCGCTGGGGGTGGTCGCCGCCTCGCCGCCTCCGCCGCAGCTCCTCGCCCTCCAGGCGCGTCTGGAGGTGGGGGCCAAGGCGCTGGGCGCGGTGATCACCGCCGAGCACGCCCCGCGCCTGCCGAACACCACCCACCTGCGCTTCCCGGGGCTCGAAGGCGCCCTCGTCGTGCTCGGCCTCGACGCCCATGGCGTCTGCGCGTCCGTCGGCGCGGCCTGCTCCTCCGGGGCCGCCCGGCCGAGCCATGTGCTCGAGGCCATGGGCCTCCCGGCGACGGAGGGGGTGCGCCTCTCCGTGGGCTGGAATACGTCGGAGCAGGATGTAGACGCCGCGCTCTCCGCCCTCGCTTTGGTCGTGGAGGGCCTGCGCGGCGCCGAGGAGCTGTTCGAATGAGCCGAGTCGTCGTCGCGATGAGCGGAGGGGTGGACTCTTCGGTGGTCGCGGGCCTGCTCGTTGAGGCCGGTCATGAGGTGATCGGCGTTCACATGAAGCTCCACGACGCCGAGACCGACGCCGCCGGGCGCTGCTGCGGCCTCGACGACGCCCTCGACGCCCGCCGTGTCGCCGAGCGCCTCGGGATCCCCTTCCATGTCATGGACTTACGCGAGGCCTTCCGCCAGTCCGTCATGGAGCAGTTCACCGACACCTACCTCGCCGGGGCCACGCCTAACCCCTGCGTTTCTTGCAACGGCGTGCTCAAGTTCCGCGTGCTCTTGCAGCGCGCCGTCGCCTTGGGCGCGAGCCACCTCGCCACGGGCCACTACGCCCGGGTGGACGAGGCGGGCCGGGCGCTCTCCCGCGCCGTCGATGAGCAGAAGGACCAGACCTACTTCCTCTACCCCATCACCCCGAAGGCCCTGGCCCGGGTGATGTTCCCCCTCGGCGGCCTCAAGAAGGACGAGGTGCGTGAGCACGCCCGGCGCCTGGGCTTACTCACCGCGGAGAAGCCCGAGTCTCAGGAGATCTGCTTCATCCCCGATCAGGACCACGCCGGGTTCATCCAGCGTGAGCGCCCCGACGAGGACGGCAGCGGCGAGCTTGTGGACGCCCAGGGCCGGGTCTTGGGCACCCACGACGGCTACTGGCGCTTCACCGTCGGCCAGCGCCGGGGCCTCGGCCTCTCCATCGGCCAGCGCGCCTACGTCACCCACATCGACCCCAGCACCCGCCGCGTCGTCGTCGGCGGGGAAGGGGACCTCTGGCACCACGGCCTCGTCGCCGTGGGCTGGGTGTGGCATGACCGGCCCAGCCCCGGCGAGCGGGTCACCGCGCGTATCCGCCATCGCGGCGCCTTGGTCCCCTGCACCGTCGAGGGCGGTGAGAGCCCCGCCGTGCGGTTTGAGCAGCCCGCCTGGGCCGTGGCCCCGGGCCAGGCCGTCGTGATCTACCGCGGGGAGCAGGTCTTGGGCGGCGGCACCATCCGGCGGGCCCTCACCGACGCCCCCGCCCTCGCCCCAGAGGCCGCATGACGCTCGCCGATCTCCAGGTTCGTGTGCGCTACGTCTTTCATGAGCCGACGCTCTTGGAGCAGGCGCTCACGCACAAGAGCCACGCTGCCGAGGGCCGCTCCCCGGCGCACAACGAGCGCCTGGAGTTCCTCGGGGACTCCGTCCTGCAGCTCCTCGTGACCCACCTCATCTACACCGAGCTCGGCGACGCCCCCGAAGGCACGCTCACCCGGGTGCGAAGCGAGCTCGTGCGCGCCGAGACCCTCGCCGAGGCCGCCCGCACCCTCGGCCTCGGCCCGCTGATGCGCCTGGGCAACGGTGAGGAGCTCATGGGGGGCCGCGACAAGGAGAAGATCCTCGCGGACGCCTTCGAGGCGCTCTTGGGCGCGATCTACCTCGACTCCGGCGGCGCGCTCTCGCCTCTGCGCCCGCTCATCGACGCCACCTTAGGCGCGCGGCTCCGCACCCCCGGCGCCGTGTCTTTGGGCCGCGATCCCAAGAGCACCCTGCAAGAGCGCAGCATGGCGCGCTGGAAGGTCATGCCGCGGTACACCCCCGTCGGCGAGGAGGGCATGCCCCACGCCCGGGTCTACACCGTGCAGGTCAGCGTCACCGCGCCGTCTTATGAGGTGGCGATCGTCGCCCAGGGCTCCGGCCCGTCCAAGAAGCTCGCCGAGCGGGAGGCCGCCGTCGCCGCCTTGACCCAGATCGACGAGCGCCTCGCCCGCGACGCGGCGGAGGCGTCCGCGGCGCTTGACGCCCTCTCCGAGTTAGACCTCTTCCCCAGCCAGGAGCCCCAAGCGTGACCACCCCCCATCGATTCGGCACGGCGGCCCTCGTCGGCCGACCCAACGTGGGCAAGTCCACGCTGCTCAACCGTGTGCTCGGCCAGAAGGTGAGCATCACGAGCCCCAAGGCGCAGACCACCCGCACCCGCGTGGTCGGCATCTACACCGGGCCGAACGAGCAGATCGTGCTCTTGGACACGCCGGGCCACCATGAGGCCTGGAGCCCGATGAACCGCTCCATGGTGCGCGCCGCTGAAGGCGCCCTGGCGGAGGTGGACGTCGTCGTGCTGCTCGTCGACCTGGAGCCCGCCGCTCACCAGGCCCAGGCCGATCGCCCGGTGCTCTCCGTCGGCGAGGAGGTGCTGCTCAACCGTGTCCTCCAGGAGGGCAAGCCCGTCATCTTGGGGCTCAACAAGGCCGACGCCATCCACCCCGCGTGGGCGCTGCCGGTCATCGAGGCCTGGCGGGCCAAGCATGAGTTCTTCGCGATCGTGCCGTTCTCCGCGCGCTCGGGCTTGGGGGTGGACACGCTGCTCGCCGAGATTCGCCGGGCCTTGCCCGAGGGCCCCCAGGGCTACGACCCCGAGCTCGTCACCGACCAGCCCGAGCGTGTGATCGTCGCCGAGCTCATCCGCGAGCGCCTCTTCCACCACCTTCAGCGTGAGCTGCCGTACTCCGTCGCCGTCGAGATCGAGCGGTTTGACGAGACCGAGCGCGAGACCGCGGGCAAGGTGCAGATCTTCGCCCGCATCCTCGTCGAGCGCACCAGCCAGCGCGCCATCGTGCTCGGCAAAGGCGGCGCGATGATCAAGAAGATCGGCACCGAGGCCCGGCAAGAGATCAACAAGCTCCTCGACGCCCGGACCCACCTGGAGCTCCACGTCACCGTTCAGCCCGACTGGACACGCAAGCCGCGCCAGCTCCGCGACCTGGGCTTGCCCGACGCCTCCTGACCCCGCGCCGAGCGGGCGCCCCCGTGTGCGCTGGGCTCGGATCGGGTTAGGCAAGCGGCTCCCTGTCCGCGCCTCGGCCCGGCCGCCCCTCGTCGCCATTCTTTCGGCGGCCAGCCACCCCACGACGAGCCCCCGTGGGACGAGTGTTTTATGCCCCAGAGCCTCCCGGTCATCGCCATCGTCGGTCGCCCGAACGTCGGCAAGTCAACCCTCTTCAACCGACTCATCGGCCACCGCAGCGCCATCGTGCACAACACGCCTGGCGTCACCCGCGACCGGCACTACGACATCACCGATCGGTACGGCTACTCCGTGATGATCGTCGACACGGGCGGGTTTGAGCCTCACCCCGAGGATCAGCTCTTCCGCAACGTGCGCGCCCAAGCCTTGGCCGCCGTGCACGAGGCCGACGTCGTGCTCTTCGTCGTGGACAGCCGCGCCGGGCTCAACCCCCTC
>JAKLKD010000138.1 GCA_023150845.1 Myxococcota bacterium | reverse complement strand
GCTGAGGCCGGTGCAATCGACGATCACCCCGCCGGAGAGGCAGGCCGCGGCGACCTCCCCGCAGAGCCAAGACAGGCGCTCGGGCTCCGTCGGCGCCCGGACGAGGCTCGCCGCGCCGCCGAGGGCCTCCTGGGCCTCCCGCCGCAGGCGCTCCCGAGACGCCCCGTGGAGCACGAGCCAGGCGCTCGACGCCCCAGGCCGCGCGGGGCGCGGGCGCTCGTCCGGGCTGAGCCCCAAGGCCACGCGCCCCCAGAACGTGAGCCGAAGGGGGGAGGCCCCCGGCACCTCGACGTCGCCGGGCTGCTCCCCGACGAGGCGCACGAGGCCCCAGCGCCGCAGCGCGGAGGTGGCCGGGGCCGCCGCGCCACCGGCGGCGAAGGACGACTCCTGCACGATCCGCCACGACATCACCCCGGCGCGGCCGTGCTCGTCACGCTGGGCGAGCTCTTGGGCGAACTCGGGGTCGAGGTCGAGGCGACCCAGCGCGACGAGCAGCCCCGCGGCGGCCGGGGGCAGCTCCAGGGCGGTGACGATCTCAGCGGCGGCGGCCTGGAGGTCCTTCATCGGGGCGCGGCTCCCACTTCGCCCTGAGTCTACACGCCCGACGCAGGCGGGATCGCCAGGATCTGAAGCGCTGACCGGGCTAAAGCATCCTGCGCCACAAGACGGAGCCCGCCATGTCCCACCTCCCCAAGACCGCGCTGCCCCTCGCCCTGCTCCTCGGCGCCTGCGCCAGCCGGAGCGGCGTCCAGGACTCCGCGGCCCTGGAGGCGCGCCCGGCGGCCTGCGACCCCGACCAGCCCGGCGGCGGGGAGGTGGGGGACCTCGCCCCGGAGTTCAACCTCCTCGACCAGCACGACGCGCCCCAGGCGCTCAGCGCGGCCTGCGGCGACGTCACCCTGCTCGTCTTCGGCACCTTCTGGTGCGGCAAGTGCCAGGCCGAGGCTGAAGAGCTGGAGGCGCTCTACCAGGAGCACGTCGAGGCGGGCTTCTCCTTGTTCGCGGCCTACTCCGAGAACCTCGACGGCGCGCCGCCCAGCGCCGCGGACCTCAACGAGTGGGCGACCTTCTACGGCTTCACCTTCCCTACCCTCGCCGATCCCTCCAAAGTGACCGATCGCACCTACGACCCCGACACCGAGACGCGCCCGACGAACGTGCTCCTCTCCCGGGAGGGGCGTGTGCTCAGCGTCGGCGGTGTGATCCCCACCGACGCGCTCTTGGAGGCGCTCGGCGGCTGAGCCCGCTCCCACCGCCCCCGCGGTGTACACTCCCCGCTGAGCCACCGGCGCATGAGGCACCGTGACCTTCGTTCAGCAGGAGTTCCTGGTCTTCTTCGCCTTGGTGCTGGCGATCACCTGGGGGATGCCGCTCGTGGGGGAGCGGCGGCGGGTCGCCCAGAACGTCGTGCTGCTCGTGGCGAGCGCGGTGTTTTATGGCTGGGTCGAGCCCTGGATGTTGGGGCTCCTCTTGTTCTCCACGGCCCTTGACTACGGGGTCACCGTCGGCATGGCGCGCTGGCCTGAGCGCCGCGGGCGGCTCTTGGCCTTGAGCCTCGTCGGCAACCTCGGCCTGCTCGGCGTCTTTAAGTACCTCGGCTTCTTCGTCACGAGCGTCGGCGAGGCGCTCACGGCCCTCGGCTTCAAGGTGCACTGGCCGACCTTAGAGATCGCCCTGCCCGTCGGCATCAGCTTCTACACCTTCCAGACCTTGAGCTACACCCTCGACGTCTACCGCGGCAAGCTCACGCCGCGCCGCTCCTTCCTCGACGTGGCGCTGTTCGTGAGCTTCTTCCCGCAGCTCGTCGCCGGGCCCGTTGAGCGCGCCCGCGACCTCCTCCCCCAGCTTGAGCGCCCACGACAGGCCGCGGCGGGCCAGCTCGCCTCGGGGCTCTCTTTGGCCTTGTGGGGCGCGGTGAAGAAGATCGTCGTCGCCGACCAGGTCGCGCTCTACGTCGATCGCTGTTTTGTGCTGAATGAGCCGCCGCCGACGGTGCTCTTCATGGCCAGCGCCGCCTTCGCCGTGCAGATTCTGGCCGACTTCTCCGGCTACACCGACATCGCCCGGGGCACCGCCCGGATGCTCGGCGTGAACCTCACCCACAACTTTGACCGGCCTTACCTCGCCGAGAGCCCGTCGGACTTCTGGCGGCGCTGGCACGTCTCGTTCTCGTCCTGGATTCATGAGTACGTCTACCTGCCGCTCTGCGGCCGGAGCGCCGACGATGACGGCCCGCCGCCCAGCGCCGCCCGGCGCACCCTCGCCACCTTCGGCTCGCTCCTGATCTCCGGGCTCTGGCACGGCGCGGCCTGGAAGTTTGTGCTCTGGGGCGCCTACCACGCGAGCCTGCTCACCCTCTGGCGCGCCGTGAGCCGCCGCTCCCCGGTCTCCGCGCCCAGGCCGCTCAAGATCGGCGTGATGTTCGTCTGTACGGTGTTCGGCTGGCTGCTCTTCCGGATGCAGGACGGGGACACCCTGCGCCATGTGCTGCAGACCGCGCCGTGGGCGGGCTGGAGCCGGGCCTGGCCGACGGTCTACGCCCTCGTCGGCGTGGTCTCGGTCGGCGGCGGGGTGCTGGCCCTCGGCGGCGCCGTCGAGGCCCGGGTGAGCGCCCTGCGGTCCTCCCCTTGGCGGCCCAGCGTCGAGCTGGCCTGGTGGGCCCTCGCCGCCTCCCTCATCCTCCTGATGGCGCGGAGCACACAGAGTGACTTCCTCTACTTCCGCTTCTGAGCCGCTCGACCCCTGGGCGCGGCCCCAGCCGCGGGCCCTCGCCTTGGGCCTCGCCTGCGCCGCCGCCGTGGTGGGGCTCATGGCGGTCGGGGTGCGGGCCCTGGCCGACCAGGTGGGCAACCCGCGGGCGGCGCAGGCCGTCGAGCAGGTCCGCTCCGGGGCGCCGTGGATCATCGTCGGGAACTCCGTCGCCCAGAGCGTCGTGGACCCCGCCCGCCTCGCCGAGCGCCTGGAGACCGACGCCGTCGCCCAGGCCGCCATCGACGGCGCCTTGGGGCCCCACGTCGCCGCGCTGCTCCGCCACCACCCGCCGAGCCCCGGCGCGACGGTCGTGGTGCTCATGCCGACGCACAACCTGCTCGCCGGGCGCCTGCCGTCGGAGAGCGACCGCGCCCTGCTCGTCGAGCTGCTTCGCGCCCCGGACGCCCCCCTGACCTCCTTGGCCCTCGGCGGCGCCGTGTCCGCCCTTGACCTCTGGACCCGAGATCGCGACCGGGCCCGGAGCGGGCTCCTCAGCGCCGTGACCGCCACGCCCCTGCGGCTCGTCTCGGCGCTCAGCGGCGTGCCGGTGCGCCTCGACTCGGCGCTCAGCGAGCTCGGCGCGGAGGCGGGCCCCATCGCGGGACCGTCCGGACCCCTGCCCGGCGCGGCCCCGGGGCGCCCCGTCGTCGAGGCTGAAGAGCTGCCCCCGGCGTCGTCCGTCCTGCCCCTGCTCGTCGAGGCCGCTGAGGAGGGCGACTTCCGGCTCGTCGTCGTCGTGCCCTTCGACCGCCGCCGCCAAGACGCGCCTTGCCGGGTCGCACCGGAGGACGAGGCCGGGCGCTGGCTCAACGAGGCCGGCGTCTCCGTCGTGGACCTGCGCGGCGCGCCGCTCGACCCCTCGGCGTTCAGCCGCGAGTTTCATCTGCACAACGCGGGCCGCGCCCAAGGCACGGACCTGCTCGCCGAGGGCCTACGCGCCGTGGCGCCGGGGGGCTACATCAGCGGGGCCTGCGGGCGCTGAGCCCGGCTCACATCACGCCGATGTCCCGGAGGCGCTGCTTGAGGAACTCCGAGGCCACGACGGGCTCGATGTCCTTGCGGTGCAGGGGGCGCAGGAGGCGGTCGGGGTGCGGGTGCATAAAGAACGGCATGGAGAGGCGGCCGCCGTCCTGATCGTTCGGGTTGACGACGCGGTGGGTCGTCGCCGGGAGCCGACCGCCGGTCAGAAGCGCCATCATGTCGCCCGTGTCGCAGATCATCACGTCGGGCGGGGTGTTCACGGGCATCCACTCCCCGTCGCGGGTGAGGAGCTCCAGGCCGGGCTGGGTGGCGGCGGGCAAGATCGTGATGAGGTTGATGTCTTCGTGGGCGGCGGCGCGCACGGCGCCGGGCACGGCGCTGCCCGGGAGGTCGGGGTAATGGATGACGCGCAGGACGGAGTTGCCGTCTTTGGTCAAGGAGTGGAACAGCCCGGGCCGCAGGCTGAGGTACTCGCCCAAGGCGTCGAGGAGCAGCTCAGCGAAGCTCTCGAGCTCGATGAAGAGGCTCGTGAAGACCGGGCCGAAGGCGGGGAGCTCTTCAGGGAAGCGGTTCTTGGGGATCTTACCGCTGAGCGTCAGGGGGTGCTGGCTGCCCAGCGCCCGGCCGACGTGCCAGAACTCCTTGAGGTCGCCGACCTCCTGGTCCTTCGCGTGCTCGACGCCGAAGGAGGTGTAGCCGCGCTGGCGGCCGTCCTCCGGCGTCTCGTAGCGGGCCTTCACCTCGGGCGGGAGCGCGAAGAGCTGCCGGGCGAGGGAGTAGGCGTCGTCGAGGGTGTGGGCGGGGATGCCGTGGCCGGTGACCGCGACGAAGCCGAAACGCTCCAGGCCCGCGCCGAGGGTGTCGATGAAGCCGACGCGCGCCGCGGGGTCGTCCTCGGTGTAGTCGGGCAGGTGGACGACAGGGATCGTGGACTCGACGGACATCTTCGGCCTCCGCGTTCGGCGGCGCCCATGTAGCCGGGTGTACCCCGTCAGGGCAAGGGGCGGGCGGGTGACGATGCCGACACACCGGCGGCCCACCGCCCGGACGGCCTGCGGGTTAGGTGCGCTCATGCCGTCCTCACCGCCCTCCCCAAGCCAGCTCACCCCCCTGCTCATCGCCAAGACCTGGGACGGCGGCGCCGCCCGCCCGGACGAGATCGTGCTCGTCACCCTGCGCCGGGCCGAGGGTGGCCTCGTCGTTCATGTCAACGCCCCGCTCCACGGGGATCCGCCGCCGGACGCCCCGCCGGGGCCCACCTGGGCGCTCTGGGAGCATGAGGTCGTCGAGCTCTTCGTCGCGGGCCCGGGGGAGGACAACGCCGTGCGTTACCTGGAGGTCGAGCTCAGCCCCCACGGCCACCACCTCGTCTTGACCCTCACCGGGCGACGAAACATCGTCGAGCGCTGCCTGCCCCTCGACGTGACGACACGGCGTCTGGCGGATCGTTGGATCGCGGAGGCCTGGATCCCCCCGGCGCTCCTGCCTGAAGGCCCGCTCCGGGTGAACGCGACGGCCATCCACGGCCAAGGCGCGACGCGCCGTTACCTCAGCCACGTCGCCTTGCCCGCCGCCGCCCCCGACTTCCACCAGCCCCAGCGCTTCGTCACCCTGCGGCCCTGAGCGCCCTAGGGCGCGTAGTCGTGGGTGAGCGGCCGCACCTCGGCGCAGGGGCGGCACATCGACGAGGCGAGGCCGGTGTTGCGCCGGGTGCGCCCGGCGACGGCCTGAAACACAGGGCCGCTCTCCTCCTCGTCGCAGATGAGGCAGTCGTTCAGGGCGCCGTCGGGGCTGTGGTAGGGCTCGTCGAGGGCCGCGAAGCACTCGTCCAGGCACTCCGAGCGGGTGTTCAGGGTGTTGTAGGCCCAGATCCCGGCGCAGGCGTGGGTGAAGCCGATGGCCTCGATGCAGGCGGTGAGCGCGACGACGTCGCCGTCGAGGTGCTCCAGGCCGCAGGCGCGCACGGGCTCGGTGAGGTCTGGGGTCTCGGCGTAGACGGCGAGGTCGGCGAGGCCCGAGCACAGCCCGCAGACCCCGTAGTGGGTGGGCACGCCCCCGGCCCGGGCGGCGTCGCGGCTCGACTCGAAGCTCTGGGTGGTGTAGCCGCCCTGCCCGTCGAGGATCACCGCGCAGACGGCGTCACGGCTCGGCGCGACGGGGTCCGCGCCGCCGTAGGGGCTCTCGGTCAGGGCCGCCGGGGCGTTCTTGTGGGTCAAGGCGCGCCAGGCGGCGAAGTCGGCGGCGGTATAGGTCGGCGGGGACCACGGCGCGCCTCCGCAGTCCTCACAGACCGGGGCGCAGGCCGAGGCGTCGAGCCCGGTGCGCTCGTTCGGCGCCCCGAAGAGGCGCTCCCCGGCGCAGGTCGGCGGCTCAGCGCAGGACAGAAGGGACACGAGGAGCCAGAGCATGTCCCGCAACTAACCCGCAGGCCCCCCGAGGCCACGCCGACACGATAGGCTGGGGCCGAGGTGCGAATGAGCGAGCCGACGCCCCGTGAGGTGTTCCCCGGGATCATCATCGACCGCACGCCAAACAATGTCTGCCTTTACCCCGAGGTGGGCGATGACACTGCGGTAATTCACGCAGCGAAGTTTCCCTGCCATCGTGACCGGCTTGGCTACTCAGGGGTGATCGCGCCGAAAGGGCACCCCAACGAGATCGTCTTGCTTGAAGGGCGGCACCTCACTCTCAACATGATCGATCCCCTCGACCCCAAGTTCTTCTCCCCATTGATGTTTCACCAAGCCCGCGCCTTCGCCGCCGAGCAGCGCGCCGCCGGTCGGCGGCTCATCATCCACTGCAACAAGGGCCTCTCTCGCTCGGCCTCCGTCGCTCTCGTGATCCTGGCGACGAGCGGCGCCTTGCCCAACAGCTCCTTCGCCGAGGCCTGGGCGGCCTACGCCAAGCTCGACCCCCACTACGCGCCGAACGAGGGCGTGCGCCTGTTCTTGGAGCGAGCCTGGGCCGAGGTCTGCGGTGTCTACGCCGTGGACACCGCCGCTACGCCGTAGACACCGCCGCTCGACAAGAGGCGCCTCCGCTCCCCCGCCCGGGCCGCCGCGCCCTCGGCACGCTCCTTGCTCTCCCTTCGCCCAAGACCGGAGCGATCATGTCCCCCCGCGAGCCCGCCGACCGACACGCCGAGCCCCTCCCACTCTTGCCTGGGGAGATCCGCTGGAGCCCTGTGAAGTCGGCCTGGCTGGTCCTCAACGTCGGCCTCTGGCTCGCCTTGGGGCCGCTGTTCGTGAGCGCCCCCGCCGTGCTCGTCTGGGCGCTCAGCTCGGCCTTCTGCCTCTGTGTGGGCCACTCCGTCGGCCTGCACCGGGGCCTCATCCACGGCGCGTTCCGGGCGAGCCCCAACCTGGAGCGCCTCTTCGCCTACATCGCCGCGCTCTGCGGCCTCGGCGGGCCCCTGGGGCTCATGGAGGTGCATTACCTCCGCGACACATGGCAGAGCCGCTCGGTCGCCCCGGCGTTTTACTCCTACCGCCACGGCGTGCTGCGCGACTTCTGGTGGGTCTTGTGCAACGACCACGTCGCCGTCGATGAGGCCCGCCGCCTGCCGCCGGGCGTGCCCTCCCGCTTCGCCGATGACCCCTTCTACCGCGCCCTCGACGCCTCGTGGCGCTGGCAGCAGCTCCCCTGGGCGCTCTTGTTCTACGCCCTGGGCGGCCTGCCGATGGTGGTCTGGGGCGTGTTTGGCCGGGTGGCCGTCTGCCTCATCGGCCACTGGTTCGTGAACGTCTGCGCCCACCGCTGGGGCCAGCGCGCCTACGAGATGGACGACTGCGGCGAAGAGGGCCGCAACAACTGGCTCTTTGGCGCGCTGAGCATGGGCGAGGGCTGGCACAACAACCACCACGCCTGGCCGAGCTCGGCGCGAATGGGCCTCCTCTGGTGGCAGCTTGACCCGGGCTACCTCGTCGTCTGCGCTTTGGAGCGGGTGGGCCTCATCTGGGACGTGAAGCGTCCTGGGGCGGGCGCGGCGCTGCGGCCGGGGGCCCGGGAATCTCATGCCTGAGGCTCGTTTGGGGTGATCCATCCTCGGTGGTAGAGTGTCGTTTAGTGTGCTCGGTGAAACCACGAGCGCCCGCCCCCATGCCCGATGGTGCCCCCAATGCGAAACACCCCTTGGCTCATCCTTTTGGTGTGCGCGCTCGCCTGCGCGGACAAAGAGCCCGACGAGGACTCAACCGCTGAGGAGGACTCCAACGAGGACTCCAACGAGGACTCCACGACGGACTCCACGGACGACTCCAACGACGACTCCAACGACGACTCCAACGACGACTCCAACGACGACTCCAACGACGACTCCAACGACGACTCCAACGACGACTCCAACGACGACTCCAACGACGACTCCAACGACGACTCCGGCGGAGATGACACCCAGGCGCCGACGGACGCCGACGGCGACGGTGCCACCTCGGACCTCGACTGCGACGACGCCGACCCGACCAGCTTCCCGGGCGCCACCGAGGTCTGTGATGAGGCGGACAACAACTGCGACGGGGAGGTAGACGAGGGCGTCACCGTCACCGTCTTCGCGGATCTCGACGGCGATGGCTTCGGCGACGACACGCACACCCTCGCCGCCTGTGAGGCGACCGAAGGCACGGCGGCGATCGGCGGCGACTGCGATGACGCAGACTCGCTGGTGAACCCTGAAGAGACGGAGCTCTGCGACAACGTCGACAACAACTGCGACGGCGACGTGGACGAAGATCTGCTTGTCACCCAATACGCCGACGCGGACGGCGATGGGTACGGCGCGCTGACCGCCATCGCGCTCGTCTGCCCTGGCGCCGCTGGCTACAGCGCCGTCGCGGGCGACTGTGACGACACAGACACGGCGAGCCACCCCACCGCCACCGAGCTGTGCGACGGCGCTGACAACAACTGTGACGGGCGGACCGATGAGGGGCTCACCGTCGTCCTTTATGACGACAAGGATGGCGACGGCTACGGGGACTTGGACACCGCCGCGACCTACTGCGCTGAGGAGGCGGGCTACGTCGCCCAAGACGGTGACTGCGACGACACCGATCCGATGGTCTCCCCCGCCGCCGCCGAGATCTGCGCCACCTTGGACGTCAACTGCGACGGTGACACCGACGAGCTTGGGCTCTGTGAGGACTGTGAGGATGGCGTCGACAACGACGCCAACGGCCTCATCGACTGTGAAGACGCGAGCTGCTCGGGGGACGCGGCCTGCGGTGAAGACTGCGGCGACAGCTTAGACAACGACGCGGACGGCGCCACAGACTGCTGGGATGATGAGTGCTGGTCAAGCTGCTCGATCCTCGTGAGAAGCCAGCTTGAGAGCGGCTCCGCGGAGCTCTACTCCCGATACTACGCGTGGTATTCGGGGAGCGAGGAGAGCTCTTGGGGTGTTGGGCGCTCCCTTGAAGGCCAGGTGACGGTGAGCATTGACTCGGAGGTCGTCGTCTGCGACTGGACGATCAGCGAGGCGAGGTTCTTCTGGACCTCCAATGTCGACTCCTCAACCTACGGACCAGGCACCAGCCGGGGTCAGACCTATGAGGCTGAGCTCTCGTCGGGTTGTGCGATGAGCTGGGACCAGGTGGTCCCGCCCACGCTCACCGTCACGGGGGTCGGAACCGCGGTCTCGCCCTGGGGTGTCTGGTACACGGGCCCCATCTCGGCGATCCGAAGGACCTGGGTCGGTGCTAGCCACGGCTACACGATGACGCAGGCGACACGGGTCGCCATCGACACCCTCGACCCCACCACGGTCACCTGGAGCTACTGATGCGCACCCTCTCACTGGCGCTCTTGCTCAGCGGCTGCTCCGCTGACCCGACCGTGGGCAACCCAACGCGGCCGGGGATCGGCGAGACCCCCGACCAAACGGACCACGACCCCGCCCTGAACACCACGGACGGTGTCCCCGATGACACACGAGCGGTGTCCGAAGGACGACAGGCTCCGATGTCCAATGACGGCGCGACGCGCTGGCTCCTCGCCGCCGCCGGTGACGCGGACGGGGATGGTTTTGGCTCGGCTGATGACTGTGACGACTCTGACTCCGCCGTGTACCCAGGCGCCGCGGAGGACTGCGAAGGTGGCGTCGATGACGATTGCGACGGCACCATGGACTGTGAGGACGCCGACTGCGCCACGGCGCCGCTCTGTATGGAGGACTGCGCCGATGGTCTCGACAACGACCTCGACGGCTACCTCGACTGCGCCGACGACGAGTGCTGGGGCTCCTGCGGGGTGGCCGTCCGCAGCTCGCTGAACGGCGGGAGCGCGGACGTTCTCTACAATCGTCTCGACGACAGCTTCAGGTCGACCACAACCCTCTACGTCACCGCGTACTCCCTCACCGGGACGGTGAGCGTGGCCGGCGCGTCGGGCACGACCCAATGCCAATGGACGGTCCCAGAGGCCAGGGTGGCCTATGAGGAGGCGATGGTCACCATCTTTTATTCGTCGTCGAGCTGGACCTACACCTGGAAGCCAACCTGGGTCGTGGAGGACCCCCAGGCCACGTTCAGCGCGGGCTGCCCCTTACACCCCGACCAGGACGTGCTGCCCGGGGCGTACAAGAGGTTCACCATGAGCGACACGGCGAGCTGGCGTGTCATCAAGATCTCGCTCACGACGCCCTTCGGCGCGTGGTACAAAGGTGACGTCAACATCTACAGTTACGCTCGGACGAGCGGCGGGCGGCACATGGAGGGCTACTTGCCCGAGCTCTCCCCAGCCGCCGTTACCTGGAGCCAGTGATGATCTGGCCCCTCGCCTTGCTCTTCGGCTGCGGACCGACGCCCGAGGCGAAGCCCGCGCCGTTGAAGGCGCCGTCTGTGCTGATCATCACCCTGGACACCACCCGGGCCGACCGGCTCGGGGTGTACGGCGGCCCGGCGCCCACACCGGCTTATGACCGCCTCGCCGCCCAAGGCGTGGTGTTTGAGCGCGCCTACTCCTCTACGCCGCTGACCATCCCCAGCCACGCCACCATCCTCACGGGGCTGGGGCCGCTCAGCCACGGGGTGCGGGAGAACGGTGACGCCGTGCTGCCCGACTCCGTGACCACCCTCGCCGAGCGTCTCTCAGACCAAGGCTACTGGACGGCGGCCTTCACCTCGGCGTTCCCGACCCGGGCCCGCTGGGGGCTCACCCAAGGCTTCGGGATCGTGCATGATGACGTGACCGGGGTGTCTACCCGGGACGACTACGGCGACTGCCGCCGGGCCGAGGACGTGGTGAACGACACGATCACGACCCTGGATGGCGCCGCCGGAAAACCGGCGATGGTCTGGGTTCACCTCTTCGACGCGCATTTTCCTTACGAGGCGCCGAGCCCCTGGTCCCAGGAGCACGCCGACCCCTACAACGCGGAGCTGGCCTACGCCGCCGCCCAGGTGGAGCGGCTGATCACGCGCTGGGACGCCCTCTACCCCGACAGCGTCGTGATCATCACCGCGGATCACGGCGAATCCTTGGGCGACGGCGGTGAGCCCACCCACGGGCTCCTGCTCAACGACGGGACGATGCGGGTGCCGCTGATTGTGCGGGGTCCGGGGATCTCCGCCGGGACACGCTCTCAGGAGGTCGTCGGCCTGCAAGACATCACGCCGACGGTGCTGGGCATGCTCGGCGTGCCCCACGAGGGCCTCGACGGGGTCGATCTGCGCGAGGGCGGCTCTGAAGAGGTCTACGCGGAGACCCTCACCGCGCGCTCGATGTTGGGCATCGCGGCGCTGCGCTCCTTGACGGCCACCGAGGGCCGAATCACCCGGGGCGTAGACGATCGGTTCACGCCGTTTGATGACGGCCGCGTGACCGTTGAGCCCGACACAGACCTGGCGTTGGCCCCGTGGAGCGCGCGCCTCGACGCCTGGCTCGCCGCGCACCCCGAGCCCGAGCGGAGCACCCTGAGCCTCGACGAAGAGACGGAGGCCGCCTTGGCAGCGCTCGGGTACATCGGCGGCGAGCCGACCGACACCACCGCGCCGATCGACCCCCGTGACGTGGTCACCCTCATCCCCAAGGTGTGGCAGGTCCGGGGCATGTTACGCGCCGGGGCCGTCCCGCAGGCCCTCGCCGTCGTCGAGGAGCTAGAGCGCGCGCTGCCGGGCACCTGGGCCGCGCTCCGCCCCCGCATGGAGGTGCTCCGCGCGCTGGGTCGCCCTGAAGAGGCCATCTCCGTGGGTGTAGATCTGTATCGGGCCATGCCCAGCTCGATCACGGCGCTGGATCTCGCCGAGCTCTACGAGTCCATGGGTGACCTGACGGGCGTGCTCGACTGGGTGGAGGAGGCCCTGGTGTTAGAGCCGCACAGCCCCCGGGCGCGCTCGCTGCAGGTGCGGGCGCTCTTGCACCTCGGCGACGTCGAGGGCGGGGCGGAGCTCGCGCGGCGCTGGTGGGCTGAAGATCCCCACAACGTCGAGCTCGCCTTGTCCCTCGCTGAGGTCGCCCTCGCTGAAGGCCGCATGGAGGAGGCCGACGCGCTGAGCGACCACGCCCTGGAGCAGCTCCCGGGCTCGATGTGGGCCCGCGCCCTGCGCGCCGACGTGGACTGGGCCCTGGGGCGCAGCGACGACGCCATCGTCTTGATGCAGGACCTGCTCGCCGACCACCGGGGCGACCTGCGCGTCCGCCTACGTTTGGGCGCTATGCTCTTGGACGTACAGCGCAACGCCGAGGCCGCGCGTGTCTTGCGGCCCGCGGCCTGGATGGTGCCCGACGACGACGAGGTGCTCGGCCTGGTCGCCTCGGCGGAGGAGGCTCTGGCCTTAGAGCGATCCCGCAGATCTCGGTGATCCACCGCCGCGTCTGAGCGCTCTCTCCCCATGACGTCGCGCCTGCCAGCCCACTTTAACGACCGTGGCGCGACTCCGGGGACACCATGCGAGCGACCGCCTGCCTTACCGTCTTGTTGGCGCTGATCACCGCCTGCGGCGACAAAGAGGACGCCACGAACACGCCCACTGAAGACACCGACGCCGCGGCGCCCACCGACGCCGACGGCGACGGCGCCGCCGCCGAGCTGGACTGTGACGACGAAGACCCCAGCGTCTTCCCCGGCGCCGCTGAGCTCTGTGATGGCCGAGACAACAACTGTGATGGTTCAGCGGACGAGGGCGTGCTGGAGAGCTTCTTCGCCGACGCGGACGCCGACGGTTACGGCGACGCAAACGCGCCGCTCCTCGCCTGCGCGGCGCCGGAGGGCGCAGCGGAGAACGACCAGGACTGCGACGACGCCGACCCGACGACACACCCCGGCGCCGGAGAGACCTGCGACACGCGTGACAACGACTGCGACGGCAAGACCGACGAGGGTGTCCTGCAGACCTTCTACGCCGACGAGGACGGCGACGGTTATGGTGACGCCGCGGTGCTCGCCTGCGCGCTGACCGAGGGCCTCGCGGAGACCCGCGGGGACTGCGACGACAACAGCAGCGCGCGCGCCCCCAACGCCGTAGAGATCTGTGATGAGTTAGACAACGACTGTGACGGGATCGCCGATGAGCTCGTGGAGTCGCCCTTCTATCGGGACGTCGATCACGACGGCCACGGCGACGCCGACGACACCACCTGGGCCTGCGCCGCGCCCGAGGGCTACGTCGCCGTCGCGGATGACTGTGACGACAGCGACGCCTTGAGCTCACCCAGCGCCGCCGAGCGCTGTGACAGCAAAGACAACGACTGTGACGGGGTCACCGACGAGGGCACACAGATCACCGTCTACGCGGATCTCGACGGCGACGGCCACGGCGACCCCGACAGCTCCTCCAGCGCCTGCGCGGTGAGCGCGGGCTGGGCCGCGACGCCGACGGACTGTGACGACGACGAGGCCACCATCTCCCCAGACGGGACCGAGGCCTGTACCGATGGCGTCGACAACGACTGTGACGGCGCGATGGACGAGGGCGCCCTGAGCCTGTATTACCTCGACCTCGATGAGGACGGGCACGGCGGCGACTCGACCGTGCTCGACTGCGCGCTCCTCGACGGCTACACCACCACGGTGACGGACTGTGATGACGCCGACGAGGACATCTCTCCCGACGCGCGAGAGACCTGCCGCGACACCCTCGACAACGACTGTGACGACGAGGTGGACGAGAGCGACTGCACCCAGCCCATCCCCACCAGCTTCGTCGGCACAGCCACCTTTGAGTACGGCTTCACGCCCAAGCGGGGGGCGCGGGAGTGTGATCTCGTGTTCGACACCACCGCCGTGACCGCCTCGACCCGCCGAAGCTGCGCGACCTGCGAGTGGGCCCTAGAGTTCACCCTGGCTTATGACACCGCCTCGTCCGTCGATCGCGGCGGGTGCCACGACGGCAGCGACCTCGAATGGATCCTGGGGTACGAGGAAGACTATTACGGGTACGGCACGATGATGTACTACGGCTACGGGAGCTGGTACCCGATCTGGGAGGCGAGCTGGGACGACTCCACTGGCCAGCTCACCGTCGGCGCTGGCTATCTGGACTACCCCTACGCCTACCGCTCTAAGACCTACTACTACACGAACTACTGGACCCTCAACGGGACGACCTACTGAGCGCGGCAGGCGCGGCGAGCCCCCAAGGAGCGCGCCGCGCCACGATCGGGCCTATCGCCGGATCAAACGCGCCAGCCCCGCGGCCAGCAGGCTGAACAGCCCCACCAAGACCAGCGGCGCGGCGCTCGCCGAGGCCGTGCCCGTGAGCTGAATCACCGTCGAGCGCGGCGTGGTGTCGCTGCTCACGCTGAGCTCGATGTCCGAGGTCTGGATCGCTGGGTCGATGAGGGTGTCGAGGCGGGTGAGCACGCCGGTCTGGCCCGAGACGGGGTCGGTGTAGTCGCCCGCATAAGCCGTCCAGAGGCCACGGCTCGCGCCGCCGGTCTCCCGGAGCAGGCCGTCGTAGAGCGCCGCCGCGTCGTCGTCGAGGTCGCCGGAGACGTCCGCGTAGCCCCACCAGCCGGTGTCCCCGCCGCCCTCGACGTTCTCCGGGCTCGTCCAGCCGCCGCCGGGCACCGCGAGGCCCGCGCCGAGCACGTAGAGCTCCAGCCGGGTCTCGGGCACCATCGACGAGGCGCCCATCCGCGCGGGGAAGCTCAGGTGCAGCGCGCCGTCGTCCGCCGCGCCGTAACGCACCCGCAGCGGGCTCAGGAGCACGCCACCCTCCGGGGTCTCGGCGAGGTCGGGCTGCAGGCGCACGGCGACCCACTGGAAGCCGATGGGGTCGGCGACATACGCCGCGATGTCGTTGGCAGCCAAGGAGATGTCGTACCCGCGCTCGGTGAGCCAGGTCGCGAGGCCGTCGGCGTCGGCGGCGCTCAGGATGGTGTACTCAAAGGCGCCGGCGTAGCCCGAGCCCTCGACGGTGACGCCGAGGCCGCCACCCGCGCCGCCGGTGTCCGAGAGGTTCCGCCCGCCCGCGTCGCTCTTGAGCGCGCCGCCGCAGCCGATGCCGCGGTCGTCGTCCTCGTTGTTCTCATAGGTGACGGTCTTCACCGTCGGCGCGCTGCTGTCCATGGCGGCGAGGAAGGTCTCCTCGTCGCCCTCTTCGACGGCCACGACCTCACCCGGCACGGCGATCACCCAGGCGAAGTCATCGGCGTCGCCCATGTACTTGACGCGGTACTCGACGGAGACCTCGGTCTCGCCGACCCGGAAGAAGGCCTGCTGGGCGTCCGAGGCCGCCGTGAGGCTGCCCGAGGTGGTCGAGGCGGGGACAAGGCCACCACACGCCCACGCCGTGTTGACGTGGAGGAGAAGCTGAAGAAGCATGGATTGTCCTGAACCGCCCTGACGAGCTCAAGGTAAACCGACTTCATTGGGGGCACAAGCGCCCCCCGCAGAAAGGGCCTCGGTGACCCTGCGCGGCGTCAGCGCCTCGCTTACTCGGGATCCTGGTCGAAGCGGCGGGCGCGGCGAACCTGCCGCACGGCCCGCGGGGGCTCCGCGGCGGCGGA
>JAKLKD010000137.1 GCA_023150845.1 Myxococcota bacterium | reverse complement strand
CCAACGCGAAGACCCCCGCTCAGCCTTTCGGCGAGCGGGGGTCTAAGGGGTGGACGGCGATAACCTACTCTCCCACAGGGTCGCCCCTGCAGTACCATCAGCGCCTTGGGCCTTTACTTCCGTGTTCGGAATGGGAACGGGTGTTTCCCCCAGGCTATCGTCACCGTCCATAAGTGGATGCGCATAGAAGGGATGTGGAGGTCGGGCCGACCATGTTCGGTCAGCACAAGCATTTCTCGGATAGAACAAGCCGAACGGACAATTAGTACAGGTTCGCTGAACGCATTGCTGCGATTACACGTCCTGCCTATCGACCAGGTAGTCTACCTGGGTCCTTTGGGGAGAGCTAATCTTGAGGGGGGTTTCCCACTTAGATGCTTTCAGCGGTTATCCCGTCCACACTTAGCTACCCGGCAGTGCCGCTGGCGCGACAACCGGAACACCAGAGGTGTGTCCATCCCGGTCCTCTCGTACTAAGGACAGATCCTCTCAACTCTCCAACGCCCACAGAAGATAGGGACCAAACTGTCTCACGACGTTTTGAACCCAGCTCGCGTGCCGCTTTAATTGGCGAACAGCCAAACCCTTGGGACCTGCTCCAGCCCCAGGATGCGACGAGCCGACATCGAGGTGCCAAACCACGCCGTCGATGTGAACTCTTGGGCGTGATAAGCCTGTTATCCCCGGAGTACCTTTTATCCGTTGAGCGACGGCCCTTCCATATGGGACCGCCGGATCACTAAGGCCTTCTTTCGAACCTGCTCGACGTGTCCGTCTCGCAGTCAAGCTCTCTTATGCCTTTGCACTCTACGCCTGGTTTCCGATCAGGCTGAGAGAACCATCGCGCGCCTCCGTTACTGTTTGGGAGGCGACCGCCCCAGTCAAACTCCCCACCAGGCAGTGTCCTTCTTTCGAAGTTAGACAGCCAACATCATCAGGGTGGTATTTCAACGGTGGCTCCTTCGACACTAGCGCGCCGAACTCAACGCCTCCCACCTATGCTACACAGATAATGTCGAATGTCACTGCCAAGCTAGAGTAAAGGTTCACAGGGTCTTTCCGTCTTTCTGCGGGTATGGGGCATCTTCACCCCAACGTCAATTTCGCAGGGCCACTGGTTGAGACAGCGCGGAAGTCGTTACGCCTTTCGTGCAGGTCGGAACTTACCCGACAAGGAATTTCGCTACCTTAGGACCGTTATAGTTACGGCCGCCGTTTACCGGGGCTTCAATTCGCTGCTTCGCTTGCGCTGACAGCTCCTCTTAACCTTCCGGCACCGGGCAGGCGTCAGCCCCTATACATCGTCTTACGACTTTGCAGAGACCTGTGTTTTTGGTAAACAGTCGCTACCGCCGCTTTGCTGTGACCAGTTTCGGCTCCAGGCGCAGGCCCTTCACCTAACTGGCATACCTTATCCCGAAGTTACGGTATTAATTTGCCTAGTTCCTTAACCAGTGTTCTCCCTAGCGCCTCGGTGTTCTCCACCTGCCCACCTGAGTCGGTTTGCGGTACGGTCACCAACACTTCATCGCAGCCCGCGGCTTTTCTTGGAAGCATGGCATCAGGTACTTCGAGACCGAAGTCTCTTCGACATACCCTCTCGGCCTTATCCGCTCGTTTTGTTCCTAAGCAGACAGCCTACTGGATTAAACCACCATCCATCAGGTGGCTACCCTAGCCTTCTCCGTCCCCGCTCTGCTCTGTGTCAGTGGTACGGGAATATTAACCCGTCTCCCATCGGCTACGCATTTCTGCTTCGTCTTAGGGGCCGACTAACCCTGCCCGGATGATCCTTGGACAGGAACCCTTGGGCTTCCGGCGAACGGGTTTTTCACCCGTTTTATCGCTACTCATGTCAGCATTCTCACTTCCAGACAGTCCAACGACCCTCACGAATCGCCTTCACCCCATCTGGAACGCTCCCCTACCCATCGCTTGCGCGATGCTGCGGCTTCGGTACTACGCTTAGCCCCGTTATATTTACGGCGCAGGACAACTCGATCAGTGAGCTATTACGCTTTCTTCAAAGGGTGGCTGCTTCTAAGCCAACCTCCTGATTGTCTGGGTTGTCCCACATCCTTGACCACTTAGCGTAGATTTGGGGACCTTAGCCGACAGTCTGGGCTCTTTCCCTCTTGACGACGAAACTTATCTCCCGCCGTCTCACTGCCAGTCGTCACTCATCGAGATTCAGAGTTTGATAGGGTTTGGTAGCCTTGCGGCCCCTAGCCCTTTCAGTGCTTTACCCTCAACGGTGCTGTCTGACGCTGCACGTAAATGCATTTCGGGGAGAACCAGCTATCTCCAGGTTTGATTAGCCTTTCACTCCGATCCACAACTCATCCCCAAAATTTTCAACTTTTGTGGGTTCGGGCCTCCACGAAGTTTTACCAACGCTTCGCCCTGGTCATGGATAGATCACCTGGCTTCGGGTCTGCACGCCGCAACTATCGCCCTTTTCAGACTCGGTTTCCCTACGGCTTCACCTATCGGCTTAACCTCGCTGCGACACACAACTCGCTGACTCATTATGCAAGAGGTACGCGGTCACCTTGCGGCTCCCACTGTTTGTAGGCATATGGTTTCAGGGTCTTTTCACTCCCCTCTCGGGGTCCTTTTCACCTTTCCCTCACGGTACTCGTTCACTATCGGTCACCAGATAGTACTTAGCCTTGGAAGATGGTCCTCCCAGCTTCTCTCGGGGTTTCTCGTGCCCCGAGATACTCAGGTCCTCAGCCGGAGGTCTGCTCGTTTCGTGTACGGGGGTCTCACCCTCTACGCCGCACCTTCCCAGATGCTTCCACTACGACCAGACTTGCTCACTCCGTCGTACCGCTGCCGTGGTACACGCTGAAACCTACAACCCCGAGTCAGCAACGCCGGCAGGCTTACACTGACTCAGTTTGGGCTCTTCCCCTTTCGCTCGCCACTACTAAGGGAGTCTCTGACTTGATTTCCTTTCCGGCAGGTACTGAGATGTTTCAGTTCCCTGCGTTGGCTCCCTTGCGGGTGACACAGTATGAACTGTGCCGGGTTTCCCCATTCGGACATCTCCGGGTCAACGCTCGCTTGCCAGCTCACCGGAGCTTATCGCAGGCTCCTACGTCCTTCATCGCCTTCTGGTGCCTAGGCATCCACCATATGCCCTTAATTACTTGTTCTGAACACCGAGAACGCTCCGTTCCCTTGCGGGAACGCGTCCTCCACATCCACTCCTATGCGCGATGTCAAAGAGCTCAAGTCCTATGGACCTGCTCTCAGAAAGATAGATAGCAGCACTGTCTCTATACCTGCAGCCTACAAGCCCGAAGGCTCGATGGCTTCCCGAAGGAAGACCATAGTGGCTCCTAAAGGAGGTGATCCAGCCGCAGGTTCCCCTACGGCTACCTTGTTACGACTTCACCCCAATCACCGACCAGACCGTTGACACCTTCTTCCTTGCGGCTTCGTGCAGTGTCTTCAGGTCCAACCAGCTTTCGTGGTGTGACGGGCGGTGTGTACAAGGCCCGGGAACGTATTCACCGCGGCATTCTGATCCGCGATTACTAGCAATTCCAACTTCATGGAGTCGAGTTGCAGACTCCAATCCGAACTGAGGCTACTTTTTTGAGATTTGCTCCACCTCGCGGTCTCGCTGCTCTTTGTAGTAGCCATTGTAGTACGTGTGTAGCCCCGATCATAAAGGCCATGAGGACTTGACGTCATCCCCACCTTCCTCCGGTTTATCACCGGCAGTCTCGTTAGAGTGCTCAGCCGAACTGGTAGCAACTAACAACAGGGGTTGCGCTCGTTGCCGGACTTAACCGAACATCTCACGACACGAGCTGACGACAGCCATGCAGCACCTGTCTCTTGGCTCTACCTTGCGGTAGCACCTCCCTCTTTCAAGGGAGTTCCAAGGATGTCAAGACCGGGTAAGGTTCTGCGCGTTGCGTCGAATTAAACCACATACTCCACTGCTTGTGCGGGCCCCCGTCAATTCCTTTGAGTTTTAGTCTTGCGACCGTATTCCCCAGGCGGAGTGCTTAATGCGTTAGCTTTGCCAATGAAAGGGTATAGACCTCCATCAGCGAGCACTCATCGTTTACAGCGTGGACTACCAGGGTATCTAATCCTGTTTGCTCCCCACGCTTTCGACCATGAGCGTCAGTATCGGGCCAGAGAGCCGCCTTCGCCGCCGGTGTTCCTCCTGATATCTACGAATTTCACCTCTACACCAGGAATTCCACTCTCCTCTCCCGTACTCAAGTCGACCAGTTTCAGACGCACTTCCCGAGTTGAGCCCGGGGCTTTCACGTCAGACTTAATCGACCGCCTGCGGTCGCTTTACGCCCAGTAAATCCGAGCAACGCTTGCACCCTCCGTATTACCGCGGCTGCTGGCACGGAGTTAGCCGGTGCTTTCTTGCGAGGTACCGTCAGAGTGTTGCCACCCTTCGTCCCTCCCGACAGAGCTTTACGACCCGAAGGCCTTCATCACTCACGCGGCATGGCTGCGTCAGGCTTTCGCCCATTGCGCAATATTCCCCACTGCTGCCTCCCGTAGGAGTCTGGGCCGTGTCTCAGTCCCAGTGTGGCTGATCATCCTCTCAGACCAGCTACCCATCGTACCCTTGGTAGGCCGTTACCCTACCAACTAGGATTAGATAATGGGCCGCAGGCCGATCCCCTGGCGTCTTTCGACTTTCATCCCGAAGGACATAGGTGGCATTAGCCCAGGTTTCCCTGGGTTGTTCCTCACCAAAGGGTACGTTACCTACGTGTTACTCACCCGTGCGCCGCTGGATGCCGAAGCATCCCGCTCGACTTGCATGTGTTAAGCCTGCCGCTAGCGTTCGCTCTGAGCCAGGATCAAACTCTCCAGTTTGTATCCTTGTGCTCAACTCTTGGTTGAGCTAAAACTCGTTTGCAGATTCGACAGTACTGCTATCTATTTTTCAAAGACCGACGCGACCATGGCCGCATCATTCTTGGCCCATCCGGTTTAACCAGCGAGCGCCGAACCTGTCAAGCAGGCTCTCTGGCGCCGCGCCGATTCGAGCCGCGCTGCGGCGTCACCGGAAGGCCCCACCAAGTTAGCCTGCTGGCCAAGAACGTCAAGACGAAAGATCCTCCCTCGCCCGGCGCGGGGCCGAAGGATCGTGGTCTGAGGCCGATCCTGCGTGAAGGATCGACGCGCTCAGCCTACGAAGGGCCAGAGATCCATGGCCGCGACCTTGTAGACCCAGCCTCCGACGAGGCCCAAGAAGAGCGCCAAGGCGACCCGGAGATCCCAGCGCTCGATGATCGAGAGCAGCTGATCCCAGCGGCCCCGGGGGCTCACCCCCTCCATGACGGCGAGGATCCCCACGGAGAGCGTGCCCAAGAAGAGCACCACGCCGAAGGGCTGGGTGACCAGGGCGCTCGCGGGGTCGAGGTGGGCCATGTGCGTGAACGTCGTCGTCATGCCGCACATCGGGCAGGGGTAGCCGGTGAGGCTGAGGATCGTGCAAGCCCCGAGGCCGAGCTGGCGGTGGGTCCCTACCCCGTCGGGGTTCGGCGTGAGCAGGGCCGCGAGGGCGATGACCGCCCAGGCTGGCCCGCCGACGGCGAGGCTCACCAGGCGGCGACGACGGTTGACCGCCGCGCCTTGGTCCGCCTCAGCGGGGTCACTGCTCGGTGTCAGGGTCGCCAAGATCGTCGTCGCTCACGGGCACGAGGTCGTCGCCGAGCGCGTCCTCGGGGAGCGCGGCCTCCAGGATCGCGCTGATGGCCGCCATCTCCCGATCGACGCCCTCCAGACGCTCGGACATCTGCTTGCGGAAGCGATGGAACTCTTGGGCGATGTTCAGCGCGGCGAGGAGCGCGATGGTGTACTCGTCGAAGCTTGACCGGCTGAGCTCGGCCATCTTGGCGTCGACGTAGGCCGCGATCGCGGTGAGGTCCTCTTCAGGCTCGTCGGTGCGGAGCGTGTACTGCCTGCCGCGAATGGTGATTCGAACGTTCATCGCTCCTCCGAATGCCCCAGAGACTACCGGCCCAGGATTGACACGTCAAGGGGCTTCACCGAGGAGCACCTCAACAAAGGCCGCGGCGTCGAAGGGCCGAAGGTCGTCGACCTTCTCGCCGACGCCGACAAACTTCACCGGGAGGCCGAGCTCCTCCATCACGGCGATGACCACGCCGCCCTTCGCGGTGCCGTCGAGCTTGGTGAGCACGACGCCGGTGACGCCGGTCACCTCGCCGAAGATTCTGGCCTGGGAGAGCGCGTTCTGGCCCATGGTGCCGTCGAGGACGAGGAGCACCTCGTGCGGCGCGCCGGGGACCGCGCGGCCGATGACGCGGTGGACCTTGCCGAGCTCCTCCATGAGCGGCTTCTTGCTCTGGAGGCGCCCGGCGGTGTCGCAGAGCACGACCTGGGCGCCGCGGGCCTTGGCGGCCTCTAAGGTGTCGTGGAGCACCGCGGCGGGATCCGCCCCCTCCCCTCCGGCGATGAGCTCAGCCCCGGCGCGCTCGGACCAGACCCGAAGCTGCTCGACGGCGCCGGCGCGGAAGGTGTCGCCCGCGCCCAAGACCACCTTCTTGCCCGAGCGCACGAAGGCCGCGCCGAGCTTGCCAATGGTGGTCGTCTTTCCGGAGCCGTTGACCCCGACGACGAGGATGACGTGGGGCCCCGAGGCGGGAGCGGGGTTCAGGGCGCTCGGGCGCTGGGTCAAACGCGCGAGGACCAGGGCCTTGAGGCGCTCGCGGAGGGCGCCGGGCTCGCTGATGCCGTCTTGGCGGGCGGCGCGGCGCAGCTCGTTGATGAGGATCGTCGTCGTCTTCACGCCGACGTCCGCGGCGATGAGCGCCTCCTCCAAGGCTTCGAAGAGCTGGTCGTCGACCTTGCTGCCGGAGAAGAGCGCGCCGAGGCCGAGGCCCGCCGTCGTGCGCGCGAGGCCCCGGCGCAGCCAGTCGAAGCCACCAGAGGACTCGATGGCCCCGGCGGGGGTGGCGGCGTCAACGGAGGGGGCGCCGCGGCGGCGGACCGCGACGATCACCCCCGCGACGACCGCGATGACGGCGGCGACGAGCCCGATGAGCAGCTCAGGGGCGAGCGGCAGAGTTTGCAGGGGCTCCAGAGATCACCTCCACGTCGCGGAGCAGTCCTTAACCACGGTCTCAGGGCGCGCCTATGGGGGCGCGATCAGCTCACCTTCACCGTCACCAGGCGAGAGACGCCGGGATCCGGCATGGTGACGCCGTAGAGCGTGTCGGCGCACTCCATGGTCTTCTTGTTGTGGGTGATGACGATGAACTGGGTCAGATCGCACATCTCGCGGAGCATGTCGTTGTAGCGAGCGCCGTTCCCTTCATCCAAGGGGGCGTCGACCTCGTCGAGCACGCAGAACGGGGAGGGCTTGACCCGGAAGAGGGCGAAGATGAGCGCGATGGCGCAGAGGGCCTTCTCGCCGCCGGAGAGCAGGCTGAGGTTCTGCAGGCGTTTGCCCGGCGGCTGCACGAAGATCTCTACGCCGGTCTCTAAGAGGTCCTCCTCGTTGGTGAGGGCGAGGCGGGCCTGGCCGCCGCCGGAGAGGCGGGGGTAGATGTCGCGGAAGTGCTCGGTGACACGATCGAAGGTCTCGCGGAAGCGCTCGCGGCAGGTGCGGTTGATGCGGGCGATGGTCTTCCGGATGGAGTCTACGGACTCCTCCAGATCGGCGCGCTGCTTCTCGAGCCACTCGTAGCGCTCGGCGACCTCGTCGTACTCCTCGATGGCCGCGAGGTTGACCTCGCCGAGCTTGTCGATCTCACCCTTGAGGCGCTCCAGCTCGGTGACCCAGCGGGAGATGGCGTCGCCGTCCTCCATGAGCTCGGGGGTGACGCGCAGGTCAGGGGGCGGATCGGGGAGGCTGATGCGGGTGGGAGAGGCGTGGGCGACGCCCTCCTCGGCGTGGAGGACGAGGGCGGCGTCGCGGTCGAGCTGGTCGAGCATCGCCGGGAGGCTCACGTTGTAGCGGCCCTCGACCTGATCCCGGAGGGACTCGATGGCGAGGGTGACCTCTTGGCGGCGCAGCTCGGCGCGGCCGGCCCGGGACTGGGCCTGCTCGGCGGCCTGGCGCACGCCGCGAAGGGCGTCCTCTTGGCGGTCCAAGGTCTCCCGCTCACGGGCGAGGCGTTTGCGCTCGACGTCGAGCTTCTGGGCGACCTCCCCTTGGCTCTCGGCCGCGGTCTTGATGTCCTCCTCGATGGTGAGCTGCTCACGCTCCAGGGCCTCTAAACGTTCGGTGCAGCGGGTGTTCTCGGCCTCGCCACGATCGAGGCGGCGACGGGCCTCCTCAGCCCGGGCGCGGGCGCCGTCGAGGGCCTTGCGCAGGAGGATGAGGCGCTCCCGGGCGCTGGACTGCTCGATCTTCGCCCGGGCCAAGGCGTCGCGAGCCTCAGCGGTCTCGGTCTCCAGGCGCACGAGCTCGGCCTGGGCGTGCTTGAGCTGCTCCTCGATCTCGTGCTGGCGCTCCTCGTCGCGGGAGATGGCCTCGTCGGTCTGGGTGATCTCGGCGTCGAGCTTCTGGATGGCGGCGAGCTGGCGGGCCTCTTCACCGGCGAGCTGGGCGCTGCGCTGCTCCTGGGCGGTGAGCTCCCGGGTGCGCTCACGAACGGCGAGGCGGGCCTCGGAGACGGCCATCTCCGCCTCGCGGACCCGGGGCGCGAAGGCCTCGACGGCCTGGCGGGCGGCGCGGAGGGCGTGCTCGGCGTCCTCGACGGCGCCGTCCGCGAGCTCCACCTCGCCGCGGAGGCGCTCGACCTGGGTGAGCTGGCGGGCGCGCTCCTCGTGCAGCTCGGCGACCCGGCGGCGGCGCTTGAGGATGGCCTCCCCCGCCCCGGAGGACTCCCGGCCAGCCATCACGACGCCGTTGGGGAGCACGACCTCGCCTTGGGGCGTGATGACCCGGGCGCCGCGCTCGGCGTGCTGGCGCAGGGCCGCGGCGAGGTCGGGGGCGGTCTCCGTGGCGCCGAGGAGCACACCCAAGGCGGCGCGGCCCTCTGCGCTGCCGCCGATCTGGGCGGCGAGGCCCTCGGGCGCGGGGGCGGCGGGGTTCACGAGCACGAGGCCCGTGCGGCCCGCCCCGGCGGCGGCCTTCGCCCCGGCGATGAGGCTGGCCTCGTCGGCGACGAGCACATGGTCAAGCGCGGCGCCGAGGGCGGCGGTGAGGGTGGACTCCAGGGCCTCGGGCACGTCGAGGTGCTCGGCGAGGGTGCCTAAGGTCTGCACGGCCTTCATCACCTGGCGGGCGCCGCCCTCGACCCCGGAGTGGGAGCGCTGGAGGTCCTCCAAGGACTGAAGCTGGGCCTCCAGCTTGGCGAGCTCACGCTCGGCGCGGGTGACGACCTCCTCCCGCTGGCGCTGCTCGGCCTTGGCGGTGGCCAGGGCCTTGTCGGCGACGGCCTGCTGGCCCTGCAGCGCCTGCTGGCGACGTTTGGCCTCGTCGAGCGCGTCCTCACGCTCCCCCACGGCGCCCTCGGCGGCCATGACGGCCTCGCGCAGCCCCGAGGTGTCGCTCTCGGCGCCGACCCGATCGCCGCGGAAACGCTGCAGGCGCTCGTCTTGCTCCTCCCGGCGCTGGCGGGCCGCGCCGAGGGTGGCGCGGCGGCGGGCGAGGCCGGTGATCTGGTCCATGACGACACGCTTGTGCTCCTCGACCTTGGCGCGCACGGAGACGAGGCGGCGGCCCCGATCCTCGGCGACGGCCTGGGCCTCGGAGAGCGTGCGCTCCAGGCGGTCCACGGCGGCGGTGGTCTCGGAGAGCTCGTCCTCGGCGGCGTCGGCCTCAAGGCTCGCCTGCTCCTTCACCCGGGCGGCGTCGTCGAGGTCGTGGGCCAGCACGCCGAGGCGCGCCCGGAGCTCGTCGCGCTCGCGGAGGTGGTAGTGCCGGGCGGACTCGCGCTCGCGGCGCTGGGCCTCAAGCTCGGAGAGCTGGTCGCGGAGGGTGTTCACCACGGCGTTCATCACCGCGATCTCCTCACGCCGGAGCTTCAGCTCGCCGTCGGCGCGCTCCAGCTCATGGCCGAGGCGCTCGGCCTCCCCTTTGGCGAGGCGGAGCTCTCCGGTCAGCTCCCGCTGCTCGGCGGTGAGGCCCGCGAGCTTCACGAGGCCCAAGAACAGCTCTCCTTGGCGCACCCGGGCGCGGGCGCGGCGGAACCGGGAGGCGCGCTCGACCTGGCGCTCCAGAGCCTTGAGGCGGCGGCCCATCTCTTCAGCGACGTCGGTGGCCCGGGCGAGGTTCTGGGCGGTCTCGCCGAGCTTCTGCTCGGCCTCTTCACGGCGCATCTTGTACTTGGAGATGCCCGCGGCCTCCTCCAACATGCCCCGGCGCTCCTCCGGCTTGGCCCCGACGATCTCGCCGATCTGGCCCTGCTGGATGAAGCTGTAGAGCTTGTTGCCGATGCCCGTGTCCATGAAGAAGTCGACGATGTCTTTGCGGCGGACCTTGGCCTGGTTGATCAGGTACTCGGAGTTGCCGTCGCGGTAGAGCCGCCGGGCGATCTGCATCTCTTCGCAGCGGGCGTACTCGCCGGGGAAGGGCTCGTCGGAGGTGACGAAGGTGATCGACACCTCGGCCATGCCGACGGGCTTGCGCGCCGCGGAGCCGTTGAAGATGACGTCCTGCATCGCCGAGCCGCGCAGGCTCTTCGCGGACTGCTCGCCGATACACCAGCGGATCGCGTCGACGATGTTCGACTTGCCGCAGCCGTTCGGGCCGACGACCCCGGCGATCCCGTCACCAAAATGGAAGACCTGCCGGTCCACGAAGGACTTGAAGCCTTGCAGCTCAAGCTTTCGAATACGCATGGCGGGTCGTCGGGGTCGGAGGCCGAGAGGGAGGGCTCAAGACGAGCGGAGCTTAGCCTAACGCGCGGTACTGCGCGGAGGTCTCCTTGTAGTGGAGCCAGGAGTAACGGATCCACTCCCAGTCACGCTCTGTGGTCGGGCGCACGACCCGGGCGGGGCTGCCCATGAGCAGAGAGTTCGGCGGGTAACGGCGACCCGCGGGAACGAGGCTCCCCGCGCCGACGACGCAGCCCGCGGCGATGAAGCAGTTGTCGAGGAGGATCGAGCCCATGCCGACGAGCGCGTCGCCCTCGACCTCACAGCCGTGCAGGATCGCGCCGTGGCCGACGGTGACCCGCGGCCCGATGCGGGTCGTCGAGAGGCCCGAGGTGACGTGCGCCACGGCGCCGTCCTGGATGTTTGTGTCTTCGCCGATGCTGATGAGGCCCATGTCACCCCGCAAGACCGCCCGCGGCCAGACCGTCGCGCCTTTGGCGAGGGTGACCTCACCGATGATCGTGGCGTCGGGGTGAACCCAGCTCTCGGGGTGAAGCTGGGGTTCGTGCTGCATAAAACGCTGAATCATCACGATCCTGTGGGGCTATGGGGTGAAGATGCCCACGACGTTCGCGGTACAGAACGCCGCCAAGGACCCGGCGAGCATCGCCCGCAGCGCGATGCTGGAGAGATCCTTGAGGCGCTCGGGGGCGATGGCGCCTAAGCCGCCGAGCTGAATGCCGATGGAGGCGAAGTTCGCGAAGCCGCAGAGGGCGTAAGAGGCGATGAGCGCAGAGCGCTCCGAGAGCTGGGGAGGGCCGTCGCCGCTGATGATCCCGCCGAGGTGGATGTAGGCGATGAACTCCGTGAGCACGATCTTCTCGCCCAAGAGCTGCCCCACGAGCGCGGCCTCGCCGAAGGGCACGCCCATAGCGACGGCGATCGGCGCGAAGAGCCAGCCGAGGATCTGCTCCATGGACAAGGGCGCGCAGCCGGAGACCGTCCCCAGGCTGAGGCCCCCGTCGCAGACCGAGATCGGGGCCAAGGAGAGCCCCCAGTTCACCATCGCCACCAAGCCGACGAAGGCGATGAGCATGCCCGCGACGTTCAGCGCGAGCTTCACGCCGTCGGTGGCGCCTAAGGCCGCGGCCTCCATGACGTTTGTGGTCTCGACGGCGACGGTGTCCGTGAGCTGCCCCGCGGTCTGGGCCTCTTCGGTCTCGGGGAGGATGATCTTGGCGAAGGCCAAGGCCGCCGGGGCGGAGAGGATCGACGCGGTGACGAGGTGCCCGGCGATGCCCGGGATGTCCTTGAGGAAGCCGACGTAGGCCGCCATGACCCCGCCCGCGACGGTGGCGAAGCCGCCGGTCATCACCGCGTGCAGCTCCGAGCGGGTCATCCTGGCGATGAAGGGCTTTACGACGAGCGGCGCCTCGGTCTGGCCGACGAAGACGTTCGCCGCCGCGGCGAGGCTCTCCGCGCCGGAGGTGCCCATGGTGCGCACCATGAGCCAGGCGATGGCCCGGACGAGCACCTGCATCACGCCGAGGTGGTAGAGGATGCTCATGAGGCTTGAGAAGAAGACGATCGTGGGCAAGATCCAGAACGCGAAGGTCTTCACCGGCGGGCTCACCTGGCCGAGCACCGTGGTGATGTTGCCGTCGGCGAGGACGATCTGGTGGGCCTCGACAGACTGAAAGACGAAGGTGGCGCCGGCTTCTGAGAACGAGAGCAGCTTCCGCACTCCGCGGTCGATGCCGTTGAAGAAGAGCGCCTGCAGCGCCGGGGCGAGCACCAGGGCCCCAAAGACGAGCTGCAGCGCGAGGCCCCAGACGACCGGGCGCCAACGAATGGCCCGGCGATCCGTTGAGATGAGCATGCCCAAGAGCACCAGCGCGCCGATGCCGAAGAGCGAGACGAGGCGCCAGGTCGGCGAGGTCTCGCCCGGCAAGAACCCTCCCGCGAGCGCGGGCCGGGAGAGGCCCAAGACGAGCGCGACGCCGAACATCATGCCTCTCCTTCTCTGGGGGTCAGCTCTTGGGGACGAGGGGTGGAGGGCGGCGCCCGCTCAGCCCAGCGAGACCTCAAAGGCCGCGAAGGCGTGGCGGCGCGCGGCGTCGAGGCCGCGGCTCCCGTCGTGAACGAGGGTCACCAGCGGCTCGCCGACGACGACCGAGGCCCCACGCTTCTTGTGCACGCGCAGGCCGACGCCGAAGTGAACGTCATCGCTCGCCTTGACCCGCCCGGCGCCGAGCACGAAGGCGGCGAGGCCGAGCTGCTCCGCGTCGCAGCGCGTGACCGTGCCAGCCCGCTCCGCCCGCAGCACCGTCTCTTCACAGCCGCCGCCCTTGAGCTGGACGCTCAGGTCACCACCTTGGGCCGCCACCATGCGCTCAAAGACGGGGAGCGCCGCGCCGCTTCGCAGCACCGCGTCGGCCCGCGCCGCGTCGCCCGAGAGCTGGCAGACCAGGGCGTGGAGGTCCGCCGGGCCCTCGCCGCGTAAGCAGCGGATGGACTCTTCGACCTCCAGCGCGTTGCCGACGGCCTCCCCCAAGGGCTGGCTCATGTCGGTGAGGTGAACATCCACCTCAAGGCCCGCGCCGCGCCCGACGGCGGCGAGGCTCTCGGCCAAGGCGCGGGCGTCCTCTTCAGACTTCATGAACGCGCCGCTGCCGACCTTCACGTCGAGCACGAGGCGCTGAATGCCCTCTGCGAGCTTCTTGGAGAGGATCGACGCCGTGATGAGCGGCACGGAGGGCACGGTGCCCGTCTCGTCACGAAGGGCGTAGATGACCCGGTCCGCCGGGGCGAGGCGGTCGGTCTGCCCGCAGATGAAGCAGCCCACCTCCTCAAGCTGGCGCCGCAGGGCCTCCGGCTGTAGCCGGGTGTTGTAGCCCGGGATGGCCTCCAGCTTGTCCAAGGTGCCGCCGGTCAGCCCAAGGCCGCGCCCGGAGATCATCGGCACCTTCATGCCCATGACCACCCAGACCGGCGCGAGGATCAGGGAGACCTTGTCCCCTACCCCGCCCGTGGAGTGTTTGTCGATGAAGGGGCCGCTGAGGCCGTCCCAGGCGAGCTTGTCGCCGGAGTCGGTCATGGCCTGGGTCAGCGCCACCGTCTCGTCGCGAGTCATGCCGCGGCAGCAGACGAAGGCGAGCCACGCCGCGGCCTGGGCGCGGGTCACGCTGCCGTCGAGCACACCCTGGATGAGGGCCTGGAGCTCGGCGGCGCTGTGGGCGCGGCCCAGCCGCTTGTCGTCGAGGAGGCGGTGAATCATGGACTACATCACCTGCAAGAAGCTGGATCCGGCGGTCGGGCGCTCGGTCAGCTCGAACCACTGGGCGATGGTCGCGCCGATGTCGGCCATGGTGCTGCGGGTGCCGAGGTCGCGGCGCTGGGCGTCGCGGTGCCAGGCGAGGATCGGCACATACTCGCGGGTGTGGTCGCTGCCGCGGAAGGTAGGGTCGCAGCCGTGGTCCGCGGTGAAGATGAGCAGATCGCGGCGGCCCATCCGGTCGATGAGCTGGGGGATTCGTTTGTCGAAGCTCTCCAGCGCCCGGGCGTAGCCGACGGGGTCGCGGCGGTGGCCATACTTCATGTCGAAGTCGACGAGGTTCGTGAAGATGAGGCCCTTGTGCTGCTTGTCGAGCTGGTCGAGGGTAGCCCGCATGAGCCCCTCGTTGTCGTCGGCCTTCACGGCCTGGGTGAAGCCGCGGTCGCCGAAGATAGACTTCACCTTGCCGATGGACGTCGTGGGCTCACCGGAGGCCTTGAGCAGATCGACGACGGTGGGGCTCGGCGGGCGAACGGCGAAGTCCCGGCGGTTCGGCGTGCGGGCGAAGCTCCCGGGCTGGCCGGTGAAGGGACGGGCGATGACCCGGGCGACGCCCCACTTGCTCACGATGCGGAAGGCGTCCTCACACCAGTCGTAGAGCTCCTCGACAGGCACCACGTCCTCGTGGGCGGCGACCTGGAACACCGAGTCCGCCGAGGTGTAGACGATGGGCTCGCCGGTCTGCATGTGCTGGGCGCCGAGGCGCTCCAGGATCTCCGTGCCGGAGGCCTTCACGTTGCCGAGGTAGCCGCGGCCGATGAGCGCGGCGAAGGAGTCCATCACGAGGCGGGGGAAGCCGTCGGGGTACTCGGTGAAGCGCTCGGTGACGGGCACACCGGCGATCTCCCAGTGACCGGCGATGGTGTCTTTGCCGTCCGAGGCGATGGCCGCGCGCCCATACGCCGCGGTGGGCGAGGCGACGGCGGGCAGGCCCGAGGCCGGGTGCAGGTTGCCGAGGCCCATGGCGGTGAGGTTCGGCAGCGAGATGTCCGGGACCGTCGAGACGATGTGGCCCAAGGTGTCGGCGCCCGCGTCGCCCCAGTCCGCGGCGTCCGGCATCGCGCCGACGCCCAACGAGTCGAGCACGATTAGAGTGCAGCGCATCAGTATCCTCCTGAGCCGACCTTCCCCGACACGATGGCGACGGAGGCCGAGGCGCCGATTCGGGTGGCGCCAGCCTGAATCATGGCCTGGGCGTCGGCCTGGGTGCGCACGCCGCCAGAGGCCTTCACGCCCATGTCGGGGCCGACGACGGCGCGCATCAGCTTAATGTCTTCGACGGTGGCGCCGCCGCCGCCGAAGCCCGTCGAGGTCTTGACGAAGGCCGCGCCCGCCGCCTTCGAGAGCGCGCAGGCGGCGATCTTCTCTTCGCGGGTGAGCAGGTGGGTCTCCAGGATGACCTTCACCGGGCGGCCCTGGGCGGCTCGCACCACGGCGGCGATGTCGCGCAGGACGAGGTCGTGGTCGCCTCCCTTGAGCGCGCCGATGTTCACCACCATGTCGATCTCCAAGGCCCCGATCGCCGCGCCGAGGGGGAAGCCGACGACACAGATGGGCATCACCCGGGAGCCCTGGAGCAGGCTCACGGCGAGGGGGATCCAGGTGGTGTTGAGGCAGACCGAGGCGAAGTTGTGCTGCCGGGCCTCGTCGCAGAGCTTGACGACGTCGGCGCGGGTCGCGTCGGGCTTCAAGAGCGTGTGGTCGATGCGCGTGGCGAGGTCGGCGCGGCCCGAGGGCGTCGAGCCGTCGCTGCCGAGGCGGGCGACGTTCTGAGAGAGCCAGGCGCGGAGGGACGACTCGTCGTACCAGGCGCCGTGGCCCGCGGCGGGCAAAGCCACCGGCCCGACACGCTCGCTGTGGATTCGAGCGCGCACACGCTCAGCGATGGTGTCAACCAGGGCGTCCAGCTCGTCAGGCTTCATGGACATAAGCAGAGGGATCCGTCGATCGGGCCGCGAGGGCGCAGGGGGCTCCACTATAGCGCGCCGCGCACCCCCCGTCAGCGCGATGTATAGTGGGAGGCTCCAGCCCGGGTAACGAAACATGCGCTCTGCTCGAATCCTGCTGCTCTCTTTTTTGCCCCTCGCCCCCGCCTGGGCAGGCGGCGGAGACGACCAGCTCACCTGGCGCTCGTCCGTAGACGCCGAAGGTGGGCCTTATGGCTGGCCAAACCCGACGAGCGCAGGCGCGACGGATCTCGCTTTGGGCACCGGCGGCTCGACGACCGTCGCCTTGCCCTTCTCGTTCCCGTTTTATGGGAGCGCGTACACGAGCGTCACGGTGCACGCGAACGGCGTGGTCGCGCTCTCGGGAGCCCCTGGGGCGCGCGCCCGGGGGGACTGCGTGGCCGATGGCAGCGGCAGCGCGGTGTTTGTGGCGCCGTGGTGGCGTGAGTGGGATCTAGATGCGCAAGGCACGGTCTGGGCGAAGACCTACAGCGGCGGCCTCGCCGTCGTGTGGGAGGACGTCATCGCCTCGGGTGACACCGAGGGCGTGAGCTTCGCGGCGCTCTTGAGCGACAGCGGCGAGATCACCTTCGTCTACCGGGACGCCAACACCGGGGTCTCGACGAGCCGCCGCGGCCGCGACGGCGCCATCGGCGTGCAGTCCGGCGCCGACGGCCTCAGCGTCGGCTGCGACGCCTTGGCCATCGACAAGAGCGCGTCGGTCTCCTTGTGGTTCACCCCCGTCGGCCTACGCACCTGGGCGGGTGAGGTCACCCCGGATGTCCACGTCGACCTCACCGTGCTCGGCGCGTCAGCCGGGGACGAGGCCGGGGCGGCGGTGAGCCTGCGCGGCGACCTCGACGCCGACGGCCTCGCCGACCTCGTCGTCGGCGCCCCAGGGGCGAGTGAGGTCGCGGTGTTCGCCGGGAGCGCGGCCCCGAGCGGCTCGGTCTCTTGGGCGGACGCCGACGTCACGATCAGCGGCGGGACCGGCGCGCGCCTCGGCGCGGCGCTGGACGCCGGGGGCGACATCGACGGCGACGGCGTGGATGACCTGCTCGTCGGCGCGCCAGGCGATGACGTGGCCTGGCTGCTCCTCGGCGGGGCTCTGGGGGGTGTTGTCACCGAGTCCGACGCCGACGTGCTCCTCAGCGGTGAGGCCAGCGGCGACGAGGCGGGCGCCGCCGTGGCGCTGATCGGCGACATGAACGGCGACGGCTATGGGGAGCTCGCCGTCGGCGCGCCCTCTTCAGCCCGGGCCGCGGCGGGGGCCGGGGCGGTCTACATCGTGCTCGGCGGCGCGAGCCCCTCGGACAGCGCGCTGAGCGCCGCGTACGCCCGCATCGGCGGCGTGTCCGCGGACGACGCCTTTGGCAGCGCCGTGGCCGCCCTCGGTGACGCCGACGGCGACGGCCGCGCGGACCTCGCCGTGGGCGCGCCGGGCCGTGACGCCGGGGCGACGGGCGCCGGGGCCCTCTACGTCGTCCGGTCCAGCGCCTTGCCCAGCGGCGAGTCCCGGGCCTCCTCCTTGGTGACCGTGCTCGGGGACACGGCCTCGGCGAGCGCCGGGGCGAGCCTCCTCGGCCTGGGGGATCTCAACGGGGACGGCCTCTCGGACCTCATCATCGGCGGCCCGGACGCGAGCTCGGGCAGCGGCGCCGCTTGGCTCGTGAAGTCGAAGTCGAGCGCCGGGGCCTGGCCGACCCGCACGTCGAGCGCCGACGGTGAGCTCACCGGCGCCACCAGCGGCGGGCTGGGCTGGGGCCTCGCCTCCATCGACCTCGGCGATGACGGCGTCCCTGACCTCGCCATCGGGGCCCCGGATCTCGACACCATCTACGTCATCGACGGCGACGAGGCCCTTGACGCGTCAAGCAGCGCCCCGAGCCTCGCCAAGGGCACCTTCACCGCGAACCTCGCGGGCTCCTCCCACGGCGCGGCCATGGCCGGAGGCGACTTCAACGGCGACGGTCGCCCCGATCTCGCCGTCGGCGCGCCCCTTGGCAACGGCGACGTGGTCGGCGCCGGTGCGGTCACCCTGCTCCTCGCCGAGCCCACCTACCCCGACGCGGACAGCGACGGCTTCATCTCCACGAGCTGGGGCGGCCTCGACTGCGACGACAGCAACAGCCGTCGCCACCCGGGCCGTAAGGAGTCCTGCGACGGCGTCGACTCAAACTGCGACGGCGTAGACGACGACGGCTTTGACGACACCGACCTCGACGGCGTCGCCGACTGCCGAGACGTCGAGTCCTGCGACGGTGTAGACAACGACGGCGACGGCGTCATCGACGAGGATCAGGTCGACGCCGACGGCGACGGCGTCTGCGACGGCCTGGACGCCGAGGCCTGCGACGGCATCGACAACGACGGCGACGGCCTCGTCGATGAGGGCTACGCCGACACCGACGGTGACGGCACCGCCGACTGCCGCGACACCGAGGAGTGTGACGGCGAAGACAACAACGGCGACGGGGCCATCGACGAGGGCTACGCCGACACCGACGCCGACGGCGCCGCGGACTGCATCGACTTCGAGACCTGTGACGGCAAAGACAACGACGGCGACGGTGAGGTCGACGAGGGCTTCGCCGACACCGACGGCGACGGCCGCGCGGACTGCCGCGACGGCGAGACCTGCGACCTCGTCGACAACGACGGGGACGGCGACGTCGACGAGGAGCTGCCCGACGCCGACCGCGACGGGCTCTGCGACGAGCTGGACAGCGAAGACTGCGACGGCCTCGACAACGACGGCGACCGCCGCGTTGATGAGGACTTTGAGGACCAAGACGAGGACGGCGTCGCCGACTGCCGCGACGGCGAGGACTGCGACGGCCGCGACAACAACGGCGACGGCGTCATCGACGAGGGCTACCCCGACACCGACATCGACGGCGTCGCCGACTGCCAAGACACCGAGGGCTGCGACGACCTCGACAACGACGGGGACTCCTACGTCGATGAGGGCATGCCCGACGCGGACTACGACGGCGACTGTGACGGCCTCGAGACCGAGGGCTGCGACGGCCTCGACAACGACGGCGACACGCTCATCGACGAGGGCTTCACCGACGCCGACGAGGACGGCGCCGCGGACTGCTTCGACCCTGAGGAGTGTGACGGCGTCGACAACGACGGGGACGCCGCCGTGGACGAGGGCTTCGCTGATCTCGACGCCGACGCCATCGCCGACTGCGTAGACCCCGACTGGCGCGTCACCCCTGTCGGCCCCGGCGTGATCAAGGGCGGCGGCGGCGTCTCCTGCGCCACAAGCGCCAACACGAGCGCGGGCGGCCTCGGCGTCTTGGGCGCGCTCCTCGGCCTGCTTGGCGCCCTGCGTCGCCGCCGGGCTTAGCCGCGGCGGGCCTCAGGCGCCCGGGCGATGAGCATCATGTGGCCCGTGCGGTTCACGAGCCACATCAAAAACTGCGCGGGCACCTCAACGAAGAGCCAGAACATCGCCAAGAAGAGGGCCATGACGCCGCCCAAGACACGCTGACCCGCGGTCTGGGGCGCGCCGGGCGCGGGCATCCCGAAGGCCGCGCCGAGGGCCTGCCCCAAGCTCAAGGTGGCCTCGGCGGGGAAATACATGGCCCGCTGGTCAATGACCTCAAGGCCCGCGGCCTCGACGCAGGCGCGGAGCGTCGCCGGGGTGAAGTGGTGGAGGTGCTGGGGCATCAGGAGCGGCAGCCAGAAGCGACCGAAGACCGGCCGCCAGAGCCCCGTCCAGCAGGGCACCTCGACGGCGACCACCCCGCCAGGCGCCAGAAGCCGCCGGGCCTCGCGTAAGGTCTCGACGGGGCTGAGGTCGTGCTCCAGGCACTCCATGAAGGTGATGAGCTGGAAGCGCCCGGCCTCGAAGCCCAGCTCCGTGAGCACCCCCTGGTGGTAGCTCGTGCGCGGGGCCTGGTGCGCGGCGGCGAGGGCCCCGGCGTCGAGGTCAACGCCGACGGTAGCGCAGGCCGCACGTTTGCGGGCGAGCCACATGAGGCCCCCGTAGGAGCAGCCCACGTCGAGCAAGGTGTCCTCGGGGCCGAGCTTTCGGAGCTGGTCGATGACGTGCAGGCGGTAACCGTTCACGAGCCGCCCGGGGCCCTTCACCCCGAGCTCATGCTCGGCGAGGCCCTCGTCGCCGCTGCCGGAGTAGGCGCCCTCGTAGTAGAGCGCCAAGGCCGCCCGGGTCGGCCGGGGCCGGGTGGCGATGAGCCCGCAGCCCTCACAGCGCGCGAGGGTGAACTCCCCTGGCCGACGCCCGATCCAGTCCCGGGCGCCCTCCAGCACGACCACGAAGCGCTCCCCGCCGCACAAGGCGCAGGGGAGGCTCTCCCGGTCGAGGATGTTGACCGCGGCGGGCGGCGCGCCGCTCACGCGGAGAAGGGCACGCGGGCCTCAGCCCGAAGCCGCGCGATGAAGTCCTCGACGCTCAGGGCGCCGAGCTCCCCGTGGTCGCGGCTACGAACGGCCACGCCGCCGGACTCGAGCTCCTGCTCGCCGATGATCGCCATGTAAGGCACCTTGTCGCCGATGCCTTCGCGGATCTTCTTGCCGATCTTGTCGTCGTTGTTGTTGAAGGTGACCTTGACGCCCGCGGCCTTGAGCGCCGCGGTCACCGCCGCGCCGTGGCTGAGGCTCTTCTCCGACACCGTCATCACCCGGACATGCTCCGGCGAGAGCCACAGCGGGAAGGCCCCGGCGTAGTGCTCGATCAAGATGCCGATGAAGCGCTCGAAGCTGCCGAAGATCGCGCGGTGAATGACGACGGGAGCGTGCTCGGCGTTGTCGGCGCCGATGTAGCGCAGCTCAAAACGCTGGGGGATCTGGAAGTCGAGCTGAATCGTGGCGCACTGCCAGTCCCGGCCCAAGGCGTCGAGCACGTCGAAGTCGATCTTCGGGCCGTAGAAGGCGCCGTCACCGACGTTGATCTTGTACTGCAGCCCGGCCTGCTTGAGCGCGGCCTCCAACGAGGACTCCGCCTGGTCCCAGAGCTCCACTGAGCCCAGGTGCTCCTGGGGGCGGGTCGAGAGCTTGGCCTGGAAGCCGAGGCCAAAACACTCGTACACCCGGCGCACGAGGTTCAGGAGGTCGGCGACCTCGGACTGAATCTGCTCGTGGGTGCAGAAGATGTGGGCGTCGTCCTGGCAGAACTGGCGCACGCGGGTGAGGCCGCCCAAGGCGCCGCGCACCTCGTTGCGGTGCAGCACGCCCTGGTCGTGGATACGCAGCGGCAGCTCGCGGTAGGACCGGCGCTGGCTGCCGAAGATGAGCATGTGCGACGGGCAGTTCATCGGCTTGAGGCCGAGGATGCGCGAGTCGGCCTCCTCGTCGGAGTCGCCCTCGTGGTGGTGGCCCTCGGCGAAGTGGTACATGTTCTCTTGGTAGTGCGCCCAGTGGCCGGACGTCTCCCAGAGCGCCTTGTCGAACACCATCGGCGTGCGGACGGGGACGTAGCCCTCGTCCTTGAGCAAGGTGCGCATCGCCTCGGACAGGGTGTGGTAGAGGTCCTCGCCCTTGGGCAGCCAGAAGGCCGCGCCGGGAGCGTAGTCGTGGAACATGAACAGGCCGAGCTGGGTGCCCAGGCGGCGGTGGTCCCGCTTCTTGGCCTCCTCCAGGCGGAAGAGGAACTGGTCGAGGGCCTCCTTCGTCGGCCAGACGGTGCCGTAGACGCGCTGGAGCTGCTTGTTCGCCGAGTCGCCGTAGAGGTAAGCGCCGGAGATCTTGAGCAGCTTGAAGTGTTTGCAGTTGCCCGTGCGCGGGGTGTGCGGGCCGCGGCAGAGGTCGACGAAGCCGCCCTGGTCGTAGATGGAGATCTCCGCGGCCTCATCCAAGAGGCTGATGCGCTCCACCTTAAAGTCTTGGCCCTGGGCGCCGAAGAGCGCCACGGCCTCGTCCCGGGTGATGACCTTTCGCTCGAAGGGGCTGTTGCGCTTCACGACGCGCTTCATCTCCTCCTCGATGCGGGTGAGATCCTCGGGCGTGATGGAGCGGGAGACGTCTACGTCGTAGAAGAAGCCGTCCTTCGTCGCCGGGCCGATCGCGAAGCGCGCGCCGGGGAACACGACGCCGATGGCCTCAGCCATGATGTGCGCGGTGGAGTGACGCAGGGCGTGCAGGCGGTACTCTTCTTCAGACGCGAAGGCTTCGCGTCCTCTCTCATGGTCTTCCACGGCCATCCTCCGAGACGGGAAGCCTTAGTCACACGCCGCCGGTTACTCTGCAATTCCCACCCACGGAGCCCTGATGTCGACCATCGCGCGAAAGCTCGCAGAGCTTCCCGCCTTCGCGGGTCTCTCCGAGGAGACGCTCCGAGGCTCGCTGCGCTTCTGGAGCCTCGTCACCCTCCCGCCGGACGCGCCGCTCTTCACCCGGGGCGAGCCCTCGACGGGCCTCGCGATCGTGCTGAGCGGTCGCCTGCGGGCCGTCGGGGATCGTGCGGAGCTGGGTGAGCTCGGCCCCGGCGAGCTCGTCGGTGAGGTCACGGCCTTCTTGGACGGCGCGCGCTCCTCGGCGACGGTGACGGCCATCGAAGAGACGACGCTCCTGAGCCTGCGCGGCTCGGGGCTCCTCGCCTTACGCCGCCAGCGGAGCCCCCTCTACGACGCGCTCCTGAGCCAGGCGCTCACGACGCTCTGCGCCCGGGTGCGCGCGGTGAACGACATGGTGCTGAACCAGGGCTTCAGCGCCGATCCCGAGCTGAGCCTGCCGCCAGCGGAGCCCGCCGCCGCCGAGCCCCCTCCCCTCGCCGAGCTGCTGCGCCGCCTCCCCGGCCAGGCCGAGCTCCCCGACCGCCTCATCCACGAGCTGACGACGGCGTTCAGCGCCCAGCCGATGCGGGCTGGCCAGCGCCTCGTGCTCGAAGGGGACGCCGCGGACTGCGCCTTCGTGGTCGGCGAGGGCCAGGTGCGCGCCACCCGCGCCTTGCCCGGCGGCGGCCACGTCACCTTGGCCCGGCTGGGGCCCGGCGATCCCTTCGGTGTGAACGCCTTGGTGGACCGCTCGCCGCGCAGCGCCACCTGCGTCGCCGAGTCCGACGGCTGGCTCTACCGGGTGAGCGCCGCCGCCCCGGCCCGCCTGAGCGCCGATGGCTCCTTGGCCTGGCGCGAGACCTTACTCGCCACCCTGGCCACCCAGCTCCGCCTCGCGAACCACCTGCTCGACGCCCCTGGCGCCGACGCCGACTTCCGCGCCGAGGCCCGGGCGAGCGGCGCGCTCTTGGGGCTGCCGCTCTCCGGCGGCGTCGCCGATCCGGTCGTTCCCGCCGCGCTCCGTGACCCCCTCCGCCCGCCCCGCGAGGGCGCCCCGGTCGCTGAGTGAGCGCCCAGCACAAGCGCACCCTGGAGCGCGCGGCCGAGGACGAGGCCCTGCTCAGCGCCGCCCAGGCCGGAGACGCCCAGGCCGCGAGCGCTCTGCTCGCCCGGCAGATGGACCGCGTCTACGCCATCTGCGCCTCCTTGGTGCGTGACCCCGAGGTCGCCGCCGAGCTGACCCAAGAGGCCATGCTGCGCCTGCACACCTCCTTGCCGGGCTTCCGCGGCGAGTGCTCCTGGGCCTCGTGGAGCTGGCGGGTGGCGCGTAACCTCTGCCTGAACTGGCGGGCGCGCAGCCGCGAAGAGAGCGGCGAGGACGGCGCCGCCCTGCCGGACCCCCGCGGCGACGCCCAGGAGGAGCTCGGTCGCCGCCAGCGCAGCGCCGGGGTGCGCCGCGCCCTGGAGGCCCTGAGCGACGAGGAGCGTGAGGCCGTGGCGCTGCACTACGAGGTGGGCCTGTCCATCCCGGAGGTCACCGAGCTCATGGGCCTGCAGAACCGCAGCGGCGCCCGGGGGCTCCTGCAGCGCGCCCGACGGAAGCTGCGCCGCGCGCTCGCCGAGGCCATGCCCGAGGACTCCGTGATCCTCCGCGCCGCGCCGCGCCGGGCGGAGACCCCCGCCGAGCTGCGAGACGAGATCGAGCGCACCTTGAGCGCCATCCGCCCCGAAGACGCCGACGGCCCCGAGCCCCGGGTGCGGGCGATGCGGCCCCGGCAGCGCCTCCTGGACTAAGTCTCCGTGACTGAGCCGAGGCCCAGGCCTCAGGTGACCCGCTCCAGGAGCGCGAGCAGCTCGGCCCCGGACTGTGGCCGGGCGCCCGGCTCCGGGGCGAGGCAGCGGGAGGCCAAGGCGCCCAGCGGCCCCGGCGCGGGCTCCGGCAGCTCGTTGAGCCTCGGGACCAGCTCGGCGAGGGTGCGGCTGTGCCGCGGCGGGCGCCCGGTCAGAAGCTCGTAGAGCACGCCGCCGAAGGCGTGCACGTCCGTCGGCGGGCCCTGGCGGTGCACCTCGCCCCGGGCCTGCTCCGGCGCCATGTAGCCGAGGCTGCCGAGCACGTCGCCGTCGAGCGTCATCATGCCCCCGTGCTCGTCCCGGGCGGTCGAGAGCCCCCGCGCCGGGCGCGCGAGGCCCCAATCGAGGATGAGCACCTCACCGAACAGCCCGATCATGACGTTTGAAGGCTTGAGATCCCGGTGGATAACCCCGCGGTGGTGGGCGAAGGCGATGCCCCGGGCCACCTGCAGCATCGCGTGGATGAGGTCCGACCGGGGGGAGCGCCCGTTGAGGTGCTCTTTGAGGGTCTGCCCCTGGACGAGCTTCATGACATAAAACAAGGAGCCGTCGCGGGTGCGGCCGACGTCGTGAATCGGGATGATGTTCGGGTGCTCAAGCTGGGCGGGGATCTGCGCCTCCGCCACAAACCTCACCCGAGCGTCTAAGCTTGAGCCCTCACGACGCAGGAGCTTAAACGCCACGTCTCGCCCGAGATCCCGGTCGCGGGCCCGGTAGATCACGCCGCCCGCGCCACGCCCGATCTCGCCGAGCAGCTCGTAGCGATCTTCGTCGGTCATTCGGGGTGCGCCCCTCGAACGCGGCGGACGCCGCGAAGATCACTTCTGTAGGGCGGACTCACGCGCCTTGAGGCGGCGCTGGTACTGGGCGACCCGGGTGAGCAGCTCGGTCTCGCGGCGCTGGGACTCATCGAGCAGGCGACGCACCCGATCGAGCTCGGCCTGAAGCTCGGCGAGCTGGTGGCGATCCCGGGCCTTCTCGCGGCGCAAATACCGGACGAGGTTCGTGGCGCGCCCGAACACCATGAGGCTCGACTCGGAGAGCACCTCGGCGGGATCGGGCTCGACCACGGGGGCGCTCACCTGCTCGGCGACGACCGGGACCACGGCGGGGGGCTCTTCGCTGACGGGATCCTCTTCGATCTCCTCAAGCTCATCGGCCGCGGAGACGTCGATGGACGGCAGGTCGGCGACGCTCGGCGCCGGGGCGGCGACCTCGATGGGCACGATGGCGCTGGAGTCCAGCTCCTCCGGGCCGCCGGGCACGAGCCAGCAGAAGCCGCCGTCGCTGACGACGTGTAATTCTTCCCAGGTCGCCGGAGGGAGCCCACCCAGCACAGGATCCGTGAGGCGCGAGAGCACATATCCCTGGCGCTTCCGGCCGCTATCCCAGACGTGTAAGAAGCGGGACGCGCGGACCTGCGCCGAGGTCAGCCGCTCCTCAAAACCGGACTCCCGCGCCGGGGGGTCCACGAGCACCCCGGGCCGGGCCACGCGCAGGAGGCCCTTTCCGCCTTCCACCTCAAAACGAATGGCGTACACCGCTCCTTCCCCGGGGCTCCGGCGAACCCAGAATCGGAAGCGCGGCATATCGCTCATGCGGACCTCGTCGATGAACAGGGGGCTGACAGCATGTTCTCACACGAATCGCAGGTCTTTGGCAAGCGCCCTGAAGGAGTCAGGCTTGCAGAGTGGCTTGAGGGCGAAGTATCCTCGCGACAGGAGAGCCACATCATGGGTGTCGCACGGAACCTCGTCAAGAGCGCGCTGCGTGGGGCGTACACCCGCGTGATGGACAAGCTCGGCTCAAAGCTCGTCGCGGGGATGGCCGACACCTCGTCCGACGCCCCCGACGCCTACTATGCGCCAAAGCGTGACGCATACGCCCAGATGGTGGCCGAGGAGGAGGCGCAGAAGGCCGCGAAGGCCAGCGGACGACCGCGCTCCGCCTGAGCGTCGCCCCTGGTGAAATCCCATTTCGCGGTTATGCTCGCCTGCCCAAGCCCGCCCTGGAGGCCCGCCGATGCGGTCGCTCGTCTCGATCTTCGCCCTCTCCCTCGGTGCGCTCTGCGCCTGTGAGGTCCCCCCGCCCGACATCGAGCGCCCCGGCGTTGATCAGGCGATCGCCATGTCCCGCTTCAAGACGGCCTGCGTCGGCCTGCGCATGAAGAAGGACGACGAGCTCCGGGCGTACACGGCGAAGAAGCTCGCCGAGATTCCCGACCAGGACGTGATCGTAGACTGCGTCTGCGAGAACGGGTACAAGGCCGACAAACACACCGTCGATCTCGCCATCGTGAAGGGCCTAGAGTCGAGCGCCCGGGACGACCTCGCCCAGTGCTTCGTGCCCGCGCTCTCCGACGCCGAGGTGAAGGATCGTGCGGCGCTTATCGCCGGGCTGGTGAAGGTCCGGGCGCCCGCGCTCTCCGCCGAGCTTCTGCGCATCGCCCAAGACGCCACCCAGGCCTCTGACGTGCGCGCCGCGGCCTTCGGGGCCCTGGGCGGCACCACCGACGCCACCGCCGTGAGCACCCTGGTCAGCACGCTCAAGGGTGACCCCGCCGCCGAGGTGCGCGCCGCCGCCGCCACGGCGCTCGTCGGCCAGAAGGACCCCGCCGTGGCCGACGCCTTGTACGAGGCCGCCACCAAGGACGCCGAGGGCGCCGTGCGCGCCGCGGCGCTGGCGAGCCTACGCACCGTCGGCAGCGGCAAGGCCGAGCAGGTCCTCTGTGAGCTCATGCTCAAGGACCCCGCCGCCGCCGTCCGCAAGGAGGCCATCCTCGCCATGAAGGGCGCCAAGAGCGACACCCAGGTGGCCTGCCTCCGCGAGCGCGCCCTCACCAAAGAGGACGATCCCGACGTCCGCCAGGCGATCCTCACGGCCCTGGGCTCCTCGCCGAACCAGAAGGCCGCCGACGCCTTGTGTGAGGCCGTGCCCTTCTTCATGAAGTCCTACATCACCAAAGAGCCCCCGGAGAAGGTGCCCGGCACCGACATCGCCAAGGCCCAGAACGACCGCGACTTCGACAAGAGCTACGAGTGCTTCGAGCGCGCCCTGCGCCAGAAGGGCCAGTGGTCCTGCGTCGGCCAGCAGTACGTCGCCTGGTGGTTCAACGAGGTCGGCGGCAAGGCCTTCATCCCCAAGTGTGATGGCGGCGGCTCCGGCGGCGGCGGCGGCAAAGAGATCGTCTTTTAACGACACGAGCAGGAGGCTCCGATGGGTGCTCTCAGCGACGCGATTCAGGACACCACGCGCCGTCGGGCGATCGTGGACGACGGCGTGAAGGTGGTCGAGGCCGAGGTGGCCGACAAGTCGGGGCTCACCGGCCTCGCCGTGAAGGGCGCGTTTAAGGCGGTGCAGGGCATCAAGCCCGGCTTCGTCGGCCGCGCGCTCGACAACCTCATGCCCGACTTCGCCCGGCAGATCGACCCGTTCTACGACCGCTTCAAGGCGAGCGGCCAGACCGACCTCAAGGCCTACTTCGTCAAGCACGGCGATGAGATCGCCAACGCGCTCCTGTCGATCACCGACGCCCGGGCCCGCAACGCCGAGCATCGTTCGGTCCAGAAGGCCTACGAGACGCTGCGCCCCCAAGGCGTGACCCACACCGTCGCGGCGATGCCTCGCCTCGCTGAGCTCGTCAAGAAGCACATCGGCTGAGGCGACAGCACCCAAGGAGCCCAGCATGATCC
>JAKLKD010000136.1 GCA_023150845.1 Myxococcota bacterium | reverse complement strand
GCGGCGGGCGCGGCGGCCGCCGTGGTGACGGCGGCAGGCACAGCGGCGGCGGCCTTGCCCGGGGCGCTCGCCGCGGCCTCAAAGCCCGCCGTGGTCTTCTCAGCGACCTTCGCGTCCATCGCGCCGGCCGCCGAGCCGCTCGCCTTGTCGGCGAGGCCCTGGATCATGTCCCCGATCTTCATGAACGGCGCCATCAGCGCCTCACGCACGCTGATGGGGTTCACGATGAGGCCGCTGATGTAAGCGTGGCGCTCCCGGCCCTCACGGTCGATGAACACGCCCCAGAGCCCCTCCTGCAGCGCCCCGCGCATCCCGGCGGTCACGGGCACGGCCACCTCGTACTCCCAGGCGCCGCCCTTCTCGCCGATGAGCGCGTAGAGGATGAACAAGCTGCCACGTTTGCAGAAGGCCTCGTGGCGCCCGCGCTCGGGGACACGCACCGCCAAGGAGAAGCGGCGGCCGTCCACGATGAGCGTGCCCTCCTCAAACTGGGCGGTCCGATCGAGGTCGTAGAGATCGAGGTTCGCCGCGAAGCTGTTCGCGAGGCGCAGGAGGTTCGCCTGGTTGAGGATGAGCCGCTCGACGCTCACGACCCCGTCAAACGCCACCGCGGCGTCCTGGGAGCGCTGGAGGAGCGCCCGCACCCCCTCGGCGAGGCTCGGATCGGCCAGGTCGGCGCGTAGGGTCTCGATGGGCAGCTCCGCGGCCTTGGTGCTCGGCTTCCCGTCGCGCCAGGCCACGAAGGCCGCGAGTCGCGCGCGCAGGGCCTTGATCGACGCCCGGGTGATCGGCGCGCCCTCGCCCAGGGGCCCGACGGCGCGCTCGACGAGGTTCGCGACGGCCTCCGCCCAGGCCGGGTTGATCGGCCCCGTGGGGTCCAGCACGCCGTCAGGGCGCGGGCGAGCCAGGGGCGCGCGGGCCAAAAACGCCGTCGCCGCGGCGGTGTCGAGGAGATCGGCCCCGGCGCCGTCGGGCCAGGAGCGCGCGGCGAGGGCCGGGTCCAGCGCCACGGCGTCGCAGATCAAGAAGTACTGGTCGAGCTTCTCGCGGAGCGTGTCCAAGGCGGCCAAGGCGGCCTCGGTCTTGTCCCCGAGGGGCAGCACCGTCGCCGCGTCGTTGACGCCGACATCGACCCAGCTCACCCAGGCGGCGTACTCGGCCAAGGCGCGGTCGAGGCTCGCCGCGCTCACGGCGGGCTGGCCCGTGGGGTGGGCCTCGGGGCCGCCGACGAGGATCACCCGCTCGATGAAGGCGCGGAGCCCCTCACCGTCCGCGGCGCTCGCCAAGGCGAGCCCGGCCTCGCTGAGCCCTTTGGCCTCCTCCTCAGCCCGCACGGCGCGCACGTCGGCGAGGGTCAGCTCCCCGGCCTCCGCCCGACCCAGCCGCGCCAAGGCGCGCTCGGCCACGGCCCGCAGGCGGGCGCCCTCCCCGTCTTTGCTCAGCGCGGCGAGGCGCAGGCGATCACGCCCGGCGTCGAGGTCCGAGGTGTCGGCCAAGGCGTCGAGGGTCCAGCGAATCGCGGCGCGCAGCTCATCGACGCGCAGGCGCCCGTCGCCGTCGGTGTCGAGGCCGCTGAGGAACACCGGATCCATATGAAGCGTCTTGATCGGCGCGGCGTTCGCCGCCCACAGCGCAGGGTCGAGGGTCAAGAGCCCCCGCAGATCCGCCGCTCCGAGGAGCTCCGGGTGCCAGCCCCGCCCGAGTCGCACAAATCGCAGATCGCTCGTCGCCATGCAGTCACTCCGAGTGTGTCGTTGAGCGGAATAAGCTACGCCAAAACCGCACAAGAATCCACGCCGGACCCTTCCCTTGGCCTTTCAAAGCGCGGCTTGACGCGGTATCAAAGAGACGACTCTACGAGGGCCCATCATGACGACTCTGCTGCTCCTCCTCGCCTGCCAGAAAGACCCGGACTTCGCCACGATCCGCGCGCAGATCACCCCCGCCTCCGCCTCCGCCGAGGTCGCGGGCGTCGGCAGCCTCGCCTACCGGCCCCTGCCCCCGGAGCTTGACCTCACGAACACCGTCTGGCGCCTCACCGCCGACGTGGACAAGGACGAGGGCATCGAGCCGTACAAGATCACCTTCGCGCGGAACGGGCGCCTCATCTGCGAGCACCCCAACGACACCACGCCCGACAACGACACCTGGTCGCAGGTCGGCGCGAAGGTGCGGATCGCCTTCAACGACCGCTACGCCGAGTACGACCTCAACTTTGACGACTGGTCAACCATCCGCGGCTCGGCGAAGAACGTCACGGGCCTCACCTGGGCGGCGAGCCTCGTCCGTGAGCCTGACACGGGCACCGGCGCCTACAACGCCGCCCTGAGCGACAAACGCTGGGCGCTGCGCTACACCTCGCCCAGCGGCGAGGCCCGGGAGCACCTGCTCGTCTTCCACCAGGGCGGCGGCGTGTACTCAAGCGAGATGGAGTCCGCCCAAGGCCACGTCTGGTCGGCCACCCCGGAGAGCCTCACGTTCTCGTTCAACGAGGCCTATGCGACCTACACCGCCCAGCCCAAAGGCGCCGAGCGGTACGAGGGCGAGGCCAAGAACATCCAGAACGAGCGCTGGCCCTTCGTGCTGGAGCGCACCGCCGAGGCCTCCAACGCCATCAAGGTCGGCGCCGCCGCCCCGGCCGACCTGCGCGGCGCCATCGTGGGCAGCACCTGGCTCGTCGAGGACTACGACGCCAACCAGCCCACCAACTTCACCATCACCCTGAACGCCGACGGCAGCCTGACCCGCTCCAGCTTCGAGTCCGGGAACCCCTCGGGCGCGGACACCTGGGAGATCGTGGGCAACAAGCTCGTCTTCCGCATCAACGACGGCTTCTCCAGCCACGACAACGTCGTGGTCGGCGACGGCCTGATGTTGGGCTACGCCGTGAACCGGGACGGCTACGAGTGGCCGTACCTGCTCCAGCGCCAGCCCTAAGGCGCAGGCGCTGAAGCGCACGAGGCCCACGGGGGTAACCCGCGGGCCTCGACGGGGGCGTGACCGGGCTCTGGCTCAGAGCTTCCCGGTGATGTCGATGACGTGCAGGCGGCGCCAGTCCGCGCCTTCGCTCGGCAGCGCGGTGAAGGCCAACAAGGTGCGGCCCCCGGCGACGGTCAAGGCGGGCTCACCGCAGGCCACAAGCCCCGTGGGGATCTCCACGGTGCTGGATCCGTCGAGGCGCGTCACGAGCAGCCGATCGGCCTTCTCGGGCACCGACGAGGCGTAGACCACGGCGCTGCCGTCGGGGGTGATGGCCGGGGCCGAGCGGGACGGCAGGCGCACGTCCTGGGCGACGATGAGCCGCTCCCCAGACTTGCCGGTGACGGCGATGTCCCAGTGGCCCTCACCACGCTCGGAGGTGAAGTAGACGACCTTGTCGCCCACCCAGCGGGGCCGGGTCTGGTCGCCGTTGCCGCCCTTGAGCGGAGGGGTCGTCGCGCCGCTGCTCCAGGTGAAGAGGTCCTGGTTGCCGTCGTTCTTCCGCGAGAAGACGATGGTGTCGCCCGCGTCGTTGAAGCTCGGGAAGTTCTCCGAGGACTCCGTCGCCGCGCCGCCCATGACGCCGAGGTCACCCTTCTCCAGGTTCCAGACGTACACGTCGCCGCTGCCGGTGACGTCGGAGATGAAGGCGAAACGTTTGCCGCTCTTGGAGATCGCCGCGGAGCTGATGTTGCCCTGAATCTGCGTGTTGGTGATGAGCTCGTTGGGCGCGCCGGAGCCGGGGTTGGCGTAGTAGAGCCGCCGCTTGCCGCCGGGGTTCGAGCCCTCAAAGACGATCATCAAGGCCGGGGTCGTCGCCCAGACCGGGCTCGCCGCGAAGTAGCCGCCCGCGCCGAAGCTCGTCGAGGCGCCAGGGATGCGGAGCTGCGTCGGGGTGCCCGGCGCGCTGCCGTTCATCTTCGTGAGCCAGAGCTCCACGACGTTGGACATGTTGTTGACCTCAAAGGACAACCACTGCCCGTCGGGAGACCAGACCGGGTTCTGAACGTGGCCGCCGTCCTTTGAAGAGACCTCAACCCCCAGAGCGGGGCCCGTGAGGAGGAGGGCGATGGCGGCGAGGAGCCTCGCGGGGGTGCGTCCAAGCATCACTTGTTCCTCTTTGGCGCCGGGGCGATGGTGAGGCCCACCTGGCCCCAGGGGTACAGACGAACGCCGCTCGCCAAGGCGCCACCACCGACGCTCACCGCGCCTTGGAGGCCATCACCGAGGTCGAACAACGCATAACCGACAGAGAGCGTGGCGCCGGGGGCGGTGAGACGACCGCTCATCGTGCCGCCCGTCGAGGTGCTCTCCATGAAGTAGACACACCAGGGGTTCGCCTCAATTCCATCGGCGGACTGACATTCTTCAGGTTGGATCACGACGTCCGTCGGCGACTTCACCGTCGCCACACCCGTCGCGAACACCCCACCCGCGGTGATCCAGAGGTCGCTCATGCGGAGCACGGCGCTGAGCTGGCCGTAGCCGAGGTGCGCGCTCACGCCGCCCGCCTTGTCGGTGACGACCTCGTCCTCGCCGAGCGGGTTGATGAGGTTGTGGTAGCCCACGGTGAGCGCCACGCCGAAGTTCTGGGAGAGGCCGAGCTCCACGCCGACACCCGCCCGGGCGCCGACGGCGGAGAAGGCCCCGGGGGCCGTGGCGCCCTCGGCGCTGGGGCTGAGGCCCAAGGTGTAGGCGCCGCCGACGTCGACGCGTGGCCCCGCCCAGGTCAGGCCGCCGCCGCCGCTGCCCTTCTCGCCGCCCTCGGGGACGAGCTTGAGGTTGATCGGCGCGCCGCCGCTGGCCACGACGAAGGTCTTGGTGAGCGTGCCGTCGGTGAAGGTGTAGTTGCCGACGGGCAAGAGGCCGGAGAACTCGCGGGTCTCGGCGAGGGTCTTCTGGGCGACCTCGACGGCGAGGCGCTGATCCGTCGCGAAGAGCATGCCCTCGATGGTCAGCGTCGCCGTGGCGTCCTTGTTGGGGCTCTTGAGCGTGACCGGGACGTAGCTCGCGTTGATCTCGTCGAGCCAGGCCTGGGACTCGGCGTTGGCCTCGACGGTGAGGGCCTGGGTGAGCCGGTCCTTACAGGCGGCCATGTCGCCGAGGCCGCGGGCCGCTTGGGCGCCGAGCAGCCAGTCGTCGTAGGTGAGCACCTCGCCCGACTTCTGCAGCGCGAGGAGCTCCTGGAAGCTCCGCTCCACGCCCGCCCAGATGTTCTTCTGGGCCTTCTTCTCCATGTCTTCGGAGAGCCGACGGTGCTCGGCCTTCTCCACCTCACCCGCGGTCGCGAGGCCGCTGGAGGCAAAAGACATGGCGGCGGTGAGGAGCGCGGCGCGGCCAAGGAGGCGTGCGGTCATGAGGCGGCCTCGGTCACAGGAGGTGGGCTGACGGCGTGATGATAACAGGCGACGTGATGATGCTCATTCTCACCCATGCGGGTGAGGGTCGGCGCGCGCTCGGCGCAGCGGGCGGCCAAAGCGCCGACGGCGTGAGGACAGTCGAGGCGAAACGGGCAGCCCTCGGCGGCGAGGCCGTTGCGCGGAAGATCCGCCGACCAAGGATCAAAGAGCAGGCGCGAGTACGGGTGCGCGGGCTCGTCCTCTTCGGCGCGTAAGGTCTCGATGACCCGGCCATCGAGCATGACCATCGTGCGGTTGGTCCATTTGCGTGCGGCGGACATGTCATGTGTCACCAGAATACACGCAGCGTCCTTGGGCAGATTGCCGATCAGATCACGAAGCACCTCTTCGCGTCGATCGGGCTCCAGGCCCGAGGTCGGCTCGTCGGCCACGACCAGGCGGGGGTGCAGGGCGAGCACACGGGCCAGGGTCACCCGGCGCTGCTCACCGCCCGACATCTGCCGGGGCAAGGCGTCTGCGCGGGCGCCGAGGCCGAGGCGCGCGAGCATGGCGAGGCCGTCCGTCCGGGCCTCGTCGCGGCTGCGCCCGCCGAGCACCCGCAGGGTCTCCATGACGTGCTCAAGGGCCGTCTGCTGGGGATCGAGGGCGGCCATCGGATCTTGGGGGACGTACTGGTAGCGGGCGCGGTACTGCGCGCGCTGACGCTCGGTGAGGCCGTCCCAGCGCTGATCTTCGAGCCAGACCTCGCCGCCCGTCGGCTCCTCCAAGCCCAAGACGAGGCGGGAGAGCGTCGTCTTGCCCGAGCCCGACTGGCCCACCAAGGCGAGGATGTCCCCCGGGCCCAGGGTGAGATCGACGCCGCGCACAGCGGCGACGGTGCGTTTCGGCGACCAGGGGAAGGTGCCGTGCTGAATGAAGGTCTTCTGCAGGCCCTTGAGCCGGACGATCGGCGCGCTCATGCCGTGTCTCCTTGGGCCTTGAGGCGCACGACGTCCTGGGCGATGCGGGAGACGGTGTCTTCGTGGTGTGAGATGAGCAAGAGGCCGCAGCCGTGGTCTTTACAGACGGCGATCATGAGCTCGATCACCGTGCGGGTCAGCACCGGGTCGAGGCCGGTCTCGGGCTCATCGGCGATCACGAGGCGGGGGTGCGGGGCGACGGCGATGGCCAAGGCGGCGCGCTGGCACTGACCGCCGGAGAGCTCTCCGGGGAGCGCCGTCGTCGCCGAGCGTGGGAGCCCGACCTCCGCCAAGGAGCGCTCCACGGCGCTCTGCATGGCCTGGGCCCCGCTCGGCGGCTCCTGACGGCGGGAGATGGCAAGCTCAAGCTGGCGACCCAAGGTGCGCCCGGGGTTCAGCGCGCTCGACGCCGCCTGGGGGCTGTAGGTCAGAAACGAGCCGCGCAGCGCGGCGGTCTCGTTGAGCAGGCGCCGCTGGGCGCGGGCCCCGCCGCCGCGCACACCCTCAAACCAGTCCCGATCATTGAGCGCCGGGAACCGCAGCGAGCCCTCCATGAGCCCGGGGTTCACCTCGATGAAGCCCATGATCGCGCAGGCCGTGAGCGTCTTGCCCGAGCCCGAGGGCCCCATCATCGCCGTCACCCGCCCGCCGTAGACGTCGACGTTGACGTCGGAGACCAAGGTGCGCTGCCGCGTCGCGATGCGCATCTTGCGGAGCTGGACGAGGTGCTCTTTGTCGCTGCTCATCGTGCCCTCACCGCCCAGGTGACCGACAGAGACATCAGCGCCACGACGCCCACGAGCCCGAGGCCCAAGGCCAAGGCGTGCCCCGTCTCGACGTCGAGGATGACCTGGTAGCCGAGGTAGAGGATGTCCGCCCAAGAGCGCACGGAGTCGCCGTGGGTGAAGGACGGCTGGCTGTCGGAGAGCGCGAGGTAAGACAGCGCGATCTCCAAGAACACGACCTGCATCACCGTCTCGATGGCCTGGCGCACGACGACGGGACGCAGGTTGAGCGCGACGATGTGGTAGAGGTAGATCCGCACCCGCGAGAAGCCGTGGGCCCGGAGCGCCTCGACGAAACGGGCGCCGCCGAGGCGACCGGCCACCGACGCGGCCTCGTCCATGGCGCCCGGCGCGGCGAGCAAGGCCCAGGTGAGCGCGATCGGCGTGAGCCCGCGCAGGTCTTGGGGCAAGAGCAGGGCCACGACGAGCACGACCACGAGCCGTGGCAAGGCGCCGACCACCTCACCGAGGCCCTGGACCACGGCCTGCACGCGGCCAGAGCCGACGCAGGCCAAGAGCCCGCCCAAGGTGCCGAAGAGGAGCACCACGAGGCCGCCCAACATCGCCGGGAGCGCCACGACCTGAGCGCCCTGCTGGGCGTACTCCAAGAGCGGCCGGCCGCGGTTGTCCGCGCCGAAGGGCGGCAGCTCCCCGGGGCCCGCGTAGGCCATGGACAGATCGGGCTGGACGAGGTGCTCCGGCGCCATCATGCCCATCACGACGAGCAAGCTGAGGCAGAGCGCGGCGAAGCCCCCGGCGATGAGGCGGCTCATGAGGTCACCGCCTTCGGCGCCCGGCGGACGTGTAAGGCCACGCCGATCTCGACGAGGGCCTGGGTGATGAGCAAGGCCGCGCTGATCACCGCGAAGCCGAAGGCCGCCGCGATGACGACGCCAAAGTCTTGGTAGAGCGTGCCGCCCCAGAGCAGGTCGCCGAGGCCGTTGATCTGCAGGACCACCTCGACGATGACCGCCCCCGAGAGCAGGTGCAGCACCCGGGCGCGGAGCTGGCCGATGATGGCCGGGAGCGCGTTGGGCAGGGTGTTCTGGAGCACGCCCTCACCCCGCAGGATGCCGAAGCGCACGTAACGCTGCTTCCGCTCGGACTCCATGAGCCCCCGCACGCCAGACACCGCCCCGGCCATGGCCGCGTCCGCGAGGCCCAAGGCCAAGGCGCCGAGCACCAGCTTCACCCGGGCCGCCTCGTCACCGAAGGCCGCCGAGCCGTACTTGATCGTGACCACCGCCGAGGCCGCCAAGGCGAAGATCACTGACGGCGGCAGGCCGAGCACCCGCAAGAGGCCGTCCGCCGCCCGCGGCAGGGCCCGGGTGGCCGCGCCGACCACGCCGAGGAGGATCGGCACGAACGAGAACAGCACGAGCAGCGCGGTGTTGGGGATGGACTCGACGAGCATCGGCGCGACGGGGGCGCCCTGCTGGAGCCGCCAGGAGCGGCCAAAGTCGCCGGAGAGCGCGTCCGCCGTCCACTTCGTGAAGAAGTGCACCGGGCCATCGTTGAGGTTCCAGCGCTTCGCCAGCTCCTCCGTGCCCGAGCAGACCTCCGGCGGGCAGATGATCGCCGCGGGATCTCCGGGCAAGGCCCAGATCAGCGCGGTGATGACCGCTGGCACCGCCGCGGGGAGCAGCAGCGCAGCGATCAGCCGCACCAGGGGTCGGACGTACCAGCGCTGCATCAGAGTCTTTCCTCAGCCTCACCGCGACGTCGAGGCGCTCAGCCGCCTGATCAGGCGCCGGTACGCCACTTGTCGAAGACCGTCCAGTAGTAGTACGGCGTGATGGTGTTGCTGCGGACCTCGGTGCGCCAGGCCGACTTCGTGTCGAGCTTCCACAAGAAGAGGTACGGCAGCTCCTGGGCGAGCAGCGCGTGCAGCTTGTGGTAGGCGTCCTGGGCCTGGGTGTCGGTGCGCGCGACCTCGTACTGCGCGAGGAGCGTGTCCACCTGGGCGTTCGAGAAGTTGAAGATGTTGAACGCGCCCCGGCCATCCTTGCGGCTGTGGAAGAGCGGGTTCACATCCTCGACGAGCCCGAAGGACCACTTGCCGATGACGAGGTCGTAGTCGGCGGCCTGCCCGGTGAGGACCTTGAGGTTCCAGTCATCCGTCGTGATCTTGAACTCTTGGCGATCAAAACCGGCGGCGCTGAGCTGGTTGCCGACCTGGGAGAGCAGGTCAGGCGCCTCGATGTCGAGAGGGGCCTTCATGCCGATCCGCATGGTGATCGGCTCGTTCTTGAAGTGCCAACGACCGCCCTCTTGTTTGAGGCCCGCGGCGCTGAGCAGCTCAAAGGCCTTCGCCTTGTCGGCGCGGGCGTTCACCGCGACGGTGCGGTTGTAGAACGGCGAGGACTGCACGAAGGGGCCGGAGATGAACTCACAGGGCGAGTTCTGCTCACCGGGCTTCACGCCGATGGAGAGCTGGCGGAGGTCGGTGCGGTCGACGATGAGGTCCAGGGCCTGACGGACACGCTTGTCCTTGAGGTAAGGCTTCTCCTGGTTCACGGCGACGAACCACCACGAGCGCAGGTCGTAGGACTTGAGCGCGAGGTCGTCCTGGGCGCTCACCTCGGCGCGGTTGCCGGGGGGAACGGTGATGATGCCCTGCACGCCGTTGTTGATGAGCGTCTTGACCTGCACCAGGGGGTCGTTGCCCTCCTGCAGCGACAGGGTGTCGATGCCCGCGTCGTGGTGCACGTTCTTGAACTTCTCAAACGTGGTGCCGCGACGGCCGGAGCTGCCCTTCATCGGCCCGGTGCCGACCGGGCGCAAGGAGAACTCGTGGTCGGGCTGAATCGCCGTCTTGCCGCCGAAGGCGTGCTCCGGGAGCACATGCACCCCGAGGCGGTTCAGCGGGTTGTGGAAGACCTTGGTGAACTGCACCACGGCCACGTCGGGCTTCTCGACGGTGCAGCCCGCGAAGATGGCGCGCTGCTTCTCGGCGATGGGGCTCGGCGTGCCGGGGTCCAGCATCGCCTTCACGGTGAAGCAGATGTCGTCGGCGCCGAGCACCTCGCCATCCTGCCACTTCACGCCCTTCCGCAGCACGAGCCGGATGCTCTTGCCGCTGTCGAGGAGGCTCCACTCCTGGACGATGTTGGACACGAGCTCGTTGTTGATCGGATCGTTGAAGTAGATCCGGTCCATGACGAGCTCATGCACCCGGTTATCGACCATCGACTGGGCGAACAGCGGGTTCATCGTGCTGGGGAGGCTCTCCTCGAAGAACGCCAACGAGGCGCCCGTCGTGAGGGCTGCGGCCGCGAGGCCAAGGACCGACAGAAGTCGGTGAGGGTTCGAATGCATAGGAGCGATCCTCACTAGTGCACCGGTATCGCCGGTCCCGCGTCCCGGCTCACGCGAAGGTTGAGCGCGTCCAAGGATACCCGGGCGGCCTGCAGCCCGGGCAGCTTGTCTACATAGCCATGAAAGAGCTCTTGAGCACGGACGGGGTTGCGCTGACCCGCGTCCCAAGCGGCGATGGAGATGAAGAAGGTGGGGTCGGCGGCGGCGTCGACGGAGCGGTCGCGGGCGATGAGCCGAAGCTCGGCGGCCCCACGCTCATCCCCGAACGACTCTGCCACCTCGGCACCGGCGCGCAGCGTGCCCGCGAGGACAAACTGCGCGAAGAGGCGGTGGTCGGCGGCGGGGCTGCCCGCGGCCTTGCCCATGGCGGCCTCGTACTGCTGGGACAAGGCGATGGCCTGGTCCTGGAGGCAGTTGGGGTCAACCTTCTGCTCGACGACGCAGCGGGAGATCGCGACGGCGTAGGCGGAGGTCGCGGAGAGCTGCTGCAGCCACTCCATCGCCGGTTTCCCGGCGTTGAGGCCGACGACGAGCTGGAGATCCGCCGTCGTCATCCAGGGGCTCATGAACAAGGCCTCCAAGGGGAGCTCCTTGACCTCGCCCGAGGCGACGCTGTTGAGCGGCTCACCCGGCAGGCGCCAAGGGCCCAAGAGGCCATCGACGACGCTCACGTCCCCGGCCAGGGCCGCGGCGGCCGCCGCCTCATGCCAGAGGGCGGCCTGCAAGAGCGCCGTCGCGTCGGAGAGACCGACGTCAAGGGGCGCGGCCCCGCCGTCCAGCGGGCGCTCCTTCACCGTGTAGTGCGGCGCGTCGGCGATGCTCGGCATCACGCCGGGGGTGGCCTCGGCGAGGGGGAAGAGCGCGGGATCCGTCGAGATCGGCCACCAGCGCGCGTCGGGCTGGGCGATCCGTTTGGCCCAGGCCGCGTCCGCCGCCGCCAGGGCCTTGCTCGGCGAGCCCTTGGACGTGCCGAAGAGCTCCTTCGCCCGGTCCAGCTCATTCACCACGACCCAAGCCACGGCCAAGGCGTAGCTCACCTCGGCGGGGTCCCCCTCCCGGATCTGCTCCGGGCGGTAGGTCTCGATGGTGGAGCGCGCCTGGAGGAGCGCGGCCTGGCGGTACATGGCGGAGATCTCGGCGTGCAGTCGAGCCGTCGCTGGCCCGCTGGCACCGAAACCCGTCAAGGCGCCGGAGTAATTCCTCTCGTAGTAGGATTGCCAGCCCGGGTTCGCGAGCAAGGTGTCGAGGGCGCCTGGGGCGGCCACCTTGACCGGCCAGGACCCTGAGACGATGGCCTCAGAGATCGGCTCGGGGCCGGTCTTTGGGGGCGCGGCCTGCTCAGTGGGCTCGCCCGAGCAGGCGAGCAGCAGCATGGACCAGATCAAGGTGTCATTCCTCGCAGAACTTCTTGCTGCCAGCGGTCGAGACGCAGAGCGCCATCGGCTTCTTGATGTCTTCACCCGCGGCGCGAGCGTAGTCGAGCCACTCGCGAGAGTAATCCTTCGCCATGCCGCGGAGCTTGACCTCATCGGCCTCAAGCTTGCTGCGATCGTCACCCGACGCGGCCAACATCTTCGCGTTGGCGTCCTCCCACAGCTTCACCGCCGCCTCGGCGCGGAGCTGGTAGAGGGCGTTCACGCGGGCCTTGTAGGTGGAGCCCGTCCACTGCTGCTTGTTCTCGAGCGCGTAGTCCGCCCACTTGATGACGCCCCAGGCGCGGCCGACGCCGCCGCGGGAGAGGTGCAGGGCGTACTTGAAGCAGAGGTTCGGGTCGGAGCGATCGATGTCCTCGAGGTGGCGCTTGATGAGGCGCTCCCACTCGGACTTGTTGCCCGCGGCCTCGGCGTTCTGCATGAGCACGCGGGAGATCTTGTCCTTCTCGGTCTGGAGCTCAGCGCTGTTGAGGCGGCCCTCCAGGCACTTGACCTGCCCGGGCAACATGCGGCCCATGAGCGCCGCGGGCTCCAGCGCGACGAGGTCGTCGCAGGAGTCGTTGGCGACCGGCGCGACGGGCTGCACCGCGGCGGTGTTGTCGAGCTGCGCGACGGCCGTGCCGCCCGCGGGCTGAACCGTCGTGGTCGGCGTGGCGGCGAGGTCGCTGCCCTGCCCGACCGGCGTCGGCGTGAACATCGGGCGACCGCTGGGCGTGGTCGTAGCGCCAGCGCCCGCGGGGGCCGCGGGCTCACCGCCCGGATCCCGACGGCTGCCGCCTTGGGTGGCCTGACCGCCGCCGTCACCGCCGCCGCCGTTGTTGTTCGACGCGACCGCGGCCGGGGCCTCATCCCCACCGCTGCGCTCTTGCGGTGCAGGGGCCTCCGGCGGAGGCTCCGGGGCCTCCAGCTCACCGTCGTAGGCGGAGAGCTCAACGAAGGGCGAGAGCGCGGCCGTGGCCTCCAGGTCGAACCAGCCGACGCGGAGGTCAGAGGGGAGCGGCCGGCCCGCGGCGTCTTTTGTCGGCTCCGCGGTGACCGCGGACCCATCGACGATACACGCCGCCCAGCCGTCCTGGCAGGGGTTGGTCGGGAAGATGGGCTCGTAGTCGCCCAGGCCCGCGGCGAGCGCGACGGGCGCGCCCAAGCAGAGCCCGAGCAGGAAGAGGCGGAGAGAGCGGGTTCGCACAGGGGCCTCCATTCAGTTCGCGGGACCGCCGCCGCCGAGATCGCGGGGGTTGTCGCGCCCGAAAGACATCATAGGCTCTTCGATCGCTTCGTCATCGAAGTCGTGGCGTACAAGCTGAACGTTGAACTCGTTCTTGCGCCGACGGACCTGGTACTGAATCACCTGGGTCTCGTAGCCGGGCGCGGAGATCTCGAGCACGAGCATCTCGCCGGGGCGGAAGACGATCTCGCTCCCGTCGGGCATGTAGAGCACCTCCTCCGTCCACGAGCCATCGACGCTGTTCACCCGGTGGCGCTCAGCCTCGTCGGGGTGGCGGATGACGGCGGTGGAGATGGCGGTGGACTCGGTGTCCGTCACGAAGACCGTGACAGGGGTGCCGGTCTTGCCCTTGGCGGCGCAGCCCGTCATCATGACGGCGGCGAGCGCCCACATCATACGGCTGGACATGGTGATCACCTCTCGGAGAGGAACTGGCGGAGGAGGCCCTCGGGGGCGAGCTTCATCGCGAGGCCCGTCTTCCCGGCGCGGTAAGCGGCCAAGGCGGCGGAGGACGTCTCGATGCCCTCCAGGAGCGCCTTCGTGGCCTCGGGATCTTTGTCGCCCAAGGCGATAGCGGCGGTGGCGCGGGCGTCGGCGAGGCCGTCCGCGGGGGCCGTCGCGGCCAAGGAGGCGAAGGTGGCCTGGCAGGTCGCGGCGTCACCCTCGGCGCACTGGATGATCGCGCGGGTGGCCTCGACGCGCCAAGCCTGCCCCGCGGGGGGGAAACCGACGGACTCGACGAGGTTGAGCGCGACCTGGCTCTCGTTGACCGACGCGGCGCGACCGGCCCAGAGCAGCAGCTCCGCGGGCTTGTCTTCGCGGGTGTCGGGGAGCGCCTTCACGACCTCCTCCACGGAGGAGACGGCGACCTGGCGCTGACCGAGGGCCCAGAGCGCGTAGTTCTCGGCGAGGCCGGCCACGGACGCGTCGGGATCTTTGAGGAGCGCGAGGTACTTCCCGGCGGTCTTGCCCACCTCCGTGGTGTCCGCGGAGAGGCCCTCCAAGACCTTGACTGCCTCGTCGCGCTCACCGTCGGCGAGCAGCACTTCAGCGGTGAGCAGCTTGCCCGCGGGCAGCCCGCTCGCCTCGGCGTGGGTGCGCACGGCGTCGGTGTCGGCGGCCTTGAGCGCGACCAAGGCGCGGCGCAGCTTGATCGCGGGGAGCTTGTCCCCGGCGGCGGCCTCGGCGGCGGCGAGGAGCTTGTCGGCCTCGGCCCAGTCGCCCTTGGCGTAGGCGAGGAACGCGAGTCCGACCGCGGCGTCGACGCTGGCGGCGTCGGCCTCGATCACCTTCTGGTACTCCGCCTGCGCGCCAGCGAGATCCCCGGCGCGAAGCTTCTCTTCAGCGGCGGCGGTCTCGGAGCCATCACCCTTGGAGCCCAGCAGCCCACAGCCTGTCAACGCCCACAGCAGAGGGAGAACGAAGCGCATCCGATAGCTCCTGTCATGCATCTTGCTCTGACACCGTGACCTGTCGTCTCGTCTTCTTTTTGTCAGTCGGGAGTCGGCCCGCGGGGGGGCCTCCAGAAGACCACGCGGATTGTAACACCGATGCGCGCGAACGGGTGGCTTGGGTGAGGCCGGGGTCGCTGTGTTATTCTTGGGGCTCGCGCGGAGCGGTCGCCTCCGACGCCCAGCGGAGCACACCCTCACGATGACGACGTCCGCGACCGATCGAGGTCAGAAGATCACGCTCCTCAAGGAGCGCTCGTCCGGCACATTCTCCCGGGTCTACCTCGCTGAAGCGACAGGCGCGGGCGGGATCAGCCGCCTCGTCGCGGTGAAGGTGCTGCGCGAGAAGTGGGCGCAGGCCGAGGAGTTCCTCAACCGCACGAAGGACGAGGCGCGTATGCTCGCGCAGCTTCGCCACCCCGGCATCGTGCGCGTCGAGGATCTGGTCGCGCTCGACGGGAACCTCGCGATCGTCATGGAGTTCGTCAACGGCATCGACCTCCAGCAGCTCGTCGACGCCCTCAAGAAGCGCGGCGAGCAGCTCCCGCGGCGCACGGTCTACCTGCTCATCCAGCGCATCGCCTCCGCCCTCGACGCGGCGTACCGCAAGGCGCCGTATGGCCGCACCCAGCCGATCCGCGTGGTGCATCGCGACATCAAGCCCTCGAACATCATGCTGACCCCTGAAGGGGAGCTCAAGGTGCTCGACTTCGGCACGGCGCGGGGCAGCTTTGAGGACCGCTCGGCGAAGACCACGATGTTCCGCTTCGGCTCGCTCAAGTACATGAGCCCGGAGCGGCGCCTCGGCGATCGTGGAGACCACCCCGGCGACGTGTACGCCATGGGCCTCATGCTCATCGAGCTGCTCAACGGTCGCTGGCTGCCGCTCCTGCCCGAGCCGCCCGATCATGACCAGGCCGTCGCCGAGGCCATCGAGGCCATCGCCGACAGCGGCATGCCCGACCCGGAGTGGGACACCGCGGCGCGCCAGGTCATCGCCCAGATGTGCGCGACGGAGCCTGAGGATCGCCCCACCGCCGAGAAGGTGGTGAAGTTTATGCGGGCCTTCGCCGACCAGGCCTCGGGCGCCTCCCTGGAGGGCTTCTGCGCCGACGTCGTCGAGCACATCTCCGCCGAGCTCTTCCCCGAGCAGTCCACGGAGAGCGGCGTGCTCGCGGGCACCCAGCTCATCATCGCCTCACCGTCGGAGGCGGCGCC
>JAKLKD010000135.1 GCA_023150845.1 Myxococcota bacterium | reverse complement strand
TGGCGCCTTGCACCTGCTCGGTGTACTCGGCGCCCAGGAGCTCCACGCGCATGTCCGAGACCCAGCTCAGCCGGTCGGTCTCGCCGGACAAGAAGGCCTCGGGGTCGTCGTCGTGCACCCGCTCATACTCCAGGTAGACCCCGGGGTAGAGCGTGTCTTGGTCCAGGTCGACGAGCAGCGCCGCGAGGGTGCCGAGGTCGCAGGCCATGGGGTTCACGAGCAGCATGCCCGGCGCGTCCGCCGGGTCTTGACCGGGGGACAGGGTGACGTCGGCGAGGTCAGCGACGGTGAGCGGGGTCAAGGCGCCGCGGCTGTCCTTCTCTAGGGTGTCGCCGCCGACGAGGCCGTGCAGGGTGTCCACCAGGGCGGCGGCCTGCGCCTCGTCCGCGCCCTCAAAGCCCGTCCAGGCCGCGCGCATCGCGCCGTCGAGGTCCTGGGGGGCCTCGTCGATCCTGCAGGCCGTGAGGGCGAGGAGCGCGCTGAGGGTCATGAGGGGCGTCAGCCGGGGCAGGATCGGGCGTTGCATACCGCGATCATAGCCTGTCGCCCCGCTGAGGGTGTATCCTGGCCCGTCTCCGCCGGAGCGACCATGCGGCTCACCCTCCTCCCGCTGCTGCTCACCCTGATCGGCGCCGCCGCCACGGTCGCCGTGGCCGAGCCCGCCGACCCCTTGAGCGGCGTCGACTGGCCCGCCGCCCGGGCCGAGGCCACGGGGCTCCTCGTCGACCTCCTGCGCTTCGACACCACGAGCCCTCCGGGGTCCGAGGCCGAGGCGGCGCGGTACCTCGCGGTGCGTCTGGAGGCCGAGGGCGTCGCCGCGGAGCTGCACGACCTGGGCGAGGGCCGGGCGAACCTCATCGCGCGCCTGCCCGCCACGGCCCCGAGCGGCGAGGGCCCCCTGTGCCTCGTGAGCCACCTCGACGTGGCCTCCGCCGAGGCCGAGCGCTGGCGCCAGCCGCCCTTCGCGGGGCGCGTCGACGCCGAGGGCACGATCTGGGGGCGTGGCGCCTTGGACATGAAGGGCATGACGGTGGTGGAGATCGAGGCCATGCTCCTGCTCAAGCGCCTCGGCCTGCCCCGAAGCCGGGACGTGATCCTGCTCGCCGTGGCGGACGAGGAGGTGAACAACACCGGGATGCAGCGCCTCATCGCCGAGCGCTGGCCGTCCATCAACTGCGCCCACGCCATCAACGAGGGCGGCGTCGGCATCATCGACGGCCTCTTCCCCGGCCAGGTGCTCTTCCCCATCTCCGTGGGGGAGAAGGGCGCCTTGTGGCTGCGGGTCTCCGCCGAGGGCAAGGCCGGCCACGGCTCGACGCCGCTCCCCGATGAGGCCCCCGACCGGCTGCTCGCCGCCCTGGAGCGCCTGCGCGCCTACGAGCCCGAGCCCCAGGTGCACCCCAGCCTCAAGGTGCTCTTTGCGCGTGTGGGCGAGACCCGCCGGGGCCTCGAGCGCCTCGTCTTCACCCGGCCGCTCCTCCAGCGCACCCTGCTCATCAGCGCGCTGATGAAGAACCCGCTCACCCGGGCGGCCATCACCGACACCCTCCACATCACCGGCCTAGAGGGCGCCCACCAGCCCAACGTGGTGCCGTCCGTGGCCTCAGCGCTCCTGGACTGCCGCCTCTTGCCCGGCACCAGCCCCGAGGAGATGCTCGCCCGGGTGAAGGCGCTGGCGGCGGATGATGGTTTGACCTACACCGTGCTCAACGAGTTCGCCGCCCAGGTGAGCCCCTGGGACGACCCCGTGTTTGACGCCCTGGTGCGCGCGGCGGAGGCGCGACCGAACGTGGTCGCGGGCCCGGCGATCTCCGTAGGCTTCACCGACTCAATCTTTCTGCGGGAGGTGGGCGTGCGGGCCTATGGCTTCGTGCCCTTCCACCTCACGGCGGAGGAGCTGGGCACAATGCACGGCCCCGACGAGCGCCTGCGGGCGGAGGAGCTGGAGGCCGGGGTGAGGGCGATGTTGGGGGTGCTGGTGGGGGTGGTGGGCGGCTAAACGCTGTTGGCCCGACCGTCCCCCGATCCCGTGGACGCTCACCCTCTGTCAAGGTGGTTCACCATCGGCGGCGCCGCTGGGGGTGGCGGGGCCACGAACCGCGCGAGGAGCGGGTCCGGCGGCGGCCTGCTTCGTGAGAGATAGGATCGTCGTCCGAGAGACAAGGTGTCCGTGCGTGTTGAACAGGGGGACGGCGATCGAGCACAGTGTCGAATGACGTGAGGCAGGGTCAGGGATGACCCGCGGGGCGGTCGCTCTACGGTGAGCGATGAGGCCCTCTTGGATCGGGCTCAGAGGGGTCGCACCCGAAACAGCTTGGTCCCAAACTCGACGTACTGCCCGTTGGTGACGAGGATCTCATCGATCACGCAGTCGAGGTCGGACTCGACCTCGTTGAACAGCTTCATGGCCTCGATGACACACACCGTCTGACCCGCACGGACGATGTCGCCGACCTTGACGAAGGGTGGATCGGTGGGGCGCGCCTGCAAGTAGACGTTGCCGACGAAGGGCGAGACGGTGTAGTCGGCGCTGTAGTCGGGCTCTGGCCTCTCCGCGGTCATCGGCGCGGCGGCGACGGCGCGCGGCTCACCGGGCGCGCTGACCTTGGGGGTGACGGGCGGCTTGGGGTCTTGATCGGGCATAGGCGTCACCGGGGCGGGGGTGAAGCCCGAGCATACCGAGGTCCAGCCGCGCCTGTAAAGGGCCCTCAGCCCGCCCGCGCCCGCCGCCGCGACAACACGAGCCCCACCACGCCGAGCCACGCCGCGCCGCCCCCTCCGACGCCGCAGCCGCAGCCCGCGGGGTCCTTCGGCGTGGGGTCGTCCGCCTCGGTGTCTGCCGGGCTGTCCGCCTCGGTGTCCGCCGGGCTGTCCGTCTCGGTGTCCCCGGTGTCTCCCCCGTCCTCAGGCGGTGGGGTCCACTCCAAGAGCACCACGTCGAGCTCGGCGACGCCCCGGGCGACGAGGCGCAGCGCGTCGGGCGAGCCCAAGGGGACCGCGCGGGAGGCGCCGTCGTGGCCCAGGGTGAGGGTGGCGCCGTCCCAGACGAGGCTGAGGTCGAGCCAGGCGCCGGGGCTGGGCACGCTCACGGCGTGGCCGAGGCGCTCGAAGGTGTCGCTGGAGGCGTAGCCGTTGAACCACAGGTGCCAGGTGGCCCCCACCAGCCAAGGGGTCGGGGCCTGGATGTAGCCGTCATTCCACCACGCCCAGCCCTTTCGTAAGATCGGCTCCGGGCTGTCACTCCACACGGTCATCTGATCCCAGGTGGTCTTGGAATGGCAGACACGTCCTCACAGTTCCACCACTGCTCCACACCGTAGGGGCTCTCAAACATGCCGCCGCCTTGCAGGCGGTACTCATCGGCGCTGGCCTGCCCGGCGCGGGTCCAGGTCCAGCCGTCGGGGGAGGTGGCGTAGCCCGTGGCGCCGTAGTGGCCGTCCGGGGAGGTGCCGTTGTAGAGCATGTGCCAGGTGCCGTCAGGGCCGACCAGCACGTCGGGCTGTCGCACGCTGAAGTCCCAGGCGTCAGCCTCGCCCAGGTCCAGGGCGACGCCTTGTTTGTCCCACAAGAGGCCGTCTTCAGAGGTGGCGTGGCAGATGCGGTTGCCCACGTCGTTCTGATAGCAGGCGTAGTACATGTGCCACTGCGCGTCATGAATGACGACGGTGGGCATGTGGGCGTGGATGCCGTCTACGGTCGTACGATCGTAGTCGATGGTGATGACCGGGTTGCCCTCGTAGCGGGTCCAGTTGACCCCGTCCGGGGAGGTGGCGACGCCGATCTGGCGATAGCCGTAGCCGTCGCGGGGGTGGGCGCCGGTCCAGTACAGAAACCAGGTCTCGGAGTCTGTGTCGTAGATCACCTCGGCGTGGAGCGCGTCTCCGGCGTCCCAATATTGGGGCCCGGGCTCCATGACCGGCGCGTCGTCGGGGGCCCAGGTGTAGTGCCCTGCGGGCATCGGCCAGGCCTCGCCGGGGTCTGTGGGCGAAGAGAGGGTGAGGCCGCCGTCGGGGGTGAAGTCCGCCGTCCAGCGGGCCTCGCCGATGGCCAAGGTGAGGCCGTCGCCCTCGGCGAGCCGGAGGCGGAGCGCGGCGCTGAACGCCGTGGCCGCCGGGAGCGGGCGCGTGGCCTCGGCGTCGGTGACCCGGAGCACGCCGTCGGCGACGGCGCCGCCCGACCAGGCGCCTGCGTCGGCGGTGAAGTCCTCGAAGGAGAGCTCAGCGGCGAAGGTGAGGGTGGCGAGGAGGAGGAGCATGGCCGGGAGTTTAGCTTGGGGGCCGGCGAGTGGGGTCACGGCGCCAGGGCGCGCGCCACCGCGAGGGTGAGGCCGCGCAGGCCGGGCGGGTGGTGCCGAACGCGGTCGTGTGGCGGCCCGTCTCATGGAGCGCCTGCTGGCGCGGATCGTGGTCTACAAGCACCATCAGGCGGCCCGAGCAGACAAGCTCGCTCACCGCTCACGCAGACCCCAGGGGCTCACTCACCCCCTTGAGGGGCAGGCTCAGGTCGCGAGATCACAGGGGGCCAGACCGCGGCGCCCCGACCGCCCTTGCCACCCCGAACTGCCGTGGTGTACGCTCTCTGCGCCGCCTCCGGCCACGGCCCAAGGCGGCGCCTACCCACACAGGGAGCGTGACGATGTACACGATGCGAGAGGGCGCGAGCGCGACGATGGCGCTGAACCTGATGATGTTCGTCTATCTGCGGATCGTGCATCGGCCCGCGGCGGCGGACGTCGCGGCCGACCTGAAGCTGACCATCGACGACGTCGAGGCCAAGGCCAGCGTGGCCGTCTCCGCCCGTCGCCAGCGGATGCTCACGACCGCCGAGATCCGGTACTTGGACGAGGAGCTCGACGTGGCGGTGTCGCGGTACGTGAAGGCGCTCATGGCGCTCCTGCCCGAGGGCCGCGCGGACGCCCGATACCTGCGTATGTTCCCCGTGACGCCGACGGAGATGACGACGGGCCTCGGCAGCGAGGAGCAGTCGCGGATGCTCAAGAACGTGCTCGCGGTGCACGACAGCGAGGCCGAGCTGGCGGCGATCTCCCCCTTCGCCGAGGTGCTGCGCGCGGCGCTCGCGGCCATCGACGCGGCCCGGGCCCAGCGTGTGCTGGACTACGACAACGAGCAGTCCGCCAACGCGGCGCTGCGGGCGAGCCTCTTCAAGGCGCGCGGCGTGTACAACGCGGCGTATCCGCGGCTGCAGGTGGCCTTCCCGGGCAAGAAGGGGCTGATTCGCAGCTTCTATTATCGGCCGGAGAAGGGGGATGAGGCGGACGTGACGGGGTGAGGGGCGTGGAGCGTGTCCTGATGTCGTGACGCGCTCTGTCGAGTATTGACGGGGCGTGTTTGGAGGTCGTGACGCGCTTGGTTGAGTGTGGTCGGGGCGTGTTTGGAGGTCGTGATGCGCTCTGTCGAGTGTGGTCGGGGCGTGTTCGGAGGTCGTGACGGGCTCTGTCGAGTGTGGTCGGGGCGTGTTCTGAGGTCGTGACGGGCTCTGTCGAGGGTCGTCGGGGCGTGTTCGGAGGTCGGGACGGGCTCGGTCGGTGTTTTACGCGCAGGCGTGGGTTAGAGGGGTGGGGTGAGGTGAGCCTTGGTGAGACTTTCGCAGCGGATGTGTTGGAGCTTGGGCGCGGCCTGCGTGGCGGCGGGGCTGGGGCTGCCGTGGGCGGCGGCGCGGGTGAGCGAGGGGGAGGTGGTGCCTGTGGTGAAGACGGTGCGCCTCCGGCCCGCCCTGGTGCGGCTGCCGGGAGGTAGCTTCATCATGGGGAGCCCGGCGGGGGAGGAGGACGCGGAGAAGGATGAGCAGCCGCAGCGGCTCATTGAGATGCCCGCCTTCAGCCTGTGCCAGACCGAGGTGACGCAGGGGCAGTACGAGGCGGTGATGGGGACGAAACCGAGCGACTGCGAGTACGGCTGCGGCGACGAGCTGCCGGTGCAGAGCGTCTCCTGGCTCGACGCCGTGGCCTACCTGAACCGGCTGACGGCCCTGGAGTCCGAGGCGCTCGTGGCCTTGGGGGAGGCGGCGCTCACGGCCTGCTACGAGGGCAGCGGCGACGACGTGGCTTGGGTGGCGGGCTGCACCGGCTATCGCCTGCCCACGGAGGCCGAGTGGGAGTACGCGGCGCGGGCCGGGACGACGACGCGGTGGAGCTTTGGTGACGAGGAGGCTGTGCTTGGAGAGTTTGCTTGGTTTACCGGCAACTCAGGCGACCAAGTCCACGCGGTGGGCGGGAAGAAGGCGAACCCCTGGGGGCTGCACGACCTACACGGCAACGTGTGGGAGTGGGTGTGGGATGCGTACGATTCGTACAATAGTGGCAAAGTGGTTAACAGCGTTGGTACAAGCCGTGCGCTTCGCGGCGGGTCGTTCGGCCACTCGCCCGAGAACCTGCGCTCCGCGGACCGGGTCAGGTACTCGCCCGAGGTCCAGATCTGGTACTACGGCTTCCGTTGTGCTCGTGGCGCCGGCCCCCAGCGTTGAGCTCTGCAGCTGCTCAAACACTTCACGCCACAACTTCAAGAACTCTTCAGCAACTCGCACCGGCTTAGTATCCGCGCGCCCCCAAGCGCCTGCGGCTCACGGCCCAATCGCGTTCACCTCGCCCGTCCCACAGTTCACCTCGATACCTGAGGTCATCCCGTCCTGCACCGACACTTGCTTGACGGGCGCATAGCTGGGGTGTGCGGCGTCGGTGGGACATACGACCTTTACCTCGTAGACACCCTGCGGCAGATCCGTTGTGTATTTTCCATCTCTCACGTACCGTCCAGAGACGAAGATTTGCGGCGCCAACGCGCCATTGGTCAAGGTCTTTACCTGGAGCGTTCCTGGTTGATCAGCCCCATGAACGATCTGCACAGCCTTGCCCGGATCCGAAGAAGTGGCAGCCGGCGGGTCTTCTTCAGGTTGATTGAGGGACGCAATTGTCGCTGGCTCGGTGGACGTTGGCTCAGGCTCAGGATCCGGCGGTTGTGGCGTGAGAACGGCCATGACCACCTCCGGCACCATCGCCTCCCACTCCTCCGGCAGCTCCACCCGGCGCTCCGCGCTCACCACGTCCCCCGGCGCCCCCAGCCACCACACCGCCGCCGCCAACCCCAAGAGCGCCACCGCCCCGCCGAGCCGCCCTCTGCTGCTCATCCGCGCCCAAGCCGTGACCACCTCACGCGCGCTTATCGGCCCTTCGCCGCCTAGCTCCTCCACCAGCCGCTCTCCGCCGCCCGCGCCCGCCTCCAGGCGCACGCGATCCTCTTGGCTCAAGCGCCGCTCCAGCTCGTCCCGCACCGGGCTGTCCGCGAACTCGGCGAGCACCTGCTCCACGGCGCGTCGCCCCAAACTCAGCTCGTAACAAGCGACCCGCACCCGGCGGCGCCACGCCGCGAGGCTCTCTTCCTCCTTCGGGGGCTCGCTGAGCTGCCGAATGAGCAGGCGCAGCGCCTCCTCCTCCAAGGCCGAGGGCCGCCCGTCGGGGCCGCGCTGGGCGGCGAGGCGCCGGGCCATCTCTTCGCCCCGAAAGAACAGGCTCTCGCCCCCATCGGAGCAGGGCTCGCCGCCGTCATGGCCGCGCAGGTGCTCGACGAGGCGCAGCACGAGGCGCGGGTCGGGCAGCTCGCGGCGTAAGGAGGGGATGCCCAAGCGCAGGGCCTCAAGCTGGGGCCAGGTGGGGTTGGGCACACAGGCGGCGGCCACAGCCCAGCGGTCGAGGGCCTTGGCGCTGACGCTGGGCAGCTTGGGCGGGGCGAGGCGTTGGCCCCGGTGCTCCCCAGAGGCGAGCGAGGCGGCGGCGCCCGCTAGGCCCGCATCACTGAGCGGGAAGGCCACGAGGCCCGCGCGGCGAAGCCAGCCCGGCGCCGGGCGCAAGGGGTCCACATGCACCAAGGCCCGCCGGGGCCAAGGGCCGAGCTGGCGGATCCAGCGGGCGTCCCCCACGAAGCCGTGGGGGGAGCTGAGGCGCGAGAACACTAACAAGGGGGCGCCCGCGTGGCGTCGGGCCACGTCGGCCAGGGGCGAGGCCCGCTGGGTGAGGGGGTCGGTGAGGCGTTCGGGGCTGTAGGCGTAATGCAGGCGCACGAACGGCAGGCCCTCTCGCGTCCAGCGGTGAAGTACACGCTCCACCGCCCACAACAGCGGGTGATCGCCCCGTTCGACGTCCACCCACACCAAGAGCGGCGGCCCGCCCAAGGCCGGGAGGTGGTGGGGCATCAGCCGCCCCGCCTCCCGCGCCGTGTGGTTCACCGTGGCGGGGACGTCGAGGTGGGGGCTCGGGTGCTCCACGGCCTGGCGGCTGAGGCTCGTGGCGGCGGCGAAGATGGCCTCGCGGCCCAGGCACTCGGCCTTGGGGATACGCAGGGTGACCTGGCCTTGGCGGCCCTGGCGATAGAGCTCGTCGGCCTTGTCCCGGGCGGCGCGGATGCGCTCCATCACCCGCTGTACGTGTGTGGAGGGGGCCACGAGCAGAGTGAGGCCCAGCGCCAAGAGCACCCACGAGAGGGCGAGGGGCCACAGGGGGCGGGGTGGTGTGCTCGTCTCTGCGGGGAGCGCGGCGGGGGAGGTGCGGGCGGGCGTCACCAGGGTGAGGGGTTCGGCGGCGGGCGTCTCGGGCGTTTGGGGCGCCTCGGGCGGTGGGGGCTCATTGGCGGGGGCCTCGTTGGGGCTCGCTGCAGGGGGTTCCGCAGCGCCGGGCTCCGCCTCTACGGCGCTGGCCTCCTCTACGGGCGCCTCTGCGACGCCTGTGGCGCCGACCTCGGCCACGCCCGGCGCCCGCTCGTGGGTGACCGACCATCCGAGCGCCATCAGCGCGACATACACCCCGAAGCCAAGGCCCAAGCCCAAGCCCAGGCGATCCGGCGGCGCCGGGGCGGGGGTCGCGCCCCAGGTGGGCAACAGCGCCAAGCCACGGGCGTGGACCCAGCGCCAGTCCTCTTCAGTGTGGGCGACGAGGCTCGCCACCATGGCCGCGAGCTCGTCTTCGCCGGGGTTGAGCGCCGCGACGGCCTCGGCCACGGCCAGCCGCTCACGGGGCGTGACCCGCGCGCCCTCGGCCACAAGCCGGTCCAAGAGCCAGGCGGCGCGGTCTTGGGGCACTCAGCCCTGCCCGCCGCCGAGGCGCTCAAGGTCCTCCTGCAGCTTGATCAGGCAGGGCAGGCCGGGGAGGTCGAGCCACTCCAGGCCGCCGCCGAGGCGGAGGGTATTGGGGTCGATGGCCGCGCCGAACTCCAGCACCGCCGCCTCGGCTTCAGCGCGATCGGGCAAGGCGTAGAGGGCGTGAACCCAGTCCAGCAGCTCCGCCGTCGAGGGGCGCTTGGTGAGGCCCAGGCCCTCGGCCCGCAGCGCCAGATACACCCGAAGCTGGCTGTCCCGTAGGGCCGTTTGCCCGTCGCCGAGCCGTCGGTAGAGGATGTCTCGCAAGGCGTCGGCGTCGGGGGGGCGCACATGGAAAAACACGCAGCGCCGCAAGAAGGGCTCAGGCAGGTGGCGCTCGGCGTTCGACGTGATGACGATCAAGGGGCGGCCCCGGCTCTGCGGGGGGCGCATCTCGTGGTCCAGGGGGACGCCGTGGGGGTCTTTGATGGTGCCCTCTTCGGGCACCCTCCGCAGCTCGGGGATGCGGAACCAGCCCTCCTCGACGACGTGGAGGAGGTCGTTGGGCAGGTCGCGCGGTGCCTTGTCGATCTCGTCGATGAGCACCACGGCGCGGGCGCCGGAGAGGAGGCCTAGGCCGAGCTCTCGCAGCTCGACGTAGTGGCGTGGGTCTTGGGCGAGGGTGGGATCGACGCCGTGCTGGGCGTCGGAGAGGCGCTGCAAGGCGTCGTAGTGGTAGAGCAGGTCTTGGGCGCGGGTCTGGCTGTTCACCCGGCAGATGAAGGGCATCCGTGTCTCAGGCGGGAGCTTGTGCTGCTTGCCGAGCTGGTCGGCGAGCACCCAGGCGAAGTCGGTCTTGCCGCAGCCGGGCTCCCCGGTGAGCAGGAGCGGGCGGCGCAAGGAGTACGCCAGCCGGGCGGCGCTCAAGAGGTGCCGGTCGGGGCGGTACGCCTGGGGTCTGCCCTCGGGGCTAGGCTGGCCAAAGTAGGGGGCGGCGAGGTGGAGGGGCGGGTTCATGGGGCGTCTCTCATCCAGGCGGGCAGGGCGAACCACAGCGCCTTCGCGAGCTCCACGAATGGCAGCCCGGCGTCTTTGGCGGCGTCATAGGCGGCCTCGATCACGTCGAGCTCCGCGTGGGTGGGCGTTCGGCGATGACGCTCCTGCGCCCGGGCGATGATGGGCCCTTCGACTTCAGCGAAGGTTGGGGTCTCTAAGGTGCCGATGAGCGCCACCTGCAGGGGCACGCCAGCCGCTTTGGCTGCACGCTCAGCGTCTTGGATGGCCTCGTCAAGCGCCCGATACACCGGGTCGCGGCGGCCAAGGCCGGGCGCGACCTGGACTGGCATCAAGAGGCGCAGAGGCCTCGGCGTGTGGGGATCGAGTGGGGGCAGGCGCTCGGGCAAGGCCCGGAGAAACTCGCAGAGGGCGGCGAGGTCGTCTGGGCCTAGGCTGTCTGGGCCGAGGTGCAGGGGCGTGTTCAGCCCGGCCATACACAGCACGGGCTGGTGGCGGGTGGCCTCGCGGATGGCCTTCTTGGTGGAGATGACGTGCGCTAAGCCCAAGCATGTCCTGAGCAGGGCCTCCCAGGCGGCCGCCGTGGTGGCGGGCTGATGGTCGCTGCCTGGGCCGAAGGTGTGAACCCGGTGCGCCCGCTTGGGGTTGGAGAGGTAACGCAGCACTCTCGCGCGGAAGAGGTGCAGGCTCTGGGTGGGCTCCCCCCGAACGACGAGGAGCTGGTGGCTCGGCTCGGCGCAGCGTTCCATGAGCTTGGCCCAGACCACCGTGCGGTCTAGGGTGATGGTGAAGTGGTAGAGGTCGTTGGGAAAGTTCTGGGTCTCGTCGTCGTCGTCGTCGTCCCCCGGTGGCGGCGGCGGCGGCGGCGGTGGCGGCGGCGGTGGCGGTGGCGGCGGCGGGGTCGTGGACTCCGCCACCATCGCCCACTGGCGGATGAGCTGGTCCAAGCGCGCGGCCTCGACGGAGTGCGGCGGCCACAGGCTCGCCAGCGACCTGAGCGACGCGCCCCGCTCCCTCTGGAGCAGGGCGGGGAGCTGTTCGGCGATGGTGGCGGCGTCCTTCGTCTTGCCCTGGAGCCGACGAGCGATGGGGCCAGGCGCGGCCTCGAGGGTCCAGTCGTAGAGGCGATGCGGCCCTAGGCGGGCGAGCTGGTCGGCGGTTTCCCGCACCAAGAACGCGCAGAGGAAGGCGTCGATGGGCTCCTGCTGGTACGGGCGCTCCGCGCGTAAGGTCGGCACCAAGGGATCCGGCACGAGGCCGTTTCTGAGCAGCGCCTCCGCGACGTGGTGAACCACCTGCTTGGGATCGCTGACCGCGCCGGGCACGCTCTTGAGCGCGGGCGCCGCCCAGTCATGCCGTGCGAGCAGGACCCGCAGATCATCAGCGCGGAACAGCGCGGTCAGCAGGTCTTCAGTCAGCCCTAAGGTCGTCAGCGCCATGCTCAAGCTCCAGAACGAGCGCGAAGTGGACCCCTACGCGCATCAACGCAGAGATGGCGCCAAGTCGCCGTCGTGTGAAACACGCCCCTACGTCTCCGCCGCCCCGCGCCCCAAGGCGGCGGCGCCTGCCCCGTCTCGTCAGGGGCCCCCGCGCCACCTCCCCCTTGCATAACCATACACGCCACGGTATATCTATGCGCCCTTCTCTCCTGGAGCGTGCGTGCCCGTTCGTTGCGCCATCGTCGGCGCCTCAGGCTACACCGGCGTTGAGCTGGTGCGGCTGCTCGACGCGCACCCGGACGCCACGCTCACCCACGTCAGCGCCGAGAGCGCCGCGGGAAAGCCGCTCTCCGCGAGCTGGTCGGGGCTCCTCGGCGTAGATGATCGCCTCGTCGAGCCCTTTGACGTGAAGGCCATCCGCGCCGCCGCCGACGTGGTGTTCTTGGGCCTCCCGCACACCGTCAGCGCCCGCTACGCCCCGGCCTTGCTCGACGCCGGGCTCACGGTGATCGACCTCGGCGCTGACTTCCGCTTCCGCGACGCGGCCACCTATGAGCGCGCCTATGGGGTCACGCACCCCGCGCCGGAGCTGTGCGCCGAGGCCGTCTATGGCCTCGTCGAGAAGAACCGGGCGCAGCTGCCGGGCGCGCGGCTCATCGCCGCCCCGGGCTGTTACCCCACGGCCACGGCCCTCGCCGCGCTGCCCTTGGTCGAGGCTGGGCTCGTGGACTGGCTCATCGCCGACTGCGTGTCCGGCGTCTCCGGCGCTGGGCGGAAGCCGGGGCCCCGCAACCTCTACTGTGAGGTCCAGGAGAGCGTCTCCGCCTACTCCATCGCCGGGGGCCACCGCCATCGGCCGGAGATCGAGGCCACCCTGGGCGTGCCGGTCACCTTCACGCCCCACCTCGTGCCCATGGTGCGGGGCATGGTCGCGACGGTCCATGTGCGGCCCACCCGGCCGGTCAGCTTGGCCGAGCTGCGGGCGGCAACCCGGGAGCGGTACGCGCCGCACCCCCTGATCACCGTCCGTGAGGACGCGCCCCCCGCCACGGCGGACGTGCGCGGCACCGCTCGGGCGGTCGTTCACGTCGCCTTGGATGAGGCCCTGGGCGTCATCACGGCGGTGTGTGTCATCGACAACCTCGGCAAAGGCGCCTCCGGTCAGGCGGTCCAGGCGATGAACGTCGCGCTTGGCCTGCCCGAGACCGCCGGTCTTCCCCGAATCCCGCTGCTCCCGTAAGGGGCAGCTCGCCCCTCTGGAGGGCTCTCTCATGCGCTGCGTCGTGCGCTCTGCGTCCCCTGTTGACCTCGCCCCCATCGCCGCCCTGCTCGCCCCGGAGATCGCCGCCGGGAACGTCCTGCCGCGGGCGGTGAAGGCCGAGGAGTTTCTGGTCGCCGAGGCCGAGGACGGCGCCCTGGTGGGCTGCGTCGCCCTCGCGCCGTGGGCCGGGGGCGTCGTCGAGCTGGGCGCTCTGGTCGCCGGGGCCAAGGGCCAAGGAGTCGGCGCCGCCCTGGTGCGCGCCGCCTTGAGCCGCGCCGAGGCCGAGGGCTACAGCGCCGTCGTCGCCTTGACCGGCGCCCCGGGCTTCTTTGAGCGCCAGGGCTTCACCCCCCAGGCCGTGGCGCCGCACCAGCTCGCCCGGTCGCGGCGGCGGGTCACCCGCGACGAGGCCCTGCACTACAAGGCCAAGGTCTGCGCCGCCTGCCCCCGCCTCGGCGGCTGCGCCCAGACGCTCTTGGCCTTCCCCCTCCACGCCGAGCTCCGGGCCTGCGCATGACCCCGCCGCTGACCTTCCCCCCGCGCCCCGCGCTGCCCCTGACCGGCGGATCTTGGTCCGACGTGCCCGGCGCCCAGTGCGGCGTCGCCAAGGGCCGCATCAAGCTCCGGGCCGACCGCGACGACGTCGTGGTGCTGTTCACGCCGGGCGGCAGCGTCGCCGGGGTCACCACCCTGTCCACCGCCGCCGCCGCGCCCTGCCGCTGGACCCGCGACCGCCTGCCCGGCCGGGCCAGCGCCGTGGTCATCAACTCCGGCAACGCCAACGCCGCCACGGGCCGCCAAGGCGAGGCCGACACCTTGGCCACCGCCCAGGCCGTCGCCGAGGTGCTGGGGATCAGCGCCGATGAGGTCTTGGTGTGCTCGACGGGGGTGATCGGCCAGCCGATGCCCATGGATCGCCTGCTGCCCGCCGCCCGGGAGGCCGCGGCGAACCTCGGCGACCACGGCCACCGCGCCGCGAGGGCGATCCTCACGACGGACCTGGTGGTGAAGGAGGTCAGCCTCGACGTGGACGGCGTGCGCTTCGGCGGCATGGCGAAGGGCTCGGGCATGATCCACCCCAACATGGCGACGATGCTGGGCTTCATCGCCTGCGACGCCAAGGTGGCCCCGGAGCACCTGCAGCCCCTCGTGGCGGCGATCTGCGACCGCACCTTCAACGCCATCACCGTCGATGGCGACACCTCCACGAACGACACCTTCCTCGTGCAGTGCACAGGCCACGGCAAGGCGCTCTCACCGGAGTCTCCGGGCTGGGCGAGCTTCGCCTTCGGGCTGGAGGTCGCGGCCTTGGAGCTCGCCCGGGCCATCGCCCGAGACGGCGAGGGCGCCACGAGCTTGGTCGAGGTCGTGGTGATGGGCCTGGAGGACGACGCCCAAGCCCGCCACGCCGCCCGGTCGATCGTGCGCTCGAACCTGCTCAAGAGCGCGATTCATGGCCGTGACCCCAACTGGGGCCGCATCGTCGGCGCCTTGGGCGCGGCGGGGGTGCCGCACCTCGACGTGCTGGACCTCGACATCGCCGGGGTGCCGGTGATGCGCGGCGGCCAGGTGCTCAACTGGGACGAGGCCGCCGCCAGCGCCGGGCTGCGCAGCGCCGACGTGCAGATCACCGCGCGCCTCCCCGGCGTGGGCCTGGGCCGGGCGTACGGCTGTGACCTCTCCGCCGAGTATGTGAAGATCAATGCCGACTATCGAAGCTGAAGATCGCCTGCCCGTGGAGCTGACCGCCCGGGCGCTCATCGAGGCGATGCCCTACCTGCGGGCCTGGTCGGGCAAGGTGGTGCTCGTGAAGTACGGCGGGGCGGCGATGACCGACCCAGCGCTGGGCGAGCAGCTCATGCAGGATCTCGCGCTCTTACACAGCCACGGCGTGCGTATGGTGCTCGTGCACGGCGGCGGCAAGGCCGTGAGTGAGCTCGGCGGTCGCCTGGGCCTCCAGGCCCGCTTCGTGGACGGCCTGCGGGTCACCGATGAGGAGACGATGCGTGTGGCCCAGATGGTGCAGGTCGGGCTCCTGAGCCGTGAGCTCTGCGCCGAGCTCGGCCGGGCCGGGGCCAAGGCGCTGGGCCTCTCGGGGCACGACCTCGGCGGCTGGCTCAAGGCCAAGGTGCGCCAACACACCGACCGCACGACGGGTGAGCCCGTGGACCTGGGCCGCGTCGGCGACGTGGTCCACGTCGACGCCCCGGCGATCCACGCCTTGCTCCAGGCGGGCCTCATCCCGGTGATCGCCCCCGTCGCCGTGGACGACGGCCTGCGCGCCCTGAACGTGAACGCCGACAGCGTGGCCATGGCCGTCGCCGGCGCCTTGCAGGCCGAGAAGCTCGTGTTCTTCTCCGACACCCCCGGCGTGCGCGGCCCCGACGGCGAGATCGCCTCCGAGGTGAACGCCGCCACCTTGACCGACTGGATGGCCACGGGGGTTGTCTCCGGCGGCATGATCCCCAAGGCCGAGGCCTGCCTGGAGGCCTTGCGCGCCGGGGTTCGCCGGGTGACCATCAGCGACGGCCGCACCCCCCACGCCTTGCTCGTGGAGCTGCTCACCCCCGCCGGGGTCGGCACGATGGTCGTCCCCTAAGGTCGCCTGCCCAACGCCGCCGTGGAGCCCGTGATGAGCGCCTCTGACCCGTTCCTGAACACCTACGCGCGTTTCCCTCTGGAGCTGGTGCGCGGCGAGGGCAACCGTGTGCTCGACGCCCAGGGCCGCTGGTACCTCGACGCCTGCGCGGGCATCGCCGTGATGGCCTTGGGCCACCGCCACCCCCGGGTTCACGCCGCGATCCTCGACCAGCTCGACCGCATCTGGCACACCTCGAACCTGTTCCACCTCGCCCCGCAGCAGCGCCTCGCGGGCCTGCTCAACGAGACCTTCGGCGGCGCCCAGGTCTTCTTCACGAACTCCGGCGCCGAGGCCAA
>JAKLKD010000134.1 GCA_023150845.1 Myxococcota bacterium | reverse complement strand
GTCGCTCGTCGCGCCACGCCACAAAGGTCAGCGGACAGCCCTGGGCCCCACAAATCGAGCCTCCTGTGCTTGAATGGGGCCATCGTCTAGGGCCTTGACGCCGCTCACATCGGCGACGATGGTATGCTCCCCTGGGCGCGATCTGCGCAGCGCGCTCGTTATGCAGCAGGAGTCCGCGGTGGAAGCTGACAGCAACATCATGGAGGTCAAAGACCTCGTCGAGGCCATCGTCAAGTCGATGGTCGACCAGCCGGAGAAGGTGATCTGCCGAGAGGTGCAAGGCACCCACTCGTGCGTCCTTGAGCTCGAGGTGGCCAAGGAAGACATCGGCAAGGTCATCGGGCGGAAGGGCATCCACGCCGACGCCATCCGCCGCATCGTCCACGCCGCGGGCGGCAAACGTAAGATGCGCTACGTCCTGGAGATCATTGAGGATCGTTGAGCCGCGTCGCGCCGTCGCGCCGGGCTACTCGGTGATCCCAGGGATACGCACGCCACGCTCACGAGCGACCTCCACCGCGCGCTCGTAGCCCGCGTCGGCGTGACGGATCACGCCCATGGCGGGATCGACGGTCAGCACCCGCTCCAGGCGACGCGCCGCGGCGGCGGTGCCGTCCGCGACGATGACCTGGCCGGAGTGCAACGAGTAGCCCATGCCGACGCCGCCGCCGTGGTGGAAGCTCACCCAGCTCGCGCCGTTCACCGCGTTGATCAAGGCGTTGAGGATGGGCCAGTCGCCGACGGCGTCGGAGCCGTCGAGCATCGCCTCGGTCTCGCGGTTGGGCGAGGCCACAGAGCCGCAGTCGAGGTGGTCACGGCCGATGACGATCGGCGCCTTCACCTTGCCCGAGGCCACGAGCTCGTTGAAGAGCAGGCCCGCCTTGTGCCGCTCGCCGTAGCCGAGCCAGCAGATGCGCGCCGGGAGGCCTTGGAACTGCACGAGCTCCCCGGCGAGGGTCAGCCAGCGCTTGAGCGCCTGATCCTCGGGGAAGAGCTGCAGGAGGGCCTGGTCGGTGGTGAAGATGTCTTGGGGATCACCGGAGAGGGCGACCCAGCGGAAGGGGCCCTTGCCCTCGCAGAACAGCGGCCGGATGTACTCCGGGACGAAGCCGGGGATCTCAAAGGCCCGGGCGTTGCCGCCGTCCACCGCGCCCGCGCGCAGGTTGTTGCCGTAATCGACCCCTTTGGCCCCGGCGGCCATCATGTCGAGCATGCCCTGGACATGGGTGGCCATGCTCTCTTTGGCGAGGCGCACGGCCGCGGCTGGGTCACGCTCGCGCAGCTCGGCGAGGGCCTCGGCGCTGATCCCGTCGGGGACGTAGCCGTGGAGGGGGTCGTGGGCCGAGGTCTGGTCGGTGACGAGGTCGGGGATGACCCCGCGGCGCACGAGCTCGGGGTACGCCCAGGCGGCGTTGGCGACGACGCCGATGGAGCGGGGGATTCGTGCGGCCCGGGCCTCGTCCACCCGGCGCAGGGCGGTGTCGAGGTCCGGCGCGAGCTCGTCGAGGTAGCCCGTCTCTACCCGCCGCTGGATGCGGTGGGGATCGACGTCGAAGCCCAAGAAGACCGCGCCGTTCATCGTCGCGGCGAGGGGCTGGGCGCCGCCCATGCCGCCGAGGCCCGCGGAGACGATGAGGCGGCCGCTCAGGTCGCCGTCAAAGTGCTGGCGGGCGGCGGAGGCGAAGGTCTCATAGGTGCCCTGGAGGATGCCTTGGGTGCCGATGTAGATCCATGAGCCGGCCGTCATCTGGCCGTACATCATGAGGCCCTTTCGCTCGAGCTCGTGGAAGTGCTCCCAGGTCGCCCAGCGGCCCACGAGGTTCGAGTTCGCGATGAGCACCCGCGGCGCGTCGGGGTGCGTGCGCAAGATCGCCACGGGCTTGCCGGACTGGACGAGTAAGGTCTCGTCGTCCTCCAGCCGCTGCAAGGACCGGATGATCCCGTCGTAGGCGTCCCAGTTGCGGGCCGCGCGGCCTGTTCCGCCGTACACGACGAGATCTTCGGGGCGCTCGGCGACGTCGGGGTCGAGGTTGTTGAGGAACATCCTCAGCGCCGCCTCTTGCACCCAGCCCTTACAGCTCAGCGTAGGGCCGGTCGGCGTCGTCATCGCGCGGCGCTTCAAGGCGCACCTCCGAGGGGATCAATCGTCGGTGAAGACGCTGGTGCGGAGGTTGATGTGGCTCATCCGGGTGTCGGTCTTGACGCCGTTGGCCTCATCGTCAGGCAAGGACTCGAGGTAGGCCTCGTACTGGGCGCGGGTGATGATGCCGCGGTCGATGTAGGCCTGAACGACGCGCACGTCGAGGGTCTTGAGGTCGAGGTTGGGAGCGGACATGGGGATCTCCTGCGGTGATCAGGCGGAGCCGATCACTCGGCCTCGGGGGGGAGGTCGTCGTCGGCCTCGGGGGGGAGCTCATCGGCCATGGCCTCACGGGGAGGCAGGCGACCGGCGGGGCCCGCGAGGAGCAGGTTCTCGTCGTAGTCCGAGAGGTCGATCATCACCGAGCCCGCGGCGATCTCGCGCAGGGCCGTGACGACCTCCTTGTTCTTGTTGACCGCGCGGTCATCCAGCAGCGGGCGCTCGCCCTTCATGAGCTGCTTGGCGCGCTCCGCGGCGACGAGCACGAGGGAGAAGCGGTTGGGAACCCTCTCCAGGCAGTCTTCCACCGTAATACGGGCCATGCGGCCTCCTGAGTGTGATGCGACAGGGTGTTGTATGGCGCCGGGTGCGCTCCGTCAACCGCCGCTCACGCCAGCTCGGTCGGGCCTCGGCTAGGGAGCGCCCCGAGCTCGGCCAGGCGGCGGGCGGCGTGCTCGCTCCCGGTGCGCTCCCACTCCTGAAAGAGCCGGAGGAGGTCGTCGGTGCCCTCAGCGCGGTCGCGCTCAGCGATGTCGCTCAAGAGCGCCACGCAGTCGTCGAAGCGCAGCCCCAGCTCGACGAAGGCGCGGATCCAGGGGTCGATCTCGGCGGCCTTGGAGATGGGGCCGCTCGTCGAGAGATCGACGACCCGGGCGTAGGCCGCGCCGCCCATGTCCGCGTAGTAGCGGCGGCCCACGGCGCGTCGGCTGAGGCTCTCGGCGAAGTAGCCCGAGGTGGCCAAGGCGTGGTCCCCGAGGGCGCGGTAGAGCCGAAGGGCTCGGGGCCGGGGCGCGTCCCGGGCCTGGAGGTGCAGCTCCGCGAGGGTGCGCGGCGCGTCTTTGGGGAGCACCGTGCCCTCCTCGCCGAGCCGGGTGAGGAGCTGGGTGAGGTAGGTGGTCGTCGGCGCCGAGAGCGAGGCGCCGCGGCGCTGGCTCGCGTCCTGGACCCGCGACGAGAAGAAGTCGAACAGGCTCTCTCGGTGAATCGGCCTCCCGGTCTTCATTGCGCCTCCAGTTCTTTGTTGGGGTCTCCGTGAGGTTCATGAGCGCTGGGGCGTGTCTGCGCCCCGCTGAAAAAAAGTTCTGATCCTAGCCGTTGACGGGGGGGAGGGGGTGCATAGCCTTTGGCCCGTGAAACCGGACCCTCGGTGTCCCCACCGAGCGGTCACTCAACCCCCAAAGCCCGAATGCGCCGCGGGGTGCGGGCGGAACGCCCTCATCTCCTGGCCCCATGGGAGTAGAACCACCATGAACGTGCGTCCCCTCTACGATCGAGTCCTCGTGAAGCGTCACGACGAGCCCGAGAAGAGCAAAGGCGGCCTCTTCCTCCCGGAGAGCGCCAAAGAGAAGCCCCTGCAGGGTGAGGTCCTCGCGGTCGGCGATGGTCGCCTGAACGACGACGGCACCTTCTCGGCGCTCCAGGTGAAGGCGGGCGACAAGGTCGTCTTCTCGAAGTACGCCGGCACCGAGATCAAGGTCAACGGTGAAGACCGCCTGATCCTCCGCGAAGAGGACATCCTCGGCGTTCTCTCCTGATCTGGTCCTGATTCTTCTCATCCCAAACTCATTATAGATGGAGGCCACATGGCTGCCAAAGAGATCCTCTTCGACGTGAAGGCCCGCGACAAGCTGCTCCGCGGCGTCGACCTGCTCGCTGACACCGTCAAGGTCACCCTCGGCCCCAAGGGTCGTAACGTCGTCATCGAGAAGTCCTGGGGCGCGCCCGTCGTCACCAAAGACGGCGTCACCGTCGCCAAAGAGATCGAGCTTGAGGACAAGTTCGAGAACATGGGCGCCCAGATGGTCAAGGAGGTCGCCTCCAAGACCTCCGACATCGCGGGTGACGGCACTACCACCGCCACGGTGCTCGCCCAGGCGATCTACCACGCGGGCGCCAAGCTCGTCGCCGCCGGCCACAACCCCATGGAGCTCAAGCGCGGCATCGACAAGGCCGTCGACGCCATCGTCACCGAGCTTCACGCCATGAGCCGCCCGGTTCGTGACTCCCGCGAGATCGCCCAGGTCGGCACCGTCTCCGCCAACGGCGACGAGTTCATCGGCCAGATCATCGCCGACGCGATGGACAAGGTCGGCAAAGAGGGCGTCATCACCGTCGAGGAGAACAAGAGCTTCGTCACCGAGCTCAAGACCGTCGACGGCATGCAGTTCGACCGCGGCTACCTCAGCCCCTACTTCGTGACCGACACGGAGCGTATGGAGGTCGTCCTCGAGGAGCCCTACATCCTCCTGCACGAGAAGAAGATCGGCTCCATGCGTGAGCTGCTCAAGCTCCTGGAGAAGGTCCACCAGACCGGCCGCCCCATCCTCATCATCGCTGAGGACATCGAGGGCGAGGCGCTCGCGACCCTCGTCGTCAACAAGCTGCGCGGCACCCTGCACGCCGCCGCGGTGAAGGCGCCGGGCTTCGGCGACCGCCGCAAGGCCATGCTGGAGGACATCGCCGTCCTCACCGGCGGCCGCCTCATCGCTGAGGAGCTCGGCATCAAGCTCGAGAACCTCACCGTCGAGGACCTCGGCGTCGCCAAGCGTGTCGTCATCACCAAGGAGCACACCACCATCGTCGATGGCAGCGGCTCCACGGACGCGCTCTCCGCCCGCATCGCCCAGCTCCGCCAGCAGATCGAGGCCACCACCTCGGACTACGACCGCGAGAAGCTCCAGGAGCGCGTGGCGAAGCTCTCCGGCGGCGTGGCCATCATCAAGGTGGGCGCGGCGACGGAAGTGGAGATGAAGGAGAAGAAGGCGCGCGTCGAGGACGCCCTTCACGCCACCAAGGCGGCCGTTGAGGAGGGTGTCCTCCCCGGCGGCGGCGTGGCCCTCATCCGCGCGGGCAAGGTGCTCGACGGCCTCAAGGTAGAGGGTGAGCAGCGCTTCGGCGTAGACATCGTGCGCCGCTCCATCGAGGAGCCCCTGCGCATGATCGTCTCCAACGCCGGCAAGGAGCCCAGCATCGTGCTCCAGGCCGTCAAGGAGGGCGCCGGTGGTTACGGCTACAACGCTCGCACCGACGTGTACGAGGACCTCATGGAGGTCGGCGTGATCGACCCCACCAAGGTCACCCGCTCCGCGCTCCAGAACGCCGCGTCCGTCGCTGCCCTGCTCCTCACCACTGAGGCGATGGTGGCCGAGTTCGACGACGACAAGGATGACCACAACCACGCGCACTGATCTTCAGATCGGCGAGTGATGAGCAGGGCGCCCTCCGGCACAAACCGGGGGGCGCCCTCATGTTTTGGGTCGTGGACGGCGCCTAAGAGAGCGGCTATCGTGGGGGCCTCTCGCTCTCGGAGCCCCCCATGTCGCCCCCTCGCCTCATCACGCCCGTCGTCCTCTCCCTCATCGCCGCCTTCGGCCTCGCCTGCCTCGGAGGCCGTGACAAAGGCGACGGGGACGGCCTCTTTGACGGTCGTGACGACACGGGGGATGACGGCCCGGTGCTCCCGGTGGACGTGGCCCAGGTCTTCTACATCACGAGCGACGCCGAGGGCCGCTACTACCCCGATGACGTCGACACCGAGGCTGAGCTGTGCCCGGCGGGCGCGACCTACCTCGGCGGCAACGGCTACGCCGCCGCCTGTCTGGACCCCGGCATCAAGGGGGTCTACGGAGTGATCGGCGACGTCAACCGCGAGTATTACCCCGACGACGTGTCCGACCCCGCGGCCATCTGCCCGGCGGGCACCACCTTCGTCGGCCTCAACTCCTGGTACCACACCTGCGTGTCCGACAAGGCCAGCGCCCAGGCCTCGTTGTTCTACAACGCCGACGGCGACTACATCGACGAGACGGACGTGCGCGACTTCTGCCCCAGCGGCACGACGGCCCTCGGGTACGCCTACTACGGCAGCGGCGAGTGTGGTCTCGACGGCGCTCGCGGCGTGGCCACCCTGACCTATGACGCCCAGGGTCGCATCTACCCCGACGACGTAGACTCCGCGGCGGAGCTGTGCCCGGCGGGCTGGGACTTCTTGGGCACCTCCTGGTACGGCAGCTCGGTCTGCGCCGGGGACGTCGGCGCGGTCATCGGCCTCAGCTACGACGCCCAGGGCCGCACCACGGACGACGTCGACGACCCGAGCGAGCTCTGCCCGGCGGGCTCGGAGTACCTCGGCGGCTACAGCTACACCCAGTACTGCTACATCGCGGAGCGGGTCACCCCGGTCTACCTCACGCGCGACGCCCAGGGCCGCACCACCGACGACGTAGACGCCGCTGAGCTCTGCCCCGACGGCTTCGAGTACCTCGGCGGCAGCGGCTACGCCGCGGTCTGCGTGCGCTGAGCGGCGCGGTTCCGCACGACGAGCACCGAGAGGCTCAGCGCGGAGAGCACGGCGGAGCCCAGGAGCGTGTAGAACACCGCGCCCTGGTCGCTCGACTTGAGGAGCTTGCCCAGGAGCAGCTCCTGCGCGACGCTGCCTACGGAGCCCAGGCCGTTGATGATGCCTGAGGCCAAGGCCGCACGTTTGGCGCTGCCGACGTCGATGGCCCCAGCGCCGGTCATCAAGGCGTCGGGGCCGTAGAGCGTGAAGCCGATGAGCCCCATCGACACCGAGAACAAGACGAGGCTCTGCTGCCCGAGGGTCGCCATGAGCAGGCAGCTCCCGATGAGGCCGCCGACGAAGATGAGCGCGATGGTCGCCAGCCGACCCTTAAACAGCTTGTCGGCCATGACGCCGATGAGCACCACGCCCGCGATGCCGGAGAGGTCAAAGATCGTCGAGATGTACCCGGCGTCATCCCCGGCGAGGTCGTAGTTCTTCTGGAGCAGGTAGGGCGCCCAAGACCACAAGGCGTAACGAATGAACTTGGCGCCGAAGTAGAACAGGCCGACGAGCAGCACGTTGACGACGACGGCGGGCGTCCAGCCGGCGTCCACCTCCTCGACGCTCGCGCCGCTGGCGTCTTTGGGGCCGTCGGGATCAGTCACCGTCGGCAGGCCGAGGTCCTTCGGGTGGTTGCGCTGGTTGAACAAGAAGAAGGCCCACACCGCCAACAGCACGAGGCTGCCCGCGAAGTACGACCAGCGGAAGCCGAACATGCCCCCGGCCCAGGCCGTGATGGTGTTCGCCGCGACGCCGCCGGCCTGGAAGTTGGTGGACCACACCCCCATCACCGTGCCGCGCTCGCCCCGATGAAACCAGCTCGCCATGGTGCCGACGTTGTTCGACCAGCCCGTCGCCTGGCTGAGCCCGTTGAGCACCATGAGCCCGATAAAGAGCCCAGCGGAGTTGGTGAACCCGAACGCCGCGTTGGCGCAGATCGTCACCATCATGCCCGTGAGCAGCACCGCCCGAGGCCCGAAGCGGTCGCCCAGAAACCCCGCCAAGAACTGCCCGACGCTGTAGGCGATCAGGTAGGCCGTGCCGACGTAGCCCAAGAACTCGGCGTCCCAGCCCAGCTCCGACTCTAAGGAGGCCTTCGTCAAATAGAAGGGCTTCCGGCAGAAGTAGTAGCCGAAGTAGGAGAGCCAGGTGGCGGCGAACACCCGGGCTCGCCAAGTCTTGAGGAGGGGTTCCATGGGGTGGAAGCCTACAGCAACCCGGCGAGCCGGGGAAGCGGCGCCCGCGAAGCGTCACCTTAGGATAGGCTGGGCCTGCCTGATGACGGGAGCTGACGATGGCGCGAAACCGCAAGAACCGGCGCGCTGAGCCGAGGAACCTCAAGCGTGGGCTGCCCCCAGGCGCGGCGGTCTACACCGGCGCGCCCCGAGACGGTCAGGTTCGGGTGAGCGTGCTGCGCTACACCACGGAGAGCTGCGCGGAGATCGCCAACATCGACTTCCGGGCCTGTGTGCCCAGCCCCAAGCCCGACGAGATCGTCTGGATCAACGTGGACGGCATCCACCAGGTCGAGGTGGTCACGACGATCTGCGGCGCGTTCGGCGTACACCCCCTCGCCGTGGAGGATCTGCTCAACCCCAACACCCGCACGAAGGTCGATGACTACGGCGACCACATCGTCGCCGCGGCGAAGATGGTGAACCCGGCGCCTCCGGGGCTCGGCGGCATGTTTGAGCTGGAGCAGGTCGGCGTCGTCGTCGGCCCGAGCTGGGTGTTGACCTTTCAGGAGCGCCCCGGCGACGGCTTTGAGTCCATCCGCGCCCGGCTGCGCGGCGGGGCCGGGCGTATCCGGAAGATGGGCGCCGACTACCTCCTGCACGCGCTCTTGGACAGCGTCGTAGACGTCACCGCCGAGGTCATCCTCAGCGTCGATCAGCGCATCGACGACCTGGAGGCCCAGCCCGCGGACCTGCACGTCCAGGCCCACGACCTGCGCGCCGAGCTCGTCGCCCTGCGCCGGGCCGTCGCGCCCTTACGCGAGGCGATCTCCGCGCTCTTACGCGCCGAGAGCCCCTTGGTCCGTGAGCACAACAAGCCCTACTTCCGCGACCTCTACGATCATGTCGCCCAGGCCCTCGACCTCATCGACTCCAACCGTGAGCGCGTGATGAGCCTCGTGCAGCTCCACCTCGCTGAGAACGGCCACCGGCTCAACGAGGTGATGCGGGTGCTCACCGTCGTCGCGACCTTGTTCATCCCCCTGACCTTCGTGGTCGGCGTCTACGGCATGAACTTCAAGCACATGCCCGAGCTGGAGTGGCGCTACGGCTACCCGGCCGTCTGGGGCGTGATGGTGCTCATGGTGCTGGGCATGCTCGCCTGGTTCCGGTCACGGCGCTGGCTGTGACACGCTGGGGGGCCGCGCGAGGCCGATGAGGCCCACGGCGACGAGGCTCAAGAGCCCGCTGAGCAAGAAGTGGCCGCTGTACCCCAGGCGCTCGGCGACGAAGCCGGAGAGCGCCGCGGCGGCCCCGGTCGCGATGACGACGGCGCTGGCCTGCACGGTGTAGTCCGTGCCTTCGGTCTCCGGCGCGCAGGCGTCCATCATGAAGGTGAACAGCGCCGCCGTCGCCATGCCGCCGCAGAGGTGCTCCAGCACGGTCAAGACGTAGATCGGCGCGCCGAGGGCCGCGGCGCCCATCGGCGGGACGACGGCGAAGGCCGCGACGGTCAAGGATTGGAGCACGCCGAAGATCACGAGCGAACGCCCCGCGCCGAGGCGGCTCACCGCGGCGCCGCCGATGAGGGCGCCGACGAGGCCCGCGCTGAACCCCGCGGTGCCGGTCAGCGCGCCGAGGTCCGTGAGGCTGAGGCCGAGGTCCACGAGCATCGGCTTGAGCATGGCGCCGCCGAGGCTCTCCCCGGCCTTGTACGCCATCACGACGCCGAGCCAGGCCCAGGCCCCGGGCCGAGAGACGAAGCCCCCCAAGGCGCCGAGCCAGCTCGGCGGCGCGGCGGTGGGGGCCGCCGGGGCGGAGAGGGGCTCGCGGTAGAGCGCGATGGGCGCGGCGGCGACGGCGAGGCAGAGCGCCATGCCAAAGAAGGTCGCCTGCCAGCCGAGCTGGTCAAAGACGACCAAGAGCGCGCCGCCCCCGATGATCATGCCGACGCGGTAACCCGCGACCTGCACGCCGTTGCCCAGGCCACGCTCGGCGGGGGAGAGCAGCTCCACGGCGAGGCCGTCCGTGGCGATGTCTTGGGTGGCGCTCAAGAGGTTCGTCACCAAGAACGCCGCCATGAGCAGGCTGAGCTGGGACTCGGGCCGCACCATGCCGAGGACCACCATGCCGACCGCGGTCACCGCTTGGAGCGGCAGGATCCACGATCGCCGCCGCCCCACGCCAGGGAGCTGCCAACGATCGACCCACGGCGCCCACAAAAACTTGAGCGCCCAGGGCAAGGCCAAGAGCGAGGCGAGGCCGATGTCCGGCAACGAGAGCCCCATCGTGCGCAAAAGCGCGGGCAAAGCCTGGGTAAAGAAGCCGTAGGGCAGCCCTTGGGAGAGGTAGAGCGCGCCGAGCAAGCCGAGCTTCGTAGACGTGCGCATCGGGGGCTCCTGAATGTAGATTGATTGACCAACCAATTAACACAGGCGACCGGACGTTCGCAAGGGGGAGGGTGGGCAAGTCCGGCAAGGATGCGTTAGGCAGCCCAACGCATCTTCGGCCCCGGAGGATTCCTTGAAGAGCACACTCTCCCTCGCGGCGCTCCTCGCCGCCGCCTTCACCGGCACCGTCGCGAGCGCCGCCGAGCTGTCGATCCCTCACGAGATCTACACCCTCGACAACGGCCTGACGGTGATCCTCGCCCCAGACAACGACGTGCCCATCGTGCAGGTCAACGTCTGGTACCACGTCGGCTCCGCCGAAGAGGTCGCTGGCCGCACCGGCTTCGCCCACCTCTTTGAGCACCTGATGTTCCAGGGCTCCGAGCACAACAACAACGACTACTTCCAGCCTCTCCAGGAGGTCGGCGGCCAGGTGAACGGCACGACCAACCTGGAGCGCACGAACTACTTCGAGGGCGTGCCCAGCGAGTACCTGCCCTTGGCCCTGTGGGCCGAGGCCGACCGCATGGGCTACCTGCTCCCCGCGCTCACCCAGGAGCGCCTCGACAACCAGAAGGAGGTCGTGCGCAACGAGCGCCGCCAGCGCTACGAGAACCGGCCCTACGGCACGGTCTGGGTGACGCTGCTCGACAACGTCTTCCCCGAGGGCCACCCCTACAACCACTCGACCATCGGGGAGCACGCCGACCTTGAGGCGGCGACGATGGACGACGTGACGGCCTTCTTCAAGACCTGGTACGTCCCGAACAACGCCAGCATCGTGGTCTGCGGCGACTTTGACGTGGCCGAGACCAAGCAGCTCATCGAGTTCTACTTCGGCCAGATCCCCGCGGGCGCCGAGCCGACCCCGGCCACCATCCCGGCGGTGAAGCTCACTGAAGAGAAGGTCATCCGGCAGACCGAGGCCGGCGCGCCCTTCCAGAAGGTCTGGATCGCCTGGCCGAGCCCCGGCGTCTACGCCCCCGGCGACGCGGAGCTCGACCTGCTCTCCACCACGCTGACCGACGGCCAGTCCTCCCGCCTCGTGAGCGAGCTCGTCGTCAAGAAGCAGATCGCCACCGACGTGATGGCCTACCAGTCGAGCTTCGACGGCGCGTCGATGTTCGTGATCGAGGCCACCGCCGCCGCCGGTCACACCACCGATGAGCTCGTCGCCGAGATCGACAAGATCCTCGCCGTTGTGAAGGCCAAGGGCCCCACGGTGGAGGAGGTCGAGATGGGCCGCACGGCCTACGAGGTCGGCTTCTACCAGAGCCTCTTCACCGTCGCTGGCAAGGCCGACCGGCTGAACAGCTACTTCGTGAACAAGGGGCGCCCCGACGCCCTCGCCGAGGACCTCCAGCGGTACCTCGACGCCACCCCTGAGTCCATTCGCGCGACCGCCGAGAGCACCCTCGGGACCGGCCGCGTCGTCCTCCACATCTGGCCCGCGACGGAGGCCAAATGAGCCGCTCCTACGTCTTCTCTCTCCTCTTCGCGCTCGCGTCTTGTGGCCCCAAGGAGGCCCCGATCGAGACCCCGGCGGCCCCCGTCGAGGCCCCGGCCCCGGATCCGCGCTTCGCGAAGCCCGCGCCTTTGGCCAAGCGCTCCTTGACCTTGCCTGAGGTCAAGACGGCGACGCTCTCCAACGGCCTGCAGGTCGTGCTCATCGAGGACCACGAGCTGCCGCTGTTCTCGCTGCAGCTCTCGGTTCGTTCGGGCTCGTTCACCGACCCCGCGGGCAAAGAGGGCCTCGCCGAGCTGGCGATGAACCTCCTGGACGAGGGCACCACGAAGAAGGACACCATCGCCTTCGCGACGGCCCAGAAGAAGCTCGGCGCGTCGGTGGGCTCTTACTCCGGCGGCGACTCGGCGGGGCTCAGCGTGAGCGGCCTCACGAAGAACCTCGACCCCACGCTCGACCTCCTCGTCGAGGTGCTGCTCACCCCGCGCAACGACAAGAACGACCTGGAGCGCCTCCGGAAGGACGCGCTGCAGGGCATCCTCGCCCAGCGCACCGAGCCCAACGCCATGGCGAGCCGGGCCTTGGCCCGCACGATGTACGGCGAGGCCTACAGCGGCCGCTTCGAGACCGAGGCGAGCCTCAAGGCCATCACCGCGAAGGACGTCGCCGCCTGGCAGAAGGCCAACCTCACCCCGGCGAACGGCATCATCTTCGCCAGCGGTGACCTCAGCCTCGACGCCTTGGTCGCCTCGCTGGAGGCCCGCCTCGGCAAGTGGAAGGGCGGCGCCGCGCAGGCCGACCCCACGGTGACGGTGGCCGACCTCACCCAGACGACCCTGTTCTTGGTGGACAAGCCCGGCGCCGCGCAGTCGGTCATCCTCGCCGCGCGTCCGGTCCCCGGGCGCAACGAGCCCGGCTACGACGCCTTGGTCTTGGGCAACGCGGCCTGGGGCGGCACCTTCATGAGCCGCTTCAACATGAACTTCCGCGAAGAGAAGGGCTGGACCTACGGCGCGCGGTCGAGCGTCGAGGACGACCTCGGGCCGGGCGTCTGGTCGGCGAGCACCTCGGTGCGCGCGGACGCGACGGTCGTGGCCGTGCAGGAGCTCCTCGCCGAGCTCGACCGGGTGAAGGGTGAGAAGCCCCTCACGCCGCAGGAGGTCGAGTATGTGCGCAGCTCGATGATCAACTCCTGGCCGGGCCGGTTTGAGACCCCGTCCTTCTTGCTCGGTCAGCAGGCGTCGATCTGGCGTTATGGCCTGCCCGCGGACTGGACGGCGACCTACCTCAGCCGGGTGCAGGCCGTGACCCCCGAGGCCGCCCAGGCGGCGTTCGTGGAGCACGTCGCCGCGAAGCCCCTCGCGCTCGTCGTGGTCGGCGATCTCGCCACCCACGAGGCCCCGCTCACCGCCCTCGGCAGGCCCGTCGTCATCCTCGACGCCGACGGCCGCGTCGTCAAGAAGTAGGCTGAGGGTCCGCCCATGTCCTTACGTTCGGACTTTATCTGGATGGATGGTGCCCTCGTCCCCTTCGACGAGGCCAACATCCATGTGCTCAGCCACACCTTGCACTACGGCCTCGGCGTGTTTGAGGGCATCCGCGCCTACGCCCAGACCGGGGGCGGCGGCGGCGGGGTGTTTAAGCTCGACAGCCACCTCCGTCGGCTCTACGACTCGGCCAAGATGTGCCAGATCAAGATCCCGTTCCCGATTGAGCAGCTCCACGCGGCCTGCTTGGAGACGCTCCGGGCGAACAAGCTCGACGAGGGCTACATCCGGCCCATCGTGTTCTTCGGCATGGGCGCCATGGGCCTCGGCGCCCGGGGCAACCCGGTGCATGTGGCCATCGCCACCTGGCGCTGGGGCGCGTACCTGGGCGATGACGGCGCCAAGAACGGCATCCGCGCGGGCACCTCGAGCTTCACCCGGCACGCGGTGAACTCGAACCTCCAGCGGGCGAAGGTCATCGGGCACTACGTCAACAGCATCCTCGCGCGCTACGAGGCCTCGGACAACGGCTATGACGAGGCCATCATGCTCGACCACAACGGCTACGTCGCCGAAGGCACGGGCGAGAACCTCTTCGCGGTTCGGGGCCGCACGATCAAGACGCCGACGGTGACCAACATCCTCGGCGGCATCACCCGCAAGACGGTGATTCAGATCCTGCAGCACGAGGGCTACGAGGTCATCGAGACCCAGTTTGGGCGGGACGCGCTCTACGTCGCCGATGAGGTCTTCATGACCGGGACGGCGGCGGAGATCACCCCGGTGCGTGAGGTCGATCGCCGCGTCGTCGGCGAAGGCAAGCCCGGGCCGATCACCCAGCTCGTCCAGCGCATCTACCTCAGCGGCGTGCGCGGTGAGGTGGACTGGATGCGCCCCTTCATCACCCCGGTGTGATCGTCGGCATGTCCAGCCCGGACGTGCTGATCATCGGCGCGGGCCTCGCCGGGCTCTCCGTGGCCTGGCACCTCGCGCCGAGCGCCCGTGTGCTCGTCGTCGACCAAGGCGCCCAGCCCGGCGCTGAGGCGACGGCGCAGAACGCGGGCATGGTGCGGCGGCTCGTCGAGGATCCCGTCGAGCGGGCCATCGCGACCCGCGCTGCCGAGGCCTTCGCCGCGCCGGGTGAAGACTGGGAGGAGCACCCGCCCTCTCGGGTCGTCGGCGCCGTGCTCGGCCTCGTCGAGGAGGACGCCCAGCTCACCGACGCCGTGGTCCACCTGCGCCAGCGCGGCGTGGTGGTCCACGACCTGCATCGGCCGGAGGAGGTCGCCCCGGCCCTGCGCGGCTGCCCGCTGCGCCAGGCCTGGTGGCTGCCCGAGGAGCGTGTGGCCGACCCCCACGCCTTGCTCAGCGGCTTCACCCGGGGCCTGAGGCGCCACGGCGGGGCGATGCGCCTGGGGAGCCCCGTCACCGGGCTCCTCCAGGACGGCGACCGGGTCATCGGGGCGCAGGTGGGCGGCGAACGAGTCCTCGCCGGGGCCGTCGTCATCGCCGCGGGCGCCTGGGGCCAAGGGCTCGCCGCGGGCATCGGCCTCTATCGGCCCCTCGCGCCGATCCGCCGCAGCCTGCACATCACGACGCCGCACCCCCTGTCCCGGCCGGAGCACCCCTGGCTCTGGCTCGACGACCTCGGCCTCTACGCCCGGCCCGAGGGGGAGGGCTGGCTGCTCTCGGGCTGTGACGAGCGCCTGGACCGCCCCTCGCCGGGCCCGGGCTCGGCGGGCGCGGTCACCGAGCGGGGGCGGGCGGAGCTCAGCCAGAAGCTCGTGCGCGCGCTCCCGGCCTTGGGGGACGTCGCGCTCCGGGGCGGCTGGACCGGCCTGCGCACCTTCACTCCAGATCGCCGCCCGATGCTCGGCGCTGACCCTGACCGCGCCGGGCTCTGGTGGGCCTCCGGCCTCGGCGGCGCCGGGGTGACGGGCTGCTTCGCCGTCGGGGAGGCCGTCGGCGCCTGGATGCGCGGCGAAGAGACGCCTTGGCTGCCGCGCCGGGCCGTGAGCCCAGGGCGACCCTTCGCGACGCGGTTCTTGATCCACCCCAGCGGGGAGACCTGGTCCGGTCAGCTCATCTCGGCGCGCTGAGGGGGCAGAGACACGACCGCCCCGACCTGGCTGAGCGCGCGCTGGGCGCGGCTCACACAGGCCGAGGCGGGTGCGCGGCGACTATTCGTCGTCGTCGAAGTCTTCGTCGAAGCGGACGCGTTTGCCTTGGGAGCGGCGCGCCTTCACGCCGATGTCGCGGTCGCCGACGAGGCCAGGACGCTCACGGTCCTTCACCGGGTCACGGCGACGACGATCACGATCCTCGTCCCAGCCAGCTTCCGCCGCGGGATCAGGCATCATGCCGCCGCCCCAGGCCGGGCGCCGCGGGGGGCCGCCGTCACCACCACCCCAGGCCGGACGACCGTCCGCCGGGCGCGGAGGCCGCGGGCCATCCCCACCAGGGCCGCCGAAGCCGCGGGGGCCACCAGGACCACCGCCAGGACCACGAGGGGGGCCGCTGTCGCGGTAACCACCG
>JAKLKD010000133.1 GCA_023150845.1 Myxococcota bacterium | reverse complement strand
CGCTCCGGCTGAGGCCGCCCCCGCCGCCGAGGCCGCCCCTCCTGAAGCCCAGGCCGCCCCGGCTGAGGCCGCTCCGGCTGAGGCCGCCCCCGCCGCCGAAGGCGCCGCCGAGGCCGCCCCCGCCGCGGGCGGCAAGAAGGGCAAGAAGGGCTGAGCCACCCGACCCCTGCGCGGGGTGACGACGAGGACGCCATCGCGGGAGCGGTGGCGTTTTTGCTCTGCGGGGAGGGCGTGATAGGCTCGTGGCCTCAAGGCCGAAGGAACATGCGCTCGTGCACCTGACCCAGATCGAGCTGAGCCAGTACCGCTGCTTTCAGAGGCTGGTCCTCGATCTTGATCCACGGGTGACCGTGTTGATCGGAAACAACGCCTCGGGCAAGTCCAGCGCCCTGGAGGGCATCGCCGCGGCCTTAGACGCCTGGTTCTTGGGCCTCCCCGAGCCCGTCTCACGGGGGATCCCCCAAGAGGCGCCGCGGCAGGTCTGGGTGAGCTCGATGTTCGGCGAGCGCAGCCGCGAGCCCGCCGGAGAGGCCACGGTGAGGGCCGTGGGGGAGGTGGATGGCCGCGTGATCCAGTGGGAGCGGCACCTCAAGGGCCAGCGAGGTCGCACAAATAACCGGGGCTGCGCGGCGCTGCGCGAGATCAGCGAGGCGAAGGCGAGGGCGCTGCCCGCCGGGGAGCACCCCAACCTGCCGGTGTTGGCGCTGTATGGCACAGGCCGCCTGTGGGTGCAAAAACGTGAGCGTATGGAGCGCTTGCTTGGAATGCAGAAGCGGACGGGGAGCGTGCTCGCCGGGTACTCCGCCTGTTTGGAGCCCGCGTCCGACCACAAGCTGTTCACGGCCTGGATGGCGTGGCGTGAAACCGCCCTCGCCCAGCGCTCGCGACAACAAAAACCCGGCGAGCCCAGCCCAACCGATCCGCTCCTAGAGGCCGTGACCACCGCCGCCGGGCGCATCGTCCCCAACGCGCGGCGACTGTATTACTCCATCGCCGACGAGGCGCTGATGCTGGAGCTGGACAGCGGCGAAGAGCAACCCTTTGAGCTCTTGAGCGACGGCACACGAAACCTCGTCGCCATCGCCGCTGACATCGCCTGGCGGGCCGCGCGCCTGAACCCCCACCTCGGCGCACGGGCGCCCCAAGAGGCCTCCGGCGTGGTCTTGATCGACGAGCTCGATCTCCACCTTCACCCCGACTGGCAGCGCAGCGTCTTGGGCCGCCTGCTCGAGATCTTCCCGAACATCCAGCTTGTCGTGACGACCCACTCGCCCCAGGTGGTTTCCAGCGCGAAGCCCGAGTGGCTGCGGGTGCTGCAGGCTGACGGCGCGGTGGAGCGGGTGGATTACTCGGAGGGGCGGGACACGAACGCGCTGTTACGGAGCGTGTTCGGGGTAGCCGACCGACCGACTGAGGTGCTGGCGCGAATTCAGACGATCAACACCCTGCTCGGAGAGGGTGCGCTCTCGGCGGCGAGAGCGGCGCTCTGTGCGCTGGAGGCGCAGCTTGGCCCCAATGATGATCAGATCGTCAGCCTTCGTTGGGAGCTGCACGACCTTGAGGTGAACGGTGCGACCGGTCAAGAAGAGTGACGCGCCCCATTGCCTCGCGGCGGTCAAGCGGGAGGCGAGGCGGATCGTCACGGAGACTGGAAAGCCGCTCGTGCCCGAGGACTGGGCGCTGCTGAAGGACTGCGCCGAGGCGGTCCGCGAGGCCCTGGCGCGTGACCAAGAGGGGCTGTGCGCATACTGCGGCGTGCGGTTGATCCGATCTGGCGGCGCCAACACCATGACCATTGAGCACCACACACCCCGCGCCGTAGACGTCTCCCAGATGTTTGAGTGGTCAAACCTTCTCGGGGTTTGCCCAGGGAGGACGACCTACAATGGCCGACAGATCCTGCACTGCGACAAGAGTCGCGCGCCGAAGCACCTGTTGAGCTTCCATCCGGTGGATGACGCGCTCCGCATCCCCAATGAGCTCCGGGTTCATCTGCGAGGGTCATCCGGCAAGGGCCGTTTGGGGTCGATCGTCGCGCACAGCCCCGAGGCGAACAGCGATGTGGCTGAGCTGAACCTCAACGCCGAGCCGCTCATCGAGAACCGCGCCGAGGTGATCGACCGGCTACGGAGGCTGCTCTCGAAGGATGGCTCGGAGGCCCACATGCGGCGCCTCTACCGCACCTTCACCACCCCCACCGCCGACGGCCTCCCCTCATACGCCCACGTCGCCGAGGCGTACCTGCGCCGAAAGCTCCGGGATCGTGGCCTCCGGCCCTAAGCGGCCCTCCTGAGGCGGTACTACCCGGCAGAGCACTTCATTTTGCATCTTCATGTTGACAGCAATCACTGACAAGTTTACAGTATTGGCATGACCCACCCCGAGCTTCACCCCGCGGACCTCACCCTCGACGCCCTGGAGGCCGCCGCCGCGCGGCTCCTCGCCCGGGCGCCGGGGGCGCTGGAGGACGAGCGGGTCTCGGCGGCGCCGGACGCGCGCACGCTGCGCTACTACCAGAGCCTCGGGCTCATGGACAAGCCGAGCCGGTATGACGGTCGGCAGGCCATCTACGGGCGGCGGCACCTGCTCCAGGCCGTGTGTGTGAAGCTCCTGCAGCGCGCCGGGCGGTCGTTGCAGCAGGCCCAGGCCGCCTTGGCCGGGGCCACAGACGAGGCCCTGGAGTCCGCGGTGATCGACGGCTTGGGCCTGGAGTCGCCGAGCCCGCGCCAGGCCCCCCTCGCCACGCCCGACCCCTTTGCGCCGCTGCCCGAGCCCGTCGCCCGCCCCCTCGTGAGCGCGCAGCTCGCCCCCGGGGTGTTCGTCATGATCGACCCCTCCCTCGTCTCTGACCCCGCGGCGATGATCCGCCGCCTCACTGGAGCCTGCCGATGACCCAGCCCCTCCGCGCCGTGGACCTCCTCCCCTCCTCCCCCAGCGCGCCCAGCCGCGGCCTCGGCGGGCTCCTCGCGCTGTCCGCAGGCGCCGAGCGCCCCTTCCCGCTGCTCGGGGTCAAGGCCCGGGCGTCTATCGTCGGCCCCTGCGCCCGCACGGTCATCGAGCAGCGTTTCCACAACCCGCTCACGGTCACCTTAGACGTCGTGCACATCTTCCCCCTGCCTGAAGACGGCGCCGTGATCGAGGTGGAGCTCGTCTGTGGGGATCTGGTCGTCCGTGCGGAGTGTCAGGAGCGGGAGCAGGCCGCCGCGCGCTTCGCCGAGGCCCAGGCCGCCGGGCACCGCGCCGCCTTGTTGAGCCGGGAGCGCGACGACGTACACACGCTCCGCGTCACGAACCTGCCCCCCGGCGAGGAGGTGCGGGTGCGTATCGTCGTCGTCGAGCGCCTGGACTCTGTGGACGGTCGGTTTGTGTGGCGTCTGCCCACAACGATCCCGCCCCGCTACCTGCCCGGCGAGGCCGTGGGCCACAGCGGCCCCGGCGTCTCGCCCGACACCACCGCCGTCCCCGACGCCTCCCGGCTCCAGCCCCCGATCTCCTTGGGCAACGGCGCGCCTTTGGACTTGGAGGTGACCATCGCCGGTCCTCTGTTCGCCTTGGAGTCGAGCCTGCACGCCGTGTCGATGGCGCTGGACGGCGGCGGGGCCCGGGTGGCGCCGAGCGCGAGCGCCCGCTGCGACCGTGATTTTGTGCTTCATGTCTCCACCGCCGACTCCAAGGCGCTCACCCCCCGCGCCTGGACCGACGGCGCCTTCACCCTGGCCGTGATGGAGCCCCCGGGCGCGGCCCTGGCCCCGCAGATCCCCCGCGACGCCGTGTTCTTGATCGACATCTCGGGCTCGATGGAGGGCGTGAAGCTCGACGCCGCCAAACGTGCGGTCATCGCCGCCGTGCACGGGCTCATGCCCGGCGACCGCTTCCAGCTCATCGCGTTTGATGACCGGGTCGAGGTGCAGCACCGCTCCTTCACCGAGGTCACCGACGACAGCTTACGCAAGGCCGACGCCTGGGTGGGGCGGCTCCGGGCCCGGGGCGGCACGGAGATGTTGCCCGCGCTCCAGGCCGGGTTCAGCCTGCCTCCCATCGCCGGGCGACTCCGCACGGTCTTGTTCATCACCGACGGTCAGGCCTGGAACGAGGGGGAGCTCGTCGCCGCCGTGGCGAACCGCCGCCAAGGCGCGCTCCTGTTCACCTTAGGCATCGACACCGCCGCCGCCGGGGCCCTCCTCAAGAAGCTGGCCCGGGCCGGGGGTGGCACCTGCGAGCTGCTCACGCCCCATGAGGACGTCGAGGCCGCCGTCGCCCGGCTGGAGGCCCGCTTCGGCAGCCCGCTCATCACGAACCTCGTCGCCGAGGGCCGCGTCTCGGCGCGCCCGGAGCCCCAGGTGGTCTTCGCCGGGCGACCGGCGGCGCTGCTCGTCGAGGGCGACGGCCCGATCACCCTGCGCGGCGACGACCCCAGCGGCGAGCGCCGCGTCACCTTGACCCCGACCCGGTCGCCGATGCCTTTGGGCGCGCTCTGGGGCCGGGAGCGCATCGCGGCCCTGGAGGATCGCCTCGCCGTGCGGCCCTTTGAGGAGGAGGCGATCCTGCCTGAGCTGCGCCGGGTCGCCTTGGCCCACCACCTCGCCTCCCGCTGCACGTCCTTCGTGGCCGTGGAGACCGGGCGGGTCGTCACCGGGCCCAAGGCGGAGATCGTGCAGCCCCAGGCCCTGCCGATGGGCTGGAGCGAGGCCCTCGCGGCGGCGCCGATGCCACCCCCGATGATGCCCGCCCCCGGCGGCGCCCCGGCGCGCTCCCAGGTCGCCGCGGCGCCCGCGATGATGGACTTCATGCCCGCGGAGCCCAACGACGACGACAGCGTGGACATGATGAGCGCCGGGCTCGCCCAGGCCGACGCCGAGGAGCTGGCGCCGATGAAGGAGCTGCGCCGCGCCGCGCCGAAGCGCCAGAAGAGCGCCGCGCCACCGCCCGCGCCCCGACCCGCCCCGGCCTCGCAGATGGCCAAACGTGAGGAGCTCGCCCCGGCGGCGCCCCAAGAGGCCCCGGACGCGCGCCTCGCCCAGACCCAAGGCGCCGACGGCCACTTCGGCCACGACCCCCGCCGCACCGCCGCCGCCCTGCTCGTGCTGATCCTCTGCGGCAGCACCCGGTTTAAGGGCCTGCGCCGCCGCGCCGTGGCGAAGGCCGCCGCGGCCTTGGAGCCCCACCGCGCGCTCCCCGAGGTGAGCCTCGCCTTGGACGCCTTGGTCGCCGCCGAGTCTGGCGCGACGGCCACGCCCTCGGCGGCCTGGCGGAGCCTCACGAGCGCTGGCCCCGAAGGCGCGGCCTTGGCGGGGCTCTTGCGCTGAGCGACGACACCGGGGGCGGGCGCTCATCGCTCGTCCTCGGCGGTCTGTGTGGAGTGTTTCCTCGTTCAGCCGCGGCGCCGCTGTGGCTGGGCGAACTGTGCGTCGTGTGGGCCTCGCGCGAGGAGGCTCCACACACCGAAGGGGGGACACCGCCGGGCGGCTCGTGAGGATAGAGCCTTGTCCCCGGAGACCGCTGATGATCCCTACGCTTCACCCTGAGCTGCTCCTCGTGGGCGCTGAAGTCCCTGACGCCTTGCCCGGTGAGCCCGTCCGACCGCCGCCCTCGGCGCCGGTCTTCGCCTTGAAGCTCGCCCTGCGGGTGTTCAAGACGCTCTTGTTGTTCATCGTGACGGCGGGGCTCTGGCCGCTCTACCTCTTGGGGGTGCTCGTCTGGGGCTGGACCCCGAACGTGCCCCGGATGAGCCAGCTCTGGCGTTACGTCGGCCTCGTGCTCACCGTGCGCCCGCCCGCGCCGGGCATCACCCTCGGCGCCCGGCTCTGGCTCCTGCTCTCTTTGGCCCAGCGCGTCGCCTGGCGCCCGGTCTTCGGCCTCGCCTGGCACCTCGACGAGCTGCTCTATGGCGCGGCCCTGCGGCAGACCCCCGTCGTCGCGCCGCTCATCGAGATCAGCGCCGCCCGCAGCGGCTCCACCCAGCTCGCCCGCTACATCGAGGACGACCCCCAGCTCGCCGCGCCCTCGACGCTCCAGCTCTTCTTCCCCTACCTCTGGCTGTGGCGCCTCGTCGAGCTGACCTTGGGCCGGGTGATCACGAAGGAGCAGATCTCTGAGCGCGTCGACGCGATGGTCCCGCCGGAGTTCAACCAGCGCCACGAGGGCGACCTCTTCCGCACCGACACCTTCGACGCGGTGATCTTCGTCCTGCACCTCAACGTGTACTGCCCGTTCTTGGGGCCGCAGATCATGGTCGAGGACTTCAGCTTCGGCCCCTTGGCCCCGCACAACCGGGCCTTGTGGGAGGAGGACTTCGTCCAGATCTTCGACGGCCTCGGCCGCAAGACCCTCGTCTATGCCGGGCCGGACGCCCAGGGCCGCCCCCGGCGCCTCTTCGTCAAGGGGCACTTCTTGTGCGCCGCGGACGCCTTGGAGCGGCGTTACCCCGACGGCCGCTTCTTGACCATGATCCGTGAGCCCGCGCCCCGGCTGCAGAGCGGCGTGAACTTCTTACGCGCCAACCCCGGCGACCCGATGCTCGGCCAGGTGCCTTGGCCTTGGTTAGGCGCGGCCCTGGCGAGCTCGGAGGTGGACTACTGCCGCATCGAGCAGGGCTGGTTCACCCGGACCGGCGGCGCCCGGCGCACGGTGCTGCGCTTCTCGGAGTACGTCCGTGACCTGGAGGCGGCGATGAGGACCGTCTACCGCGAGTGCCTGGACCAAGACGAGCTGCCGCCCCACGTCCCCCGGGCCCACCCGCCCCGGGAGCGCACGAGGTACCTCCTGAACCGCTCCTTGGCCCAGGTCGGCGTCGATGAGGCCGCCGTCAACGCGGCCTTGGGCGACTACATCGCCTGGTGCCGCGGTGAGCCCCCCAAGGCTTAGGCGGCGCGGGCGGGCTCAGCTCTGCGGCTCGTTCTCTTCGGCGGCGCGGACGAGGGCCTGGAGCAGGCCCAGGGCCCTCTGGAGCACCTTGGGGTCTAAGGACCGCAGGCGCTCGGCGAGGGCGCGCAGCGCACGATCATCGTCCTCGGCGAGCTGGGGTGGGGTGTCCTCGACCAGGGCGGCCAAGGGCACGTCCAAGGCGCGGGCGAGGTCGGCGAGCACGGCGAGGGTCGGCACACGCCGCCCCGCCTCGACGTTGGCGATCTCCGTGCCGGTGAGGCGACCGGCGCGCTCGGCCAGCTCAGCTTGGCTGAGGCCGGCGGCTTGACGCGCGGCACGGACCCGCGCGGCGATGGGCTGAAGACGACGAGAGCGGCTCATGGTCTGGCGCTCGGGGTGGTGTTGTGAGGAGATGGAGCAGACCCAGCGCTGCTTCACCGCGATGGCTTAGCCCCACGCAATTCATCTGTCCGGATTTCCCATACGATTGTGGCGCTTCCGGTAATTTTTGAAGATCATGCACAAAGAAGCGTTTGGCGCCGACGGTCGGCCAGGGCAATGTTGGACATTTTTTGTCCGGTTACTGAGGGCCACCACGCCGCCGCGGAGTGTGGCAGGATCGTGCTCGACCTCGGAGCGCCCCCTGTGCAGACCGTCACCATCGTCATCCCCGCGTACAACGAGCGCCCGACGCTGATGACGGTGCTCTGCCGCGTGCTCGACGTCGATCTGCGGCCGCTGGGGCTGCGAAAGGAGGTGATCCTCGTCGATGACGGCTCGACGGACGGCACCCGGGAGCAGATCGCGGCCCTATCCGAGGGCTGGCGGCCCATCGCCCGGGAGGCGCTCACGCGCCGGGGCCTCGACGCCGATCGCGCCATGGAGCACGCCGAGGTGCGGGGGCTGCTCCAGCCGAAGAACCGGGGCAAGTCCGCCGCCTTACGCGCCGGGTTCGCCGCGGCGACAGGCGACCTGGTGCTCATCCAGGACGCCGACCTTGAGTACGACCCCCGGGACTACCCCCGCCTCCTGCGGCCCCTCGTCGAGGGCAAAGCGGACGTGGTCTACGGCTCACGCTTCATCGGCGAGGAGCACCGGGCGCTCTTCTACTGGCACAGCGTCGGCAACACGCTCCTCACCACGCTCTCAAACATGGCCGCCGACCTGAACCTCACGGACATGGAGACCTGCTACAAGGTCTTCCGCATCGACGTGCTGCGCTCCTTACGCCTGGAGAGCGAGCGCTTCGGTTTTGAGGTCGAGGTCACCCAGAAGCTCGCCCGGATGCGCCTGCGCATCTACGAGGTGCCGATCAGCTACCACGGGCGCGGCTATGAGCTCGGCAAGAAGATCACCTGGAAGGACGGCGTCGAGGCCATCCGGCTCATCCTCAAGTACCGCCTCACGAGCCAGCTCTTCGAGGAGCCCCTGGGGCAACAAGACCTCCAGCGCCTCGCCGCCGTGGGACCCCTGAACGAGGCCATCGTGCGCGCCGTGCGGCCCCACCTCGGCCAGCGTGTCGTCGAGGTGCGCGCGGGCTGGGGCAACCTGAGCCCCTACCTCATCTCCCGGCGCCAGGTCTTCATCACCGACGCCCCGGGGCCCCGGCTGGAGCGCCTCACCCGCGACTTCAACGACTACGACAACGTGCAGGTCGTCCCTTGGGACCCCGAGCAGGCGCCCGCCTGGCCCGGCCCGGCGCCGGAGGCCGACACCGTGCTCTGCGTCAACGTGCTCGGCCACCTTCACGACGAGGCCACGAGCCTCGCCCGGCTGCGGGCCCTGCTCGCGCCTGGGGGTCGGCTGGTGCTCCTCGTCGCCGCCCACGAGTCCCTGCGCGGCCCCGTAGACGACACCATCGGCCAGAGGCGCCGGTACAGCGCCGAGGGCCTGCGGGCCACCCTGAGCGCCGCGGGCTTTGAGGTCGAGGAGACCCGCTTCTTCAACCTCCTCGGCGCCTTGGGCTGGTGGCTGAACGGCAAGGTGCTCAAGCACGACCAGATCTCGCCGGGGCTCTTGGGGGCCTACTCCTTGGTCAGCCGCGCCGCCTTGGCCGCTGAGGATCGGGCCTCCCTCCCTACCGGAATGTCCCTGGTGGCGGTCGCGCGGCGGATCGGATAAACACCTGATCACTTGTTCAGCTTTTTTTGCGCATCGCCCTTGTCAACTTAGCGCATCGCCAGTTAACCTCTCTTCACCTCGGCGGGGGACGACTCGCCGGGAAACAACGGGCGATCCTGCCCTTTCACGAGAGAGAGAGGTACACCATGAGCGCGCTTCCTTACGCTGGTGCCATCTGCTGGCGCGAGCTGTCCTCCACCAACCCCGCCGTCGCCACCAAGTTCTACCGCGACCTCTTCTCGTGGACGTCAAAGGACGTCGACATGGGGCCCATGGGCACCTACACCATCCTCAACCACGGCGAAGAGATGGTCGCTGGGGCGATGCAGGGCCCCAACCCCGAGATCCCCTCTCACTGGATCAACTACGTCACCGTCGATGACGTCGACGCCAGCGCGGCCCAGGTCGTCCAGCTCGGCGGCCAGGTCTTCATGCCGCCCACCGACGCCCCGGAGATCGGCCGCTTCGCCATCGTGGCCGACCCTGAAGGCGCCGTCTTCGGGCTGCTGCGCGACCCCTCGGGCCAGACCGTGCCCGCGATGAACACGCGCCCCGTCCCCGGCACCTTCTGCTGGGCCCAGCTCATGACCCGCGACGTCGAGGCCGCCAAGCGCTTCTACACCGCGATCTTCGGCTGGAAGGTCGACATGTACGAGGGCATGGTCACCCTCACCCGCGGCGACGGCGGCCTGGGCTCGATCATGCCGATGCCCGCCCACGTCCCCGCCGAGGTCCCGGCCTACTGGGAGAACTACGTCGCCGTGGACGACCTCGGGGCGTCCTACAGCCGCGCCTTGGCCTTGGGCGCCAAGTCCCTCGTGCCGCCCACGAGCATCCCCAACACCGGGGACTTCGCCTTGGTCGCCACTGAGGAGGGCGCGACGATCGCCCTCTGGAAGCACGGCGCGGCCTGATTCGCCGCAGGCCCGGCGCGGGCGCGGCGCGGATGAGTCCAGGGGCGCGGATGATGTGCTCAATCCGCGCCTTCGGTGCTATCCTGTAGCTACCGCGCCCCAGCCGAGGTGACCGCGCCATGTCTGATCAGAACGAGCTGCTCAAGAAGTCCGCCAAGGCCAAAGGTGGCAAACCCAAGGTGGACGAGAAGGCCCTCAAGGACCTCCCGACCACCCGCGATGAGCTGCACGACCTGATCGGCAACAACGCCATCCAGAACCTCCTCGTGCAGGAGCTCGCCGACGAGATCTTCCTCGACGTCGAAAAGGCCGCCGAGGAGGCCGGGCTTGAGCCCGAGCGCCCCAACGAGGTCCCGGCCGAGGCCTGGAACCTCGTGGACGGCGCGCAGGACTTCTTGTCCTCCTGGGTGGTCAACCAAGAGCAGCTCATCGAGGATGAGCAGGCCGCCCGCGACCCGGCGATGCGCCCCAACCGCGTCTTCTCGGGCATGAAGGGCATGTTGAGCGCGGGCGCCCTCAAGGAGATCCGCATCTGGGCCGAGCCCGACTACGGCGCCATGGAGCTCGCGAGCTACACCACGGGCAAGATGGTCGAGGTGGACGAGGTCCAGGGCGGCTGGATGAAGGTCCTGTTCGACCTCAACGGCAAGCCGATGTACGGCTGGGTGCGCTCGACGCTGTTCACCCGGCAGCCCGACCTCATCCGCAAGAAGGGCTACTGGGGCGATCCCAGCGAGCTGCAGCAGCAGCAAGAGGGCCAGGCCGCCGAGGAGGAGGCCCACCTCGACTCCAGCACGGCCACCGAGGCCGGGGCGGCCGGGGCGAACAACCCCAACCCCAAGGGCGGCGCGGCGGCGGAGGTCTGACCGCGGCGGCGGGCCTCGCGCGGAGCGGCTAAGCTCCTCCTGTCCCCGCTCGGCGGCTGGGCGCGATGGCGTCTGGTCTCGCGGCGGGCTGACCACGCGCTCTGGAGCCCTCGCTCATGGTGTTCGCCGAGAGTCCCTTAAAGGACGTGTACCGCCGGGTCGTGTGGGGCCCGTACCGCGAGCTGCTCGGTCGGGCGCCTGCGGGGGCGGAGCTTCGCCTCAACCGCCGCCTGGGCGCCGTCGTGGCGCGGCTCTCTAAGGGCAAACGTGCGCAGCTCGTCACGAACCTCCGCCGGGCCTTCCCCGACCGGGACGACCTCGACGAGCTCGCCGCCGAGGCCTTCTGCACCCACTTCGCCGACCAGTACATCTCCTGGAGCTTCGCCCGCATCGCCCGGGGTGAGGGTGGCCCCTACCTGCGCATCGAGGGCCACCACCTCCTGGACCGGGCCCTGCAAGGCGGCCGCGGCGCCGTGCTCCTGCACCCCCACATGGGCGTGCCCCAGCTCCCGCTCTGTGTGCTCGGCGCGCGGAACTACCGGGTGAACCAGATCGGCGGCGGCGGCGTCGAGGGGCCGATCAGCGCCGAGGGCGCCCGGGTGACGGCGCTGCGGCACCAGCTTGAGCAGGACATCCCGGCGAAGATCTGGGACGGCAAATCCTTCATCCGCCCGGTGCTTCGGGCCCTGACCCAAGGGGAGCTGGTGCTCTCGGCGATGGACGGCACCGGCGGCGGCAAAGAGCTCGGGCGGCGGGTGACCCGGGAGGTCCTGGGCCAGCGTATGCGGCTCCCCGTCGGCGCCTTGTGGCTCGCCTTGCGGGGCGGGGCGCCGATCTTGCCCATGGTCACCTACAAGAACCCCGGGCCGGGCCCGCTCTACGTCACGGAGATCCACGAGGCCCTCCCCCTGCGCCGGGAGCTGCCCCTCGACGAGGCTCTGGAGCACGGCGCCGACCTCAGCGCCCGCTGGCTGGACCTCTGGCTGCGGGAGCACCCCGGGGACTGGCACTTCTGGGATGAGTTTGAGCCGGGACGCTTCTTGGAAGGAGACCCCGCGTGAGCCGACCCTCCGCCACGAACGCCGCGCTGTTCGGCGCCGCCTTCGCCCCCCTGCCGGGCCTCGCCGTCTCCGCGGCGGTGAGCGTCGTGAACCCCTGGTTCATCGACAGCCTCGGCCTCCTGTTGGCGCTCTTGGTGCTCGCCCCGGCCGCCCTCGGCGCGCTCCTCGGCGGGCTCATCGGCCTGCGCCGCCCCCGCGCCAGCGCCCCGAGCCTCACCTTTGGGGCGACCGCCGCCTTGACCTTGGCCCTTGCGCTCTGGCCCGAGCCCAGCCGCGACCCGGTGCGGGTGCTCGTCGTCGGCATCGACGGCGCCACCTTTGACCTCATCGATCCCATGGTCGCCGAGGGGGAGCTCCCCGCGCTTCAGTCTTTGGCGACCGAGGGCAGCCGCGGCGTGCTGATGTCGATGGAGCCGATGTTCTCGCCGCTCTTGTGGACGACCATGGCGAGCGGCGTGCCCCCGGAGGAGCACGGCATCCACGGCTTCCACACCCGGGCGACGGACGTGCAGGCGCCGCGGCTGTGGGACATCGCCGAGGACGCGGGCCTGCGCGTCGGCATCTACAAGTGGCTCGTCACCTACCCGCCGCGGCCCGTGCCGGGCTTCATCGTGCCGAGCTGGCTCGCCCCGGCCCCGGACACCTTCCCCGCCGAGCTGAGCTTCGTGAAGGAGCTGGAGCTGGCGAACCGCATGCGCCGCAAGAAGGTGGCCGGCACCCGCAGCACCACGGCGCTGGTGCTCGCCGGGATCCCCCAGGGCCTCCGCCTGAGCACGCTCTGGGACGCCGTGCGCTGGAGCCTCCGCGAGCGCATCGAGCGCCCGGATGACGACGCCCGCTTTGAGGCGATGCAGCTCCTCCGGGGGCGCATCGACCGCGACGTGTTTGTGCACGCCATGCACAAGCATCAGCCCGACCTCGCGACCTTCACCTACTACGCCACCGACGGCCTCGCCCACCGCTTCTGGACGTACCACCAGCCCGAGGCCTTCACCGACATCGACCCCCAGAAGCAGGCGCGCTACGGCGACGCCGTGCGCGGGGCCTACCGCCAGGCCGACCTGATCCTCGGCGAGCTCATTCACCGGGTGAGCCCCGAGACGACGGTGGTGGTCGTCTCCGACCACGGCTTCCGCGCCTTCGACCCGGCCCTCGACCAGCTCGGCTTCCAGCCCCTCACCGAGCGCCTCCGCGCCCGCCTCATCGCCCAGGGCTTGCCCGTCGACGTCTCCCGCCTGGGCATCAAGCTCAACGTCTCCCTCACCGAAGGCGGCGCCGCCCGCCTGCCCGAGCTGAAGGCCGCCCTGGAGGCCCTCGTCGATGAGCACGGAGCCCCGGTCTTCCGGGTGGAGCCCGTGCCCGGCGCCCCCAGCGCCCTCGGCCTCACCCTCACCGACGAGCGCGTGACCGAGGCCCGCCTCCAGACCAGCACCGTCGGCGGCGAGCCCTTGAGCGACTACGTGCGCCTCTCCGAGACCTTCTCCGGGATGCACGACGCCCGGGGCGTGATCTACGCCAAGGGCCCCGGCCTGCCCGTCGGCCAGACCTTGCCGAGCATGGGGCTCCTCGACGTGGCGCCCACCATCCAAGCGCTCTTGGGCATCCACCCCGCCCAAGACCTCCCCGGCGTCATCGCCTTGGGCCAGGACCGCCTGCCGAAAGACCAGAGCGCCCCTCAGAGCCGGGACGAGCTCGTCGAGCGTTTCCGGCCCAAAGGTGGCACGGAGGGCGTCGATGAGGCCGCGCTGAAGGCCCTGGGCTACATCGAGTGACGCCCTGGCCCGCGGCGCTCAGGCCCCGAACACCCGGCGCGTGAAGGGGTTGAGCAGCTTGCCCGTGGGGTCCACCCGTGAGCGCACGGCCTGGAACGCCGTGAAGCGCTCGCCGTAGACCTCCAGCAGCTCGTGGTGGGTGAAGGCGGTCTTCTTGCCGAGGTGGGGGCGGCCGCCGTAGGCGCGCAGGATGGCCTCAACCCGGGCGTACATCAGGTCGCGGGGCTGGGAGAGCGGCGTCGCCAGCTCGATCCAGGCGCTGCGGCGGCCGACGCCGGGGCCGACGAGGGACCGGGAGCGGTCCGGGGTGAAGCGCACCTCGACGATGGAGAAGTAGTCCTCGTCCCGAAGGAGCTTCATCACCTCTCGCAGGGCGTCGTGGGTGGCCTCGTAGGGCACGGCGAGCTCGATCTCGTCGTGGCGGTAGAACAGCTTCCGCCCGAAGCCGCGCTGGGCGGGCATGACGAGGCGGCTGTCTGGGGCGGCGAGGTTCGAGAGCGCGTTGTCCTCGTCGAGCTGCACCAGGGCCTCGGCGAGCTGAGGCAAGAACGCGCTGATGCCGAAGTCGGAGAGCTCCTGGGCGGCCTTCTTCGCCTCCCAGCCCTCGGTGACGGCGTCTTGGGTGTGGTCCCAGGTGTGGGCCCGCACGGCCTCCTGCTGCCCGGCGCCGCCGATGTAGTAGAAGCTCAGGTGGTCGTGCTGGGCGATGAGGGCGTCGAGGCCCTGCTCCGTCGCCGCGCGGTCGACCATCGACGTGCGCTTGTCGACGTTGAAGGCCTCGACGAGCTGCAGCTCGACCTCGGTGACCACACCCACCGCCCCTAGCCCGCCCATCACCGCGTGGAAGAGCGGGTCGCCGGGGCCGACGTCCCGGGCGTCCCCGTCGGCGAGCACCACCCGCAGGCCCAAGACCTGCTCGGAGAGGAAGCCGTAATCACGCCCCGTGCCGTGGAGGTCCGTCGCGATGAGCCCGCCGAGGCTCTGGGCGTCGGTGGAGCCGAGCACGGGCAAGGCGAGGTTCGCCCGGGCGAGCACCTTGTTGAGGTCCCGGAGGCGCACCCCGGCCTGCACCCGCATCGTGCGCCGCAGGGGGTCGAAGCCGAGCACCCGGTCCATGGCGTCCAAGGAGACGAGGGTGTCGGCGCAGAGCGGCGAGTCGTTGAAGCTGTGGCCGCCGCCGACGACCCGGAGCTGACGCGCGTCAGCCACGATCCGGCGCAGGCTCTCCTCGTCGCGGGGACAGGCGTAGCGCGCCGGGATCACCGCGTAGTCTTCAGTCCAGTTGGACCAGCGACCGCCCTCGAAGCGCCCCTCGTGGCCGCTGTCGCCGGTGACGAGGTACGCCCCGCCGTGGGCGAGGTTGAACGCCCGGGTGCGCAGCCGCGCCGTCGCCCGGCCCAGGAGCCCGCGCAGACCGCTCGTCTCTTCTTGGTGGCGACGCACCGCCTCGCTCACCTCGCCGAGCCCCGCCGCCCGGGCGGCGTCGAGGAGCCGATCCGGGGTCCAGCCCGCCTCGACGGCCTCGAGCGCCGACACCCGCTCCCACAAGGCGCCGAGCTCCTCATCCCGCAAGAAGCCCGCCTCGGCGAACGCCACCGCGGCGATGCCGAACGCCCGGCTCAGCTCCCGGGCCGCCCGCACCCGCTCGGCGCGCTGGGGGTGCTCGGCGAGGTAGGGGGCGAGGTCGAGGGTCCGCTGGAACAGCTCATCGGCCTGGGGGGAGCTGGCGCCCAAGGTGATCATCGCCCAGGGGCGGCGCTCGGTGGACTGGAGCCAGAAGCGCAGGTCCTCGGGCTCTAAGGTGTCCACGCCGCCGGTCAGCGCGGCCACGGCGGCGGCGTCGAGGTGCCACTGGCTCAGCCGGGTGTCTACGGCGAGGCGCTCGGCGACGGTGAGGGCCTGATACGCGGGGTGCTCATGCAAGGCGTGGACGTTCATCGGGGCTCCCGTGAAGGAGCCGATCCTACACCGACATCACGCCCCCCGACGCAGCCAGCGGCTCCGAGGCGCGCTCAGAGCATCCGGCTGCGGCGCTCGATCTGCTCCGCGGCGGTCTTGCAGTCGATGCACTGCGTCGCCACGGGGCGCGCGAGCAGGCGGCGGTAGGTGATCGACGCGCCGCAGGTCTCGCAGGTGCCGTACTCGCCCTCTTGGATGCGGTTCAGCGCGTTCTGGATCTTGCTGAGGAGCTGGCGCTCGCGGTCGGCCATAC
>JAKLKD010000132.1:44162-53918 GCA_023150845.1 Myxococcota bacterium | reverse complement strand
GTCAGGCCCGGGCCGCCTCACCGTCGAGCAGCGCCCGCACGAGGTCCTCCCGCTGGGTGAGCCCCCAAGACGTCAGCGCGGCGAGGGCGCTCGCCTGCACGTCGGTCAAGGCGATGCTGCCGCCAACGTTCTCGCCGCTGGTCTTGTAGTGCGGGAAGTGTTTGAGGGGCCCCGTCGGCAAGAGGCGGCGGTTGCCGGCGTGGATCGCGTCGCGGAGATCCGCGTCCTGGAGCTGATCCTCCCACTGCCGGGCGTGGTCGAGGTACACCCACAGCACCTTCACCTCACGCCCGCCGTCTACGCCCCACCAGGCGTTGTGTAAGAGCCGGTGGGTGCGCAGGGCCATGACCGGCTCCCCCGCACGTTTGGCGGCCTGGAGCGCCGTCACCAGGGGCGCGAGCTCGGCGGTGGGGAAGATCATGTTGTCGACGGTCGTGGTGCCGAGGCTGCGCTGGGGCCGCCCGAACAGGCCCGGCAGGTAGGCGTCGATCCGCTCCCCCGTCGGCTCGTCGGCCTGGGGATCCCAGTCCGTCTCCAGAGGTGTGGAGGTGTTGATCAGCACGATCGCCCGATCGACCCCCCGCCGCAGCAGGGTGATGAGCCCGTAGTTCTCCAAGATGCCGCCGTCGCCCAGCGCGAAGCGGGTGTCCGGCGGGGTCTCCCAGCTCCACCCCGGCCAGAGCGACACACAAGGCGCGAGGCGGTGCAGGCGGCCGAGCCCCGGCGCCTCCTCCAAGACCCCGGCCCAGGCCGAAGACGAGGCGCCGACGAGGTCCGCGAGGCTCCACGGCGCGGCGGGCGCGGGCAAGGCCTGCTCCGCGGTGACCGCGGGCGCGGGCCCGCCGCCGAAGGCCAAGCTCTCGACGACCACACCGCCGATGGGCGCGGCCAAGAGCGTCGGCTCACCGTCGCCGCCCTGCAGGCGATCCTTGAGCCGCGCCAGCGCGCCGTCCCGGCGCTGGAACACCCCGGTCACCGGGGCGGGCACCCCGCAGTAGAGCGGCGTGAGGTCGATGGGCGCCGGGCGCTCCACGGCGAGGGGCAACATCGACTCCGGGCCCAAGACGCAGGCCCCGACGACAAGGTAGGGCGCCCGGGCCGGGGCGCGGAGCGTCCAGCTCGCCATCACGGCCTCGTTGCCGGGTCGAGCGCGGGCGGCGACCCCGTAGGCGTCGGTAGGGACGACGGCCTCGGGGTTGTCGTGGTTGAAGAGGCCGTACGGCGCGAGCATGTGGCGGCCGATGACGTCCGCCCAGAGGCGATCCGGCGGCACCTGGTGGTCCACCAGCGCCTCGGCCAAGAAGCCCCAGACGTTCCGCGTGGCGGCGAAGCCTAAGCTCTCGGTGGTGAGCGGCTCGCTCAGCGCGTCGAGGCTAAGGTCCTCCGGCGCCAGGAGCGGCCCCAAGAAGGTCTCCTCGTCGGTGACGCGCTGGAAGGTGTAGATCCCCGACGCCCAGCTCCCCCCGGAGACCCCGGAGATGTACCGCGCGCGGTCGAGCACCCCGAGGTGACGCAGCGCCCGGAGCTGCCCCCAGGCCGCCGCCAGGGCCCGCGAGCCGCCGCCGGAGAAACAAAGCCCGATGGGCTCACGGTCGCGGACCTCGGGGAGCGCGAGCTCCGGCCAGTCCAGGGGAGACGCCCACAACGACGCGCGCAGGGTAGACATATCGGACCTCCAGGGCGGAGGATACACCAGCCCACACGCGCCGCCGGGCCTTCAGGGCAGAAGCGTCGGCGCGTAGACGGCGAGCTGATCGAGGCCCATGCCCGTGCCCATCGCGAAGCCCATCTCGACGTGGAGCTTGTAGCTCTGGTCGGTCAAGAAGCGGGTGTGGACCACCACCTCGGTGTCTTCGCCGCGCGGGGTGAAGGTCACGGTGACGATCATACGCTCGCTGCCCTCGGCCAAGAAGCCGTTCTCGTAGACGATGCGCTCGTCGGGCACGATCTCCAGGTAGGTCCCGCCGAAGGGCGGCCCCAGCACACCGTCGGGGCCGGTCATGATCATCTTGAACGCGCCGCCCACCCGAAAGTCCACCTCGGCGTGGGTGACGGGGTAGCTCCCCGGCCCAAACCAGCGCTTGAGGTGCTCCGCCCGGCTAAAGGTCGTGAACAGGAGCGCCGCCGGGGCGCGGATGGTGCGCCGCACGATGACGACGCGGTCCTCGGGGTGCAGGGTGTGCTGGCTCTGAGGGTGCGGGCAGGGCTTAACTTGGGTCATTCTGGGGCTCCTGGGACTGGAGGGCGGTGACGTACTGGTCGAGCTGCTCAAGGTTCAGCTCCCAGAAGCGCCGGTAGTCGTCGAGCCAACGGTCGAGCTGCACGAGCGGCGCGGCGTTGAGCTGGGCGGGGCGTAGCTGGCCGTCGCGGCTGCGGGTGATGAGCCCGGCGCGCTGCAACACCTTGAGATGGTTGGAGATGGTGGGCTGGCTCAGCCCAAAGGGCTCCCCCAGCTCCGTCGCCGAGGCCTCGCCGTGGGTGAGGCGGGCGAGGATGGCGCGGCGGGTGGGGTCGGCCAAGGCGGCGAAGGTGAGGCTCAGCGGGTCAACGCTCATCATGGACCTCGGGGGGTTGGGGACGGCGATGGGCGGCGCGGGTTACGCCCGGGTGATCCGGGTGCCGCCGGCGAAGAGGTCGTGGGGGCCTTGGCCCAGGGGGCTGCGCCGGACGGCGACAAACATCCAGATCCACATGCCCAAGGCCAGGAAGGGCCCCACGAAGGGCACCGCCCCGAGGACCACAAAGAGCTCCCGCCGGAGCGCCTGGACCGCCGTGAGCGGCCCGCCGTCGGCGCTGACCACCCGCAGGCCCAGGGCCCGCTTGCCCAGCGTGGCCCCAAAGAGCGTGTCCCCGGCGACGAAGTAGCCCAAGATGAGCGCCGCCCCGAGGACGAGCCAGTCAAAACCGAAGCCGATGCCCTGGCCCAAGGCGGCGGCGAGGGCGGTGACGACGACGACGTCGATGAGGCGCGCGCCGAGGCGGATCGGGATGGAGGGCGGGGCTGAGCTTGGGGCGGACATGAGGACTCCGAGAAGCCCTCAATATATAGTCGATCATCTATATAGACGTCAAACTAAACGCCCAAGTCTTCGTGAAGATCAGCCCTCGCCGCCCGACTCCAGGCCCGCCCGGCAGTAGGCCACCAGCGCGTTGGCGTGGCCGTGGCCGAGCTTGTGCTCCTGCTTGAGCCAGTCCACGACGGCCATGTGGCGCTCGGTCCCTAGGCGCTCGACGATGAGGTCGAGCCAGGCTTGGACGGGCTGGCCATAGGTCTTCTCGATGCTCGGGAAGTACGACGCCGGGCCCTTGACCTTCTCGCCCGGGGCGATGACCGGGGCCAACACTCTTGTCGTGCTCATGCTCGTCTCCTGCCTGCCGCTGGGGGTGGGATCGCCTCCGCGGGGCGGCCACTCCTATCACCCGCCGCGCCAAGATGTGCGCCGCCGCAGAGCTTCACCACCACACGCCGAGCCTTGACGGGGGTGGCGAACTTTGGTTACGTCGCTGGGCCCTCGCGCTCCCGGCACGTCGCGCCCCCTCGCGCGAGCGCGGAGGCTCCCCGGCGCGCCGCCGCGCCGCACCCACGCCATGGAGCCACGGTATGTCCCAGCCCCGCCCCACCGACCGCCCCGTCGCCGACGCCCACGATCTCATCCGGGTGCAAGGCGCCCGGGGGAACAACCTCAAGAACGTGAGCGTGGAGCTGCCCAAGCGTCGCCTCACGGTGTTCACGGGGGTGTCGGGCTCGGGCAAGTCGTCCTTGGTCTTCGGCACCATCGCCGCTGAGTCCCAGCGCCTCATCAACGAGACCTACAGCGCCTTCTTGCAGGGCTTCATGCCGAGCCTCGCCCGCCCCGACGTGGACGTGCTGGAGGGCCTCACCACGGCGATCATCGTCGATCAGGAGCGTATGGGCGCCAACGTGCGCTCGACGGTCGGCACGGCGACGGACGCCAACGCCCTGCTCCGGGTGCTGTTCAGCCGCATCGGCAAGCCCTACGTCGGGCCCCCCAACGCCTTCTCCTTCAACGTGCCGACGGTGCGCGCCACGGGCGTGATGACCGTCGAGCGCGGCAGCCAGACGAGCGTCGTGAAGCCCGGCAAGTCAAAACACTTCGGCGGTGAGGTCAGCGTCGAGCAAGGCGCCGAGCGCCCGGAGCAGCGCACCTTCACCGTCAACGGCGGCATGTGCTCCCGCTGCGAGGGCATGGGCTCGGTGAACGACATCGACCTCCGCCAGCTCTACGACGAGTCCAAGTCGCTCAACGAGGGCGCGCTCACCATCCCCGGCTTCACCTCCGACGGCTGGCACGCCCGCATCATGGCCGCGGCGGGCCTCGACCCGGACAAGCGCCTCGGCGACTACAGCGACCGTGAGCGGCAGATCCTGCTCTTCTCCGAGCCCGTGAAGGTGAAGGTGAGCGGGGTGAACCTCACCCATGAGGGCCTCGTGCCCCGCATCCAGCGCTCGATGCTCTCCAAAGACGTCGAGGCGATGCAGCCCCACATCCGGAGCTTCGTCGAGCGCGCCGTCACCTTCGCCACCTGCCCCGAGTGCCAGGGCACCCGGCTGAACGAGGCCGCGCGCTCGTGCAAGATCGCCGGGATCAACATCGCCGACGCCTGCAAGATGCAGCTCAGCGACCTCGCGGCCTGGGCGAGCGGCCTCAACGAGCCCTCCGTCGCCCCGCTCTTGGCCGTGCTGCGGCACACGCTGGACTCCTTCGTCGAGATCGGCCTCGGCTACCTGAGCCTCGATCGCCCGGCGGGCACGCTCTCCGGCGGCGAGGCCCAGCGCACGAAGATGATCCGGCACCTCGGCTCGGCGCTCACCGACGTCACCTACGTCTTTGATGAGCCCACCATCGGCCTGCACCCCCACGACATCCAGCGCATGAACGAGCTGCTCCTGCGCCTGCGCGACAAGGGCAACACCGTGCTCGTCGTCGAGCACAAGCCCGAGACGATCGTGATCGCCGATCAGGTCGTCGATCTCGGCCCCGGCGCCGGGAAGGCCGGCGGGGAGATCGTGTTTCAAGGCACCGTGGACGGCCTGCGGGCGAGCGGCACCTTGACCGGGCGGCACCTCGATGACCGCGCCCGGCTCAAGCCGTCGGTGCGCGCCCCGAAGGGCAAGCTTGAGGTGCGGGACGCCCGGACCAACAACCTCCAAGGCGTGGACGTCGATGTCCCCCTCGGCGTGCTCGTCGTGGTGACCGGCGTGGCCGGCTCGGGCAAGAGCTCCCTCATCCACGGCGCCGTGAGCGGGCGCCCCGGCGTCGTCACCGTCGATCAGAGCGCGATCTCCGGCTCCCGGCGCAGCAACCCCGCGACCTACTCCGGCCTCCTGGAGCCCATCCGGAAGGCCTTCGCCAAGGCCAACGGCGTGAAGCCCGCCCTGTTCAGCGCGAACTCTGAAGGCGCCTGCCCGGCCTGCAACGGCGCCGGGGTCATCTACACCGACCTGGGCATGATGTCCGGCGTCACCACGGTCTGTGAGGACTGTGAGGGGAGGCGGTTTCAGGCCAGCGTGCTGAACTATCGCCTCGGCGGGCTGAACATCGCCGAGGTGCTCGACCTGCCCGTCGATGACGCCGTGACCTACTTCGGCGCCGGTGAGGCGCGCACCCCAGCCGCGCTCACCCTCGTGAGGCGCCTCGCTGACGTCGGCCTCGGTTACCTCCGCCTCGGCCAGCCGCTGCCCACCCTCTCCGGCGGCGAGCGCCAGCGCCTCAAGCTCGCCACACAGATGGGCGAAGACGGCGGGGTGTATGTGCTGGATGAGCCGACGACGGGCCTTCACCTCGCCGACGTGGCCCAGCTCTTGGGCCTGCTCGACCGCCTCGTGGACTCCGGAAAGTCCGTCATCGTCATCGAGCACCACCAGGCCGTGATGGCCCACGCCGACTGGATCATCGATCTTGGCCCCGGCGCTGGGCACGACGGCGGCCGGATCGTGTTTGAGGGCACCCCGGCGGAGCTCGTCGCGCGACGGTCCACGCTCACGGGCAAACACCTCGCGAGCTACGTCCGCACGAGCTGAGAGGGCGCCGCCTCAGATCCACAGAGCGAGCACGCTCACACCCCGTTGAGCGGGTGTGCGCGTAACACACGAAGGCGGGGCGTTAAGCTGGGGGTTCCAGCCGAACGCCCGCCAAGGGGCTCATCGGAGAGCGGCGTCGCCGTCCCCGCTTGCCCCGCACAGTGGAACGCTGAGCGGGACATCGGGCACACCGAGACCATCCAAGGACGATGAGGCTTCGTCTCAGAGGTCTGAGCTGCTCAGACTACTCCTTGCGACCACTCGACGGGTTGATGCCCCGGCCACCCTCCGCGGGGTCATCCGTGGTGCGGGGGCGAGCGCCCGCGCCCTTGGTGCCGTCCGGCGCGTCATGCTGGACGCTGTGGCCGCCCTTGTCGCCGTCGTGCTTGCGGCCGTCGCCCTTGCTGTGGTCATCGGGCGTTCTGCCGCCGTTGCCGCTCGAGGTTCCGCCGCTCGGACCTTTGGACCCGCTGTTTGTCATCACTTCTCCTGGTTGGGAACGCTTGTATTTCGAGTATACCCCAGCCCCAAGTCGGTGCCGCGATATCTCCGCGGGGAGCGCAGGTCGTGGCGGCGACCTTCACCAGCGTCCGCTCAGATTGAGCACAATAACAGGCGAAGCGGATCGCCAAATCATTGCCTTTATCGGAGCAAAAAGGCGCACATCGACCAAAATTGCCGTGTTCATGCTCGATTTGAGCGCCAAATAATAATCTCGCGGCCCAGGATCCTCGGCCACCACACGCGGAGGCCGAGGCGCCCTAGGGAGACCAAACCTGCGGGGAGCTGATCTCTTCAACCCCCTTCAATTTGGTTGATCACCCAACTTCTCACCTATGCGACAACCTCTCAAACGCGGCGACATACACCGCCTTCATCGGGGCCGTGTCCACCTCCGCCGTCGATCCACTCGCGCCGTCGAGGCGAGCCCGGAGCAGGCCGAGGCAGATGTGGTAGCCCGAGGCTGTGTCAGCGTCGGCCTCTGAGCCGCCGAGCCAGGTTGTGAAGGTGAGGCGTGTGCCCTCTGGGTCAGGCGTCAGCTCAAACCGCAGGAGATCAACGTCCCAGGTCCACTCGAAGACGTGGGGCGGATCCCACACCCGGATCTCCCCGGCGAGGGGCGGGCCGGTGAGCTTGTACTTCTCGACGGTCTCGGGCCAGAACGGCAGGGTGAGCGGGGCCCCGGCCCGGCGCTCGCCGACGAGGTCACAAGGCATCCAGTGGTTGAGGTGCTCGGAGCGGGTGATCGCCGCCCAGACCTTCTCCGGGGAGTGCCGCAGCACCCGAACGTAACGTAAGGACCAGCGGTCGCCGTCGCGGCGGACCTCACCGAGGGGATCTTGATCGTGCGAGCTCATGGCTCCTCCATGGTGTTGAGGTGTTGCTCAAGGGCGTCGAGGCGGCTCGCCCAGGTGCGCCGGAACGGCGTGAGCCAGTGGTCGAGCTCTTGCAGGGGCTCGACACGAACCCGATAGAGCCGCCGCTGGGCGTCCCCCCGGACCGCCACGAGGCCGACGTCACGCAGCACCCGCAGGTGCTTGGAGACGCTGGGCTGGGGGAGCTGCAGCGCGTCGACGAGCTCCCCGACGGCGCGCTCCCGCTGGAGCAGCAGAGACAAGATGTCGCGACGGCAGGGGTCGGCGATGGCCTCGATGGAGTTCATGCCGCTTATATACCGTTATCGGCATATACCGTCAACGGCATATAATCGAACGCACCAATCGTCGGAGGCTCGGTTCCCCGCCCCAGCCTCCCCGCTCAGCCCTCACGCTCAGCGCGAGACGCGGTACCCGACGCCGCGCACCGTCTCCACGAGGCCCGCCGCCACGCCGAGCTTCTCGCGGAGGCGCTTGACGTGGGTGTCGACGGTGCGGGTGTTGAGGTCCGGCGGCATCTCCCACACGTCCTGGAGGAGCTGGCCGCGGCTCTGCACCCGCCCGGCGCGGTGCACGAGGGTGTAGAGCAGCTTGAACTCCGTCGCCGTCAGCGGGAGCTCCTCCTGCTCCACCCAGACTCGGTGGGCCGCTACGTCGAGGCGCAGGGGGCCGATGGTCAACATCTGGCCGTCGTCGGGCTCGATGGGCTTGGCCGGGGCGCGGCGCAAGATGGCCCGCACCCGCAGCATGAGCTCTCGCACGGAGAAGGGCTTGGTGACGTAGTCGTCCGCGCCGACCTCAAAGCCGACCACCCGGTCGATCTCTTCATCCCGGGCGGTGAGCATGAGGATGGGGATCTCCGCCGTCTCGGGCATGGCCCGCAGGCGACGGCAGACCTCGGTGCCCTGGATGTCGGGCAGCATGAGGTCGAGCACCACGAGGATCGGGGGGTCGGCCTGGGCGAGGCGCAGGGCCTCTTGGCCGTTCTCCGCCGCCAACACCCGGAACCCCTCACGCTTGAGGTTCATGGTGAGCAGGCGGCGGATGTCCGCCTCGTCATCCACCACCAAGACAGGACCGTTCGCCTCAGCCATGGCACCTCCGGGCAGCGGGGCATAACCCGTCTTCGGGCGCGCGGCAGGGACGAGGGCGCGCCCGGTGTTTATGGTGTCGAGGTGTTATCCTGGGGTCACGATGATCTCGGCAACCTGCCCGTCTTGCTCCTCCCCCGTCGCGTTTAAGCACGCCTCGGCCCTCGCGACGATCTGCCCGTCCTGTGAGAGCACCGTCGTGCGCTCCGGGGCCGACGTCAAGTCTCTGGGCAAGGTCGCGAAGTTCGCCCGCGATCTCTCGCCGGTGCAGGTGGGCGTGACGGGCGCGGTCGGCAAGCGCCGTTTTGAGGTCATCGGCGCCGTCCGCAAAGGCCGCCCCGGCGTGCGCTGGACGGAGTGGTACCTGAGCTTCTCCGACGGCGGGGTCGGCTGGCTCGCTGAAGCCAACGCTATGTGGGAGCTCTACGACAAGCCCCCGGTGCCCGCCCCTGGGTCGGCCATGGCGGATCCCGACGACGAGATCACCGTCGGTGACGAGACCTGGATCGTCCGGGAGCGTGAGGTCGCCGAGGTGCTCGCCGCCGAGGGCAGCCTCCCCTTCCCCGTCGTCGGCGGCGAAGAGGGCGAGTACGTCGACCTCTGGGCCCCCGCCGAGGGCCTCGTCGGCACCCTCGACGCCGCGGACGACCCGCCGATGCTCTGGCGCGGCCGCCCCGTCGAGCTCGCCGACCTCAAGCTGGAGGGTGTACGGGCCTTTGAGGGCTGGTCGGACTCGGTCTTGGTGTCGCGCCAAGGCCCGGAGATCACCGGCACCCGCGCCCTGCGCTGCCCCAACTGCAGCGGCGCCATCACGCTCCGGGCCCCAGGCGCGGCGCAGAAGATCGTCTGCCAGTACTGCTCCAGCGAGCTCGGCGTCGAAGACAAAGGGGACGCCAGCCAGGCCGTGCTCATCCGTGAGGCCGAGAAGCGCCTCTGGAAGCCGCCCATCGAGCTCGGCGCCAAGGCGGAGCTCGGCGGTCACGCCTGGCAGGTCATCGGCGCGATGGAGCGCTCGGTGACGGCTTATGGCCAGGAGTACCCCTGGGTTGAGCACCTCCTGTTCAACCCTTACCGCGGCTACCGTTACCTCGTCGTCGCCGACGGGCACTGGAGCCTCGTCAAGCCCATGGCCTTGCCGCCACGGGGCGCCCGAGCCGACTCGATGTCGATTCGCCACGACGGCGCGCGCTTTCAGCACTTCCAGTCGGGCAACGCCCGGGTGAAGAAGGTCGTCGGCGAGTTCACC